>JACSRF010000491.1 GCA_014879875.1 Anaerolinea sp.
GACGCTACCGTTAATTATGCCCATGCCTCAACCTCATGCAGGTTGAGGCTTTTTTCGGAAGAGTCAATCTTACCGAACGAACCCTAAGAGCCGCAGCAGCCAGCAGCGTTAGTTTCCTGGCTTGCGCCGCAGCACAACGCGGACGCCGTTTCAGTCGCGCAGCAGTTGGCGGTCCCATTTTCTGTCACGGCCGTTCCGCCGCAGCAGTTGCCGGAGGGCTTGACTGTTTCAGCTACGGCCGTTGCGCCACAACAACTCGTCCCGCCAACCGGCAGCCCAACCGACCGTTTAACCAAATTAACCAGCGCATTATCTTTTTGTATCATGATTCTTTTTCCTTTTTGCTAATGGGTTGATGAACATTCAAACATTCACCCTTATAGACGACTGACGCTCCAAAAAGACGCAAAAAGGCGGCCTGGAAGTTACGGAATGTCAGCCTGCGTCGCGCGGTAGACAATCATTTTTGTGTTCATTTCATCTCCAGTAGGCTGCCCGCCGAATGGCGGCAAGCAACTGTTCCAGCGGCGCAAGATCGTCGCCTGGCGACAGTTTAATCTTCATGGCGTTACCCTGCAAATAGGATACCTCCCGCTGGGGCGGCGCGTATCGGGCAGACGGCTTATTTGTTCTCCGACTTTTGGCGGAGAACGGCGAATTTTATGCTAAAATGCAGTTTATTTATGGAGAAGATGGGTATGGCTATTCGCGTCATGTTGGTTGACGATCACAGTGTCGTGCGGCAGGGGCTGCGGATGTTTCTCTCCCTGGATTCGGAGTTGGCTGTCGTTGGCGAAGCCGCTAATGGGCAGGAAGCGATTGAAGCGGCCCACCGCCTCCGGCCCGACGTCATTTTGATGGATTTGCTGATGCCGGTGATGGATGGGATTGCGGCCATTGAGATATTGCGCCGGGAACTCCCAGACATTGAAATCATCGCCCTGACCAGCGTCCTGGAGGATGAGAAGGTGATTGGCGCGGTGCGGGCGGGGGCTATCGGCTACCTGCTGAAAGACACCCAGGCCGACGAGCTAAACCGGGCCATCAAAGCGGCCGCCGCCGGGCAGGTGCAGCTTTCCCCGCAAGCGGCCGCCCGGCTGATGCGGGAAGTGCGCGCCCCGGAGAGCCATGAAACCTTGACCGAACGAGAAACGGACGTGCTGCGCCTGTTGGCCAAGGGATACGCCAACAAAGAAATCGCCCAGGAATTGATTATCGGTGAGAAGACGGTCAAAACCCATGTCAGCAACATTCTGGCTAAATTGAACGTCCCCAGCCGCACTCAGGCCGCTCTGTATGCCGTGCGGATTGGCATGGTGGATGTTGCCGCCTGAGCGAGGGCAAATCATGAGTCAGCAAACAGTCGCCGACGTAGACGCCGGAACGCAAACAGGCGAGGAACGGGCACGAGAACTGGCGACGCTCCTCCACATTGCCCAGGATATTACTTCCAACCTGTCGCCAGACTTTCTGCTGCGGGAAATCCTTGAAAAACTCAAAACCGTAGTTAATTTCAGCAACGCTACCATCGTGCGCCGGGAGGGAGACCTTTTTCACAGCGTTGCCGATTGGTTGGAACTGTCGGATCAGCCTGCGTCTAGGGTGAAATTCCCGGCCTCTAACTACCTCGACCAAAAAGTGATGGCCAGCGGGCGGCCGCTTCTCATCGGCGACGCCCATTATGACGATACGGAGGAGGCGCGCGACTTTCGTCGCCAGGCCAGTCATTTTCTCCAGACCTATTACAAATCAGTCCGCACCTGGATGCGCGTCCCGCTCATTTTTAAGGGCGAAACCATCGGCATGTTGACGCTGCACAACGAGCAACCCAACGCCTACACCGCCCATCACGCCGACCTAGCCATGGCCTTCGCCAGCTACGCGGCCATCGCCCTGGAAAATGCCCAGATCTTTGCCGCCAGCCAGCGGCGCGCCGATCAATTCCGGGCCATCAATGAAGCGGGCCAACACATTACCGCCTTGCTCTCCGAAGACGAACTTCTGGAGCAAACCCAGAAGGTCATCCGTGACAATTTCGGCTACTATTTCATCAGCATTGGCCTGGTTGACGGCGAGAATTTGCTTATCCGCACCGACTGCGACTGCGGCCGTACCCAACTGAAAGTGGGCGAGGAAGGGGCGATGGGCTGGGTGGCGGCGCACGGCCGTCCCCTGCTCATCCCCGACGCCGCTCAAGACCCCCGCTTTATTCCAGCCGCCTCTGGCGCACGCACCCTCTCTGAGCTGGCCCTCCCCATCCAGCTAAAAGATCGGCTCATTGGCGTTCTAAACATAGAGAGCGACCAGCGCGACGCTTTTGGCGCGGACGACATCGTTATTTTGCAGGCGTTGGCGAACCAACTGGCGGTGGCTTTGGAAAACATCCGGCTGTACGAACAGGCCCGCCAATTGGCCGCCCTAGAAGAGCGGCAAAAGCTGGCCCGCGATCTGCACGATTCCGTCTCCCAAGCTTTGTACGGCATCGCTTTGGGCACGCGCACGGCTCGGGCGTTGTTAGAGCGAGAACCCGCTCAGGCGGCCGAACCGCTGGACTATATCGCCTCGCTGGCAGAGGCCGGTCTGGCCGAAATGCGCGCCCTGATCTTTGAACTGCGCCCCGAATCTTTACAGAGCGAGGGATTGACGGCCGCCTTAATCAAGCAGGTTGAAGCGGCCCGCGCCCGCCATCAACTGGATGTCGTCGTCGATTTCTGTTCGGAACCAGAAGCCTCTTTGGAAATTAAGGAGGTGTTTTACCGCGTGGCGCAGGAGGCCCTGCACAACATTGCCAAACACGCCCGCGCCAATCGGGTGGAACTGCGGTTGGAAAATGGGGACGGCCGTTTAACCCTCTCCATCCGCGACGATGGGCAGGGGTTTGACCCCGCTGGCGAATTTCCCGGCCATTTGGGGTTGCATTCGATGCGGGAGCGGGTGGAGGCAGTCGGGGGCATGTTTCGCCTGGAAAGCGCGCCGGGGCGGGGGACGCTTATCCAAGTAGAGATTTGAACGAGGCCAACAAAAAACGGATACCGACTGGTATCCGTTTTTTGTTGGGGGAGCGGGCTGTTTGCTTATTTGCTTGAACCGCCAGCGAAAGGTTCGCCGAGCGCGGCTGTTAGTAAGGCCAGAGTATCGGCGTCGTCGCCCACGTAGAGCAGAAGCGTCGAACCGGAGCGGAAGAAGTGGGGCGTCGCCAGCCAAGCGATGCTGTGCGTACCGATGGAACGGCCGTCTGGAGCAACCTCATTCGCGGCGGCGATGGCCTCGGCTTCGGTGGGATAGTTGAAAAGCTGTACATCCTGACCGTTGAGGCGAGCGATTTCGCCATGAATCGAGAAGAAAGGTTGCAAGACATCCTCGCCACTCATCTCTATCTGGCCGCCAGCGCGTCGCAGTAGGTCGAAAACGCTGGTTTCAGCTTGCCGCCATGTTTCCGGCAGAACGCTCTCCGGCAGAACGTACCCAGCCAAAGCTTGGGGATTAAAACTGGAACCAGTGTAGATGATTTGCCAAGCGCCATCCCGACGCATGAGCAGGACGGTAAAGCCGCCGGGCGCAGTCGGGTCAAGAGATTCAACCTCAACGCGGGCGTAATCGTCTTCGCGAGCCATCATTCTGGCGTCGAACGTTTCTTTCCAGCCCATTTCCGCTAGGCCAGTCAATGCGGAGTCGACGATGGCATCTTCGTCGCTCGGCTCGGCCGACGGGCCGCTGCCGCTTAACGGGCCAAGAACGCTGTCGGGAACGCCCAGGCCGCGCAGTTCGGCGGGGTCAAAAGCGGAACCGTGGGCGATAACCTGCCAACTGCCCTGTTGCCGTTGCAAGAAAACGTTGAAGCCGCCGGGCGGATTGTTGGATTCGACGCGGACGCGGGCGTAATCTTTGTCAACGGCTTCTGTTACGGCCGTGAAGTTGGTTACATCCCAGCCTATCGCTTCCAGACCAGCTAAGGTCGCTTTGCCGAGCGCTTCATTCTCGTTTGCCGGGGGGCTGCTGCCGGCGCCGACGGCCGCCGAACAGGCAGTCAAGAACAGAGCGAATACCAATAAAAGATTTGTGACGACTAATTTACGAAACATTTTCAGGTTCTCCTTGTAAAGAATATAAACAGGTGGTTAAGATGTTTACATTCTATGATAAGGATAACCAGTTATCGCCCGCCCTTTTGCTGAACCCTTCTCCGCCAAAAGGTGGAGATAAGGCGCCCTCCGGCCCAGGATAGTTTGCAGATGAGGAAAAAGGAACAACGAATATTCTTCCTTCTTCCTTAAACAGCGACAATTTTTTGTCGATCTTGGCGTTGTTAGCGCCTAACTGGTCATCTGACCAGGTGCAAATTTATCCAACTGCCTGATGTGGATGGGAAACGCATTTCTTATACTTGGGGCAGTGAGGTGATAGGATGCGGATTTTACTGGCCGACGATCAAGTCACAGTCCGATCGGCGCTGCGGCTGCTTTTGGAGCAGGAGCCGCATGTGGAGATCATCGGGGAAAGCGCCGACGCCACGGCCGTTTTGCAAGCCATTGAGCGCGTGGAGCCAGACCTGATCCTGCTGGATTGGGAACTGCCCGGACTGTCCCCGGTGCAGCTCCTGCGCTTGCTGCGCTATGAACGACCGTTGCTGCGCATCATCGCCCTCAGCAGCCGCCCGGAAGCCCGTAAACGCGCCCTCGCCGCCCACGTAGATGCGTTTGTCAGTAAAAGCGCTCCGCCAGAAGAATTGCTGGCGGCAGTCAGAATACAAATAGATGGAGGTTACGATGAAACATAATTTTTGGAGCGTCATGCTGGTTATGATCCTGTTCATCTGCTTCACAGCCGGCTGCGCCGGTCAGAATTTGTATGAAGAAAATGTACAGGTGGAAGCCATGCCTATCCCACCCACGGTTGAACCGACCACGGTTGACGCCGGAGAAAGCGCAGTCGAGACCGAAACGGCCGCCGCCCCCATGCCGCAGCCAGAGGAAGAACGCCTAGGCCCGGCTGAAACGGTGGACGCCTTTTACCAGGAATACATCGCCTATGCCGGCGACGATTTCCCGCGCACGGAAAACAACCCATTGGTGGACGGCGTCTATGAAGACAGCCCCTACCTCAGCCCCCGCTTCATCCAGGAACTGGCCGACTACACCGCTGCCTATAATCCCTACGGCTACGACCCCGTTGTGATGGCGGTGCAGATGCCGTCGGAGTGGACGGTAGGCGAAGCAGTTGTCGAAGGCGACAAGGCCGTGGTGGAAATGATGCGCGCCTGGAGCGGCTTGGATGCCTGGCTGCCTATGCAGGTGCTGCTGAAACAGGAAAACGGCCGTTGGCTGATTGATGACGTCAGCGTGGTCAACGCCGCCTATTTCACCCCAGACGGAAACACGCCCGAGGAAGTGGTAGAAGCCTTCTACACCTGGTATCTGGCCTATACCGGCACTCCCGCTGCCGGCGAATTCCGCAGCCCGCTGTCCGAACGGGCCTATGCCGAATCCCCTTCCCTCAGCGCCGATCTCATCGCGGCGATGGACGCCAGCCTGGCGCAAATGCATGAACGGGGAATGGGCGGCGCGGATCCCTTCCTCTGCGCCCAAAACATCCCCGTCAGCGTCTATGTGCCCGATGCGTTCGTGGTTGGCAATGACGAGGCGCGGGTGCTGCTGCGCACCGGCTTCTTCGGCCCGCACTATCTGACGCTAACCCTGCGCGCTGAGAACGGCGGCTGGCTCATTGACGAAATCGAGTGCGCCAGCCAGTCACCGGCGGGCACGGCCCGCGCCTTCTACACCTGGTACCTGGGCTATATCGGCAGCCGCGAAGACGGCGAATTCCGCAATCCGCTGGTGGACGGCGCTTACCGCGACACCCCGTTCCTGTCAGACGATTTTGTGCAGGGCGTGGATGCCCTGCTCGCCGATACCACAGGCGGCGGCTTCGATCCCTTTTTGCTGGCGCAGGATATTCCGCACGGCTTCAGCGTGCTGCCCGGCCCCGGCGCGGAGGAAGCGCTGGTGACATTCTACTTCCTGGATGATAAGCGGGAACCTTATAATGAATGGCAGGCTCTGCTAACCTTTGTGATGGAAAACGGCCGTTACCAAATCAACGCCGTAGACAACCAAAACGTGCCGGCAGTGACGCTGTTCCACAGCGATGAGTACGGCTTCTCCTTCCACTACCCGGCGGACTGGGTGCTGGCGGCACAAGATCTGTCAGGGCCGGGCATGCCCGATGACTGGCCGGTGGTAGCTTCCTGGCAAGTGATGCCCGCCGAGGTGGCCGAGCAGCTTGCCGCCCAGAGCGGTCCGCCGGACCCGCAGGCGCCGCCCGTGGTGGCTTCCTTCCAGGTGGAGGTGGTGGTGGGTGACGAAACGGCCGTTGCCCGCGCTTTCCTCCCCCTCGAAGAAGCAGAAATCGGTTCATTGGGCCGTAAACTGGCCTACGTGCTGGCCCTGGAACCGGGCTACAGCCACCAGATCTTCCCCCATCCCTACCGCCCGAACACCTGGATCGTCATCACCGATTGGGTGACTGAGTTCCCCGGCCGCGAAAGCCAGGGCGAAATTTCCCTGCCGGTGCTGGCCCAACTGCAAAACAGCTTGCAGTTTCAACAGTAAACAAGAGTGGACCAATCTTTGAAGATTGGCCCACTCTGCCCCCGTTTTATGACGTTTGTCTCAGGCAAAGATGAGTTTCGTCCATTTCGGGAAGCGAGTTTGCCCGGTAGAATCAAAGGTGTGATGAGCACCCAATTCCCGGACTTTTTAGACACCGCCCCCGAAAAAGTGTGGGCGTATTTGTTTGACAGGCTGCCGGTGGGAACGGCCGTTATTGACCGTGATTTCCGTTTGCGCCGCTGCAACCCCACCTGGGCTGAATTCATCGGCCGCTACACGCCCTCCGCCGCCGCCGATGCCGTGCCCGGCGTCTCCCTCTTCGACCTCGAACCCGGTACCGAAGCCATACTCAGACCGCTCTTTGCCCCCGTGTTTGCTGGTGAAACTGTGCGCCAGGAAGGGCTGCGCCTGGAGAGCGGCGGCATCGTCTCCTATTGGGATGTGGTATTGGTACCGCTGGCAGTGGACGGCGAAGTCGTGGCCGTATTAGACGTCAGTCTGGATGCCACCAACCACGTCCTGAACCGGCAAGCTCTGGCCCAAATCAACCAGACCCTGGAGCAGCAGGTCGCCGAGCGCACGCAGGAGATCGAACAGCGCCATCTGGAATCGGAGCGGCGGCGGCAGGTCGCCGAAGCGCTGCGCGACATTGTGCGCGTGCTCAATTCCAGCCGCCCGCTGCCGCAAATCCTAAACTACATCGCGGCGCAGGCTGCCGGGCTGATGGATGCGACCATCTGTACCCTGCACCACATTGATTACCGGCAGGCTTTTGTCCACATTGAGGCCAGCTATGGCCTGCCTGAAACAGTCCGGGACATCACCGGTTTTCCCCTGCTTTCCAGCAAAGCGGATGAACGCATTCTCAACCGCCAACCGGTCACAATTCCCCACCAGACGCTGCCCCCTTTAGACCCGGTCACGGCTGACGGCCTGGATCCGCGGGTGCGGCGCTGGCGGGTAGCCTTGGCGGCGGCATATCCTGCTTACCTGGCCGTACCCCTGGTGGTAGCCGACGAGGTGTATGGCAGCCTGGCCTTTTACTTTACCGAACAACGGCCGTTTTCCCCCGAAACCATCGATCTGGCCCAATCCTTGAGCGACCAGGCGGCGCTGGCTATCGCCAACGCCCATCTACGCTTGCAGGCAGGCCAGGCGGCCGTGGTTGAGGAGCGCAACCGGCTGGCGCGGGATCTGCACGACGCGGTCACGCAAACGCTTTTTTCCGCCAGCCTCATCGCCGACGTGCTGCCCCGCATCTGGGAACGCAACCCGGAGGCGGCGCTGGTCCGCCTGGCGGAACTGCGGGAACTGACACGCGGCGCGCTGGCGGAAATGCGCACCCTGCTCCTGGAACTGCGCCCGGCGACGCTGACGGAAACCACGCTGCCCGACCTGCTCAAGCAGTTGACGGAAGCGGCCATTGGCCGTTCGCGGCTGGCAGTGGATTTGGTGGTGACGGGAGAACGGCCGTTACCGCCCGACGTGCAGGTTGCCTTTTACCGCATTGCCCAGGAAGCGCTCAACAACATCAGCAAACACGCCGCGGCCAGCCAGGTGAGCCTGCGCCTGACGCTTGCTCCGGATAATGTAACGCTGGTGGTGGCCGATAACGGCCGTGGCTTTGATCCGCGCCTGATCGGAACCAACTCCCTGGGGTTGGGTATTATGCGCGAACGCGCCGAGAAAATAAACGCGCAGTTAACCATTGACAGCCAGATTGGCGTTGGCGCCACCATTATGGTTGCCTGTGCTCTGGCTGAGGAGGCGGAAGATGAGTAACACCCAACCGATACGCGTGCTGATTGTGGACGACCATGCCGTGGTGCGCAGCGGCCTGGCCGCCTTTTTGCTGGCACACGATGATCTGGAACTGGTCGCTGAGGCGGGCAGCGGCGCGGACGCCCTGCGCCTGTGCCGCGAGCAGCCCGTGGACGTGGCGCTGATGGATCTGATGATGCCGGAAATGAACGGCGTGGAAGCTACCCGCCTGCTGCGCCAACAGTGCCCGCACACGCAGGTAGTCGCGCTCACCAGTTTCCGCGAGGATGATCTGGTGCAGGGCGTGCTGCAAGCGGGCGCTATCAGCTATCTGCTCAAAAACGTCTCGGCCGCTGAACTGGCCGACGCCATTCGCGCCGCCCACGCCGGCCGCCCCACGCTGTCCCCAGAAGCCACCCAGGCGCTCATCCACGTCGCCACCCAGCCCGCCGCCCCCACCTACGATCTGACCTCGCGTGAAAAAGAAGTCCTGGCCTTGATGATAGACGGTCTGAATAATCCGCAAATCGCAGAGGAGCTGGTGGTAAGCCGCTCCACGGTGAAATTCCACGTCAGCAGCATTTTGTCCAAGCTGGGAGCGGGCAGCCGCACGGAAGCAGTGGCGCTGGCCGTCCAGCAAAACCTGGTCAGGTGATCAGGTTTTGCGCTCCCCAAACGCACCGTCTCGCTCCTACAATTCAGCCGCTTCGGGCAGGGAAATCAGGCGGGGCTTGTCGTCAGTCTCGTTCACAATCCATCGTCAGCAACTAACACCTGAAGAACAACAAGAATTAGTGTGGCAACGGCTGGCGCGGGGCTATCCGGCGCATGAGCCACCGCACCCCATTCAAGACCGGGACTACTATTTGCTCACGGCCGTTTGCTACGAACACGCCCCCCATATGCAAACCCCACAACACCCTCAACTACATCCATTACAACCCCGTCAAGCACAAATGGGCCGAAAGCAGCGTCCATTGGTATCTAGAACATCACGGCCGTGAATGGCTGCGTGATGTCTGGCGAACCTACCTCGTGCGCGATTACGGGCAAGGATGGGATGATTTATAACGCATATACGTTCGTAGTAGGCGCTTTTGAACATTAAAAAATTAATTCGGTAATAGACCACAGTAATGGAGCAGGTCATCCGAACCAAGAAGAAATTGGTCAAGAAAATCAGCGACGAGGCTCTTAAGGCAAGCAGGTCGGACACCCGGCCACATGAAACAGGTCATATTTGGGGCGTTAGACTCCGCCAGGGTTCGCTGCCACCTTTCCAGTCCATTCCACGCGCGTTTCTAAGCCGCTGTAAGCGAGAAAGCCGTAAACTTTTCAGCAAAATTGAAGGCTTCTGGGTAACGAGCCAATTCTGGCGGTTAGTTTGCACTAAGAATTCAGGGTTTACTTTGGGCCGCAAAAACGCTAGACTGTGCTTATGCACAAAAACAAAGATTCGCATGATTGTTTAACGGCCGTTCTGACGGCTCAGGAAGCAGCAACCATATGGGGACTTTCACGCAATGCTGTCAGTGACGCTTGTCGCCGTGGCGCTTTGCGCGGGCGTAAATCAGAAAAAACCTGGTTGGTCACCTTATTGGATATGTTGGTCTATCAACGCGGCCGTTATTGGCCCGACCTGATTCCAGATGAGATGAGACCCGCTCTTGACCAGGCCATTGCCTTCATGAAAGACGCAGAATGATCGTCTCCTGCCAGGTATGTTTGCTCCGGTCATGCCCGGAGAGAGCAAATGCGGCAAGAAGAACCCTTCTCCCAATTACATCTGCGATTTACCGACCCCATCCAGTTTGACTACGAAGTGATCCGGCCTGTCGTTCTGTTCGCTCAATCTGCAAACAGTCGCAGTCAAGAAACAGAAGTTCCGCGCACAACCGTCAGAGAAAAAGCAAAGCAATTTGTCATTGAGGGAATGCTGGGGCTGGTCGATCAGCGATCAACGGCCGTCAGTAACCGAGAAGAGGGATTTCCCGACCCGATAGCCAAATACATTCTATATCTGACGCAACTGTACCCACCTATCCACTATCGCGAAATCGTCCGCATTATCGGCAACAAGTTTGGTTACAAAACCGACCACAAAAAGGTGCAACGTTTCCTGGAACGTCATCCCATTCCGGTGCAACTGGAATTAGAAATCACCCACTTTCACGATTTTGACGACGCCTATGAAGCACGTTGGGCAGTTGTACGGATGTTTTATGAAGGGTGGGAAAAGAAAAGTATCGCTGCGGTTCTCAAATTAGCCCGGTCGCATGTGACAAAGATCATTCAGGCTTTTGCAAAAGATGGCTTTGAGAGCTTGGAGGACAAGCGAACCCGGCCGACCAACCACCCTGATAATCAGATGACGCTTCCTTTCCTTGAACAAGTATTTCAGGCGCAACTGGCCTATCCTGATGCTGGACGTTTTCGGATACAAGGTATCCTCGAACAGAAAATGGGCGATGAACTACCCAGCGAACGAACCGTGGGTCGGGCGATGGCCCATAATCGTTTCTGGCGCGGTGCGCCCGACCCACTCGGTCAAGAACATGAACCTACTGACAAAAAACCGGCTGAGTTACCCTACCAACCGGTCTATCATCACCAGTACTGGTTCATTGACATTCGCTATCTGGTGCGATTTGAAGGCAAATGGGTCTACAGCATTTGCATCATCGAGGGCCTCTCCCGCACGATTCTGGCGGGCATGGCTTCTCGTTACCAGGATGAGTTAGCGATTTTGCAGTTATTGCACGCTGCTTTTGGCGGCTACGGCATTCCCTGGGGTATCGTTTCTGACAATGGCTCTGTTTTCACAGCTGAAGCCTTCATGCGGGTGCTGGAAGGATTAGGCATTGCGCCTTGTCCGATAGAATCCGGACAAGCTTGGCAGAATCTAATCGAAACACAGTTCAACATTCAACGTCGCCTGGCTGATGCCCAGTTCATTCAGGCTGAAACATTCAGCGAAATTGAGGATGCCCATGCAGCATTTGTGCAGCTCTTCAACACCACCCGCCACTGGGCGCATCGTGACCGGACGGATAATCGTCTGACCCCGGTTGCGGTGCTAGATGGCCGGCTGGGCCATGCTGTCAAGCCTAAGCAATTACGCCACGTCTTTCGCCATCTACAATTTTCACGAGTGGTCAACCGGCATGGCAACGTTAGCATCCAGCGTTTCTACATTTAT
>JACSRF010000018.1 GCA_014879875.1 Anaerolinea sp.
TTATTACAAAGAAACAAAGAGATTCTTTGTCCCTTTGTTTCTTTGTCCCTTTGTAATAAATTCTTATAATTATCAGCCACAAAAAACGCTAGAATCAGGAAAATCGTCCGCAGATTACGCAGATTTTTGCTTTAATCCTTCGTTTAGAGTGGACAAATCTCAGAAGATTTGTCCACTCTTCCGTATGTTATTTAATTTTCATTCCTTAGAGTGATCGTTGTTAGCGGGTCCATACAGCGAAAGCCGCGCCGCTGCCGGTAAATGTCGTCAACTGCGCCGTCTCCCCGGCCACGTTACCACTGCGCAGCGTCCAGGCGCTGCCACTGCCCACCGCCACGATGAACGTATCGGCCGTTAACCAGCGCGCCGCCCGCGCCTGCTGCCCCAGCGGGATGGAGATGGTCATTGGCCCGGCATTGGCCCGCCCCACCGCATAAAATTGCCCGGCCGTGTAGAGAAAGTGCGTGTTGTCCGGACTCCAGGCGAAGAAGGTGATCTGTTCGGCGCTGTTGTAGACGCCCACGTCCTGACCGTTGGCGCTGCCGACCATCAACTGCGGCTCGACGTTCGCGCTGCCTACCAATTGGCGCGCGTAAGCAAGCTGCGCCCCGTTGGGCGACCAGGTCACAGGGTTAAAGAGGATGTTGCCAGGCAATGCGCCCAGCGGCACGGCCGTACCCACCGTCGGAATCTGCCACAACGTCGCCGTCGCCCCTGGCGCAAATGGTTCGCGGTCAGGAATGGCGACAAAGGCGCGGCTGCCATCGGCCGTCCACTGTGGCTGCGGGTAGTAAGTGTATTCGCTGGCCGTGTTCACCCGCTCAAACTGAAGCAGCGTTTCCACGCCAGAGCCATCCAACCTGACGCGCCGAATGGTCTCCTCCTGGCTGAGAATGACCTGACCGGTGCTAGAAATAGCAAAAGCGCCGCCGCCATTCCCTGGCGCAAACAGTTGAACGGGATCTCCGTCTAGCGAAACCGTCCACAAATCGGCCAGGTCCGCACTCAGGGGCATCTCTTGCCCGATCCGGCCGGTGTTAAAGACGAGGGTGCGGCTGTCAGGCGTCCATTGAACGTCGTTGACAAAATCCCTGAAGGTGTCCACAGTCTCAATCACCGTCACGGGGAAATCGGCCGCAGCCACGAGCAGCCGGTCATCGCTGCCATCCACGTTGATGACCCGTAGTTCGTTGTTGGGGATGGCGCCAGCTTTGTACGCAATTTTACGGCCGTCCGGGGAAATCAAGACATCCTGTACATCGCTGCGCGCGCCAACGAGCTGCGGTTCACCGGCCAGTGGGGGTGACTGCGTGATGGTGAGCGGTAAGACTGTGATGCGACCACCGGCCACGTACACCACCACCGGGCCTACATTCCCCGGTTCTGGCGTGGGCGTGGGAGGGATTTCGGCAATGGGCACGTTGTCAGCATTGGCGGCAGCCGTGTACTGCGCCCGCCCCGACACCCAACAGTGCGGCCCGGTGGAACGTGGCGGACAGGCGATTTTCCACCAATTGAACGTAGGGTCTTTGCCGATGAGGACGGCCGTTTCCCCCTTTAACAGAAACCCATCCGTGCTGTACGCCACCCCCGGCCCCGCGCGCACATTCACATCTACCAGCGCCTGCACCTGCGGCCCGGCCGGCGTTTCCGTGCCCAGGGCCACCGTTGTCCCCGGCAGCGTTACCGTCGGCGCGGCCCCCACGTCCGGGGCCGTCGTCGTGGGCATACTGCCGACAAACGTCGGCGGCGGCGGCACGGCCGGTTCCGGCGTTCCGGCAAACGCATTACAAGCCAATGACGCCAATACCAATCCCAAAATCGTTAACCACAATACACGATGACGGTTCATAATCTATCTCCTTAAGGAATGGCGCTTCAATAAGTTGGTCAAGATTGGTTCAATCTTCGGAGATTGAACCAATCTAAATGGGCAAATTATTTA
>JACSRF010000639.1 GCA_014879875.1 Anaerolinea sp.
CGGCAGGTCATTGCTGCCATCTTTGTTGGAGTTGCTTCTATCACCACCTTGAAACACATATAGAGCCTATCGCTATACCGGGGACCGCGACAAATTGGCAGAATGGTATCCGCACATCCATAAAGCGGCCGCATTTCTGGTCAGTCTGCGCCAACAAACGGCCGCTAATCCGCCGCCGACGCGCGGCATTTTGCCTCCCAGCAAAAGCGCCGAAGACCTGGGGCCAGAGGAATGGCATCATTATTGGGATGATTTCTGGGGCATCATTGGGCTGTTAGATGGAGCGTATGTGGCCTCCGAATTGGGGGACGATGCGTCGGCGCAGTGGATGCTGGCGGAAGCTGAGGCGCTGCGGGGTGCTTTACGCGACAGCATTGTGGCGGTTATGGGACCTGAACCCGCCTATATCCCGAATGGGCCAGAGGATGTCACCAGTTCGGCGATGGCGCGCGGTTCGGCGAACAGCCTGTACCCGCTAACCGTATTTGAGCGAACAGACCCACTCATTCTCCGTTCGTTTGACGAATATTATGCGCGCTGGATCGAACCACAAGGGGGTGGGTATAAGCACATTTACGGGCAATTGTGGCCGTATGGGGGGCTGGGATTGGCGCGGGATTATGTCCGTCTGGGGCGACATGACGTACTGCACCAAATTTTAGGGTGGACGTTGACCAATCAGACATTGCCGGGCACGTTTGCCTGGGCAGAGCAGGTGAATCCGCTCACCGGCGGCTTTTCAGGGGGGGACATGCCCCATGCCTGGGCAGCAGCGTCTTACGTGACATTGATTCGGGAGATGCTGCTGCTGCGGGACGAGAATACACTGGAACTGTTTGCCGGGGCGCCCGGCTCGTGGCTGTCTGAAGGGCAGGTCGTGGGGCTAACTGGTGCGCCGACGATGTTTGGGGCGGTAACGGCCGTGACCACATCCACACTGTCCATCGAAGACGATTCCTGGCAGGGCACGCTCACCCTCACCATCAGCGGCGCGCTGCCTCCGGGTGGCTACCGTTGGCGGCTGCCCCATGCACCGACAGGGGTATCTGGCCCGCCGGGAACGCACTTCCAGCAAGGCTGGCTGCTTATCCCGGCTTCCGGTGGTGAGGTTGTCCTGACCTATGGCGCCCAGGATAGGTAACACTGCCTACAAGCTGGCGGAGGGAGCGCCTGCGCCACTTATGTGCGGTTAATGTTCACCTCTTTATCCATAAGCTTATGCACCTTTTTCCTATATTGTTTATCTTTAGTAGTAGTTAATAGTAGGGGCTGTGGAGTTGTGGACGAATGTTTCCCCCCCCCATATCCGGTGATGTTGACTTGAGGTTCCCCATATATATCGGATATGGCTGCTGTGTCCTGTGGATGCGCCTGCGGATTCTTTTTTGCGGAGAGCGCGGCGTGTATAAAGGCAATTTCGTCGCGCCCGCGCCCGTTCCCCCAAATGGAGGCGCGCATCGTGAGTACGCCCTATATTTAGTGATAGCGGCAGGGGCAACGGGGAGTGGCATCCGCAAAAGTTTTCCACAGAATGTCCTGGTTTTCCACAGCTTTTGCCAGGTTATCCACAGAAAATGGAGAAATGGTAGCCAAAAAGGGGGAATTATGACTATTGCGCCCTGAAGATTGCGATTTGATTTGAGCAACTGGCAAAGCGGTGGTAGACTAGCTTGTATGGCAAAACCAGCCAGAAATAAGTGCAATGGCAAAACAATGGGGCCTGCTTGACAATTGTCGTACAATTTGTCTAGAATTTACGAATCTTACGCCATCTGTGCTGTTTTACAATGACCACAGGAGCAACTTTGGAGGCCGACTATGAATGTGATTAAGGTATCTGCTCGTTCTCGAACCGCAGCGGTAGCCGGCGCTATCGCCGGAGTGATGCGCGAAGTGAAGCGGGCAGAAGTGCAGGCAATTGGAGCTGGCGCTGTTAACCAGGCAATTAAGGCTATTGTTATTGCTAAAGGGTACCTGGCTGAAGAAGGAGTGCATATTATTTGTGATCCTTCATTTGTAGACGTAGAAATTGATTCACAAGAAAGGACTGCGGTGCGGATAGTTGTAGAAGCGCGTGAATAATAGTAGATTTTAGATTGATAAAAAACATACCTTGCTGTTTTCCTAGAGATGACACGGCTAGAGAGCGGTCATAATAAAAGAAAGTTTGTTTTTATGAATGAGGCACGATTTTGGTCGTGCCTTTTTTTTGTGCCTTGAATCCCGCAAACGGATGGTTGCTTTTGCGTGTTGTTCGGTTAATAATGTTATTGTGTTGTGTGGTAGTGGGTGAAGATGGCGTGGTGTTGCTGTCTCCTGGTTTGTATGACTTCATAGAGGAATCCTGAACATGAATAAATCTTTTTTGTCTCGCGTAATGGTAAGTTCTGTATTAGTGGCGTGTGTTTTGTTGACTTTAGGTTTCGTGTGGCTGGCGTTTTCAGGGGGGGTGATGGTGGTCGCGGCAACAGATGGATGGGCGACATCGACCACGTCTGCACCTGCAGATAGTGCAGCGCCGAAGGTTGTCCCTGTCGGTAATAATGGGGCAACGGCCGTTACCTCCTTGATTTACAATGGTAGTTTTGAGGAAATTAGTCAACCCGGCTGGTATGAATATCTGAGTACCGTAACATGTGGACTCACAAAAATAGGTGATTGGAGCGATAACTTTGGTTTCCCCGCCTATGATGGGCTTAATACATTATGGGTTGGCGGTTATTGCGGTGAAATACCATTTAGCAACTCTGCTGAACAATGGCTTTCTATCTCTCATTATGAGCCGATCCTCTCCTTTTGGTACTATGCTGAACGGATCGATCCTGACAGCAGCGTTCCCGACGACTTTGCTTACGTTGATCTGATTCGAGAGGAAAGGCAGATAACGGACGTGACACGCATTTGGGAATTGCCCATGATTCATGCCAACAATACAACGGGCTGGGTGAATGTACAGATTGACCTGAGCCAATTTGTTGGTGGTGCCTCTGTGCTTTTGCGGTTTGGTAATTCGGTAGGGACGCAAGATAGCCTGGTGGGTAACGTTTTATTTGATTATGTTAGCCTGGAAAGCCTGCCCCCAATTGTCGCCAACATTGATCCCGAAAATGGGGGCGCCCTGATCTATATAGACCCACAAGGCTCGCGTACTATCATTGAAGCGCCCCCTAGAGCCGTGACCAGCACTGTGGCGCTGCTCTATGCCCCACGCGACCCTGAATTCTTCCCTCTGCCAGGCGACTATGCCAACCATGCCTTTGATCTTGACGTGAATGCGCACCTGGCTTATTTACCCCTGCTTGTGGGCGCAGCCAATACCAGTTTAGGCACACCATTGCCTGCTGCAAAACCGATCGGTTCTTTGCCCTATGAACCGAGTTTTACCTTTTTGCAGCCGCTCACCGTGACGATTGAATACAGCGATGACGATGTGCTTTTTATTGACGAAGAGACGCTGCGTGTGTACTACTGGAGTGGTACCGAATGGGTAGACGCTATTCAAACCTGCATTGATGCCGGCATCCTGCCAGAACCATTTTATACCAGTAACCCGGATGAAAATTATGTACAGCTTCCAGTCTGCCATTTGAGTCGGTTTGGCATGGTGGGAAATTAAAAATAATGGCTTTGGTCAAAATCAAAAGGAGTTGCCCGTGCACAAAATAAAGCATATTTTATTGATTTTGCTGCTCAGTTTATTGGGGCTGGTAGGGTTGTCCCATCTCGTTGCTGCGGCTAATATGCCAACGTCAACCGTGTCACCGGTTGCGCAAGCTGATTTGCCCGCAGCGCCTGCCGGTTTATTGTCTATAACGGACACGTTGGCCTATGGATTTACCACCTTTGGCGAATTCTACCGTTTTAGCTTGAATGCTCCCGAAATGGCTGAATGGATAACCTCCACAGGTAGCGCGTTTGAGGCCAGTGATTTTGCTGACGACGATTTTTCGGTTCTCTATGCCCTCTTGCCGTTTGGTGATTTCTACCAGTTTGATACGGCAAGCGGCGCTGCAACGTTTGTTACATATACGCTGCCTATCAGCACATTGCAATGGATGGGGATGACCTGGGACGACAGCAGCCAACAGATGTATGCAGCGGGTTATTTGTCTGAATCTTTTTATTTTTGCAGTGATACATCTGAGTCTATGCTGTATCAGTTGGATGTGAGTACGGGGCTGGTGTTTTCGCCTACTGTGGTTATGGATGTGCCTTGCTTGGTGGCGCTGGCGTCTGGGCCGGATGGTTTGTTTTATGGGCTGGATGATTATTGGAATCAGTTGGTGGTGTTTGATGCAGCCGGAAATATAGTCACAACCGTGCAGATCCCTTTTGACGTGGGCGCACATCATGGGCTGGACTTTGACGATGCGACCGGGCTACTGTATGCAACGGCCGTAGATTTGCAGTCTTCATCCAGTCAGCTATGGGTCATTGATCCAGAGACCTTGTTCACGGCGCTGGCTGGTTTTCTGGGATATGGTGATGGGCAGCAGTTTGGGGCATTGGCAATTGCGGCGGAGTATGAGGAGCCAGAGGTAGAAGGCGAAATCAACCCGCAAGCTGGTGGCGCCCTGGAGTACATTGATCCTTTGGGATCGCTGACCCGAATTGAAGCGCCTCCCGGCGCTGTTACCCAAACCGTCCGCCTCTCCTTCACGCCGCTCAATGCCCCAGGGTTTCCACCTCCACCGGGAACGCAGTTTGTGAATCATAACTTTGACCTGACGGCCGGAATCGTTACCGCAACGATACACCATCTCTATTTGCCCATTATGCTTGGGTCTGGCGACCAACCAGGATTAAATGGGATGTTGGATAGTGCAGGCAGTGGTGAACTAACCTATGAATTTGTGTTTTTACGGCCGTTAACCTTTACCATCTACTACACCGACACCGATCTGGGCAGTTCCCTCGAAGACAGCTTGCGGCTGTTTTACTGGAACGGTTACGAGTGGGTAGATGCCATTGAGACCTGCCGCGAAGTCGGTATTTTGCCTGACCCGCAGTACAGCAGCAACCCGGATGAAAATTATGTACAGCTTCCGGTTTGTCACCTGAGCCGTTTTGGAATGGTTGGTAATTAATTTCACATACGCTACTTTTCGCTAAGGGTCCGTTCGCAAACAACTTTTGAGTTTGCTGTGGCCGGGCAAAGTTGCCATCAACCTTGCCCCTTGCTATACTTCTATTCAGTTCAATCAACTAAAAACGATGAATGGGAGCAGTACGCGACGCGCCCCCGCCCAGAGAAGCAGGTCATTGGCTGAGAGCCTGCCCGGAAACGGCCGTCGCCGAAGTCGCCCAGGAGTTGTTTTGCCGAACAATAGTAAGCAAAACCGGGTCAGCCCGTTACAGCGCAGAGTGTCGTAAACCGTAAACCGTAAACCGTCAGCCGACGCAATACGCAATACGCAATACGGAACCAAGGTGGTACCGCGTGAGACAACCGCTCTCTCGTCCTTGACTGGATGAGAGAGCTTTTTTATTGACGATTTTGGATTGACGATTGACGATTTTTAGCAGCGTCAATCGTCAATCGTAAATCGAGGAGTTCCTATGACTGATATGCCCAAGACCTACGACTTTAGCGCCACCGAGGCGCGCCTCTACCAATGGTGGGAAGAAAATGGCTGGTTCAAGCCCGAAGTCAACCTGCCCGATGGTAAACCATTCGTCATCTCCATCCCCCCGCCCAACGTCACCGGTGAACTGCATATGGGGCACGTCATGTTCGTCGCCCTCGAAGATTTGATGATTCGCCGCGCGCGAATGCAAGGGCGCGCGGCCCTCTGGGTTCCCGGAACCGACCATGCGGGCATTGCCACGCAGCTTCAGGTGGAAAAGATGCTGCTGCGTCAGGGCACATCGCGGCAAGAGATAGGGCGCGAAGAGTTCTTGGACTGCGCCTGGGAATGGAAAGATAAATATGGCGGCTACATCGTCAAGCAGCTGCGTCACCTGGGGGCGTCGGCTGACTGGGAACGGGAACGCTTCACCCTGGACGATGGGCTGTCGCGCGCCGTGCGCGAAGCGTTCGTCCGACTTTACCGCATGGGGCTGATTTACCAGGCGGAATATCTGGTGAACTGGTCGCCGGGGCTGCAAACGGCCGTTTCCGACCTCGAAGTGGAATACAGCGAAGAGCAAGGCTTCCTCTACCACTTCCAATACCCCGTGCAAGGGGGCGGCTATCTGCCCGTCGCCACCACCCGCCCGGAGACCATATTGGGGGATACGGCCGTTGCCGTCCACCCCGACGACGAGCGCTATCAGGCATACATTGGCAAAATGGCGCTTGTGCCCATCCTCAACCGCCCCATCCCCATCGTCGCCGACAGCTACGTGGACATGAGCTTTGGCGCCGGCGTCCTCAAAGTGACCCCCGGTCACGACCCCAACGACTTCGAGATCGGCAAACGACACGGGTTAGCCATCATCAACATCTTCAACAAGGACGCCACCCTCAACGAACACGCCGGCCCCTACGCCGGCATGGATCGCTTTGCCGCGCGCCAAAAGTTGTGGGCAGACATGGAAACGGCCGGCCTGACCATCAAAACCCAACCCTACCTGCTCAACCTGCCCCGCAGCCAGCGCGGCGGCGAGGTGATTGAGCCGATGATCAGCAAGCAATGGTTTGTGGACGCGGAACCGATGGCGAAAATGGCGTTACAGGCGGTGCGCAGTGGCCGTATCCGCATCGTTCCCGACCGCTTCAACAAAATCTGGGAAAACTGGCTGGAAAATATACGGCCGTGGTGCATCAGCCGCCAGCTTTGGTGGGGGCATCGCATCCCCGTCTGGTACGTCAATGGCGACTTCAATGGCGGCGCAGCGTCGTCCGTCATCGTCGCCCACAGCGAAGCAGAGGCGTATGAAATCGCCCGCGATAAATTTGGCGATGGCGTGACGTTGCAACAAGACCCCGATGTGCTGGACACCTGGTTTAGCAGCGCCCTCTGGCCCTTCTCTACCCTCGGCTGGCCCGACCAGACCGCAGACCTGGAACGCTTCTTCCCCACCGACGTCATGGAAACGGGCTACGACATCCTTTTCTTTTGGGTGGCGCGCATGGTCATGACCAGCCTGCTCTTCAACAATGACATCCCGTTCCACACGGTCTATTTGCATGGATTGGTAAGGGATGAAAACGGCCGTAAAATGAGCAAATCCTACGGCAACGTCACCGACCCGCTGGAAGTGATGGCGCAGTACGGTACCGACGCTCTGCGCTTCACCCTCCTCACCAGCGGCTCACCCGGCGCCGACCTCAACCTTTCCGTGGATCGCGTCGCCAGCAACCGCAACTTTGCTAACAAAATCTGGAACACAGCACGCTTCATCACCCGCAGCCTGGACAAAGTGACCAGCGCCGACAAGCCGGAAATCATCACCCACACGGCCGCCGACCAATGGATTCTTACCCGCCTCAGCGACATGACGCGCAGCGCCAACCGCCTCATGGTCAGCTACCAGTTTGGCGAAGCGGGACGGCAAGTGTACGATTTCCTCTGGGGCGATTTTGCGGATTGGTACGTAGAATTGGCGAAGGTGCAGTTAAACATGGGCGGCAGCCGCACCTGGACGACGATGGCCGTGCTGCGGCGCGTCCTCGACGACTGCCTGCGCCTGCTGCACCCGTACATCCCGTTTGTTACCGAGGAGACGTGGCAGCAGTTGAAACATGCCTTCATTGAAGCCGAGCTTGGCATTCAGCCCGACGAAGGGTGGCCCGAAGCGCTAATCATTGCCGATTGGCCGGAATGTGGCGCATGGCAAACCTGCTATGATTTCCCAACGGCAGCGGCCGATTTTGAGCAACTGCGCGAACTCATCACGCGCATCCGCGCCGCCCGCGCCGAGCAGGGTGTGGAAGCGGCAAAATGGATCAGCGCCCTCATTGCCGCCGGCGACAAGCTTTCTTTCTACGAGGAGCAGCGTCCCATCCTCGCCTTCCTGGCGCGCCTTGACGCTGACCAACTGACCATCGCGGCCGACCTGGAAGCGCCCGCCCAGGCCGTGACCATCGCCCAGGGTGGCGTCATTTGCTATTTGCCACTGGCGGGCATGGTCAACCTGGAACAGGAGAAAGCGCGCCTGACGCAAGAATTAGCCGCGCTGGACAAAGAAATCCAGCGGCTCAGCGGTTTGCTCAACAGCCCCTTTGCGCAAAAAGCGCCGCTGCCTGTGGTGCAAAAAGAGCGCGACAAGCTCACCCAGTCCCAGGCCAGCCACGCCGAACTCAGCGCGCGGCTGGCAAGCCTGTAAATCAACAGATGCTGGGCATTTTGGTCACTGCTTATCTGGTTGACGGACAAATCTTATATGGGACACGGATTTACAGGATTTGCGGATAGCCATAGTCAAGCAAGGAAAATCCGCAAATCCAGCTAATCCGTTGTCAACTGTTACAGGTGCTCTTATGGAAAAAATTCGACCCACCGGCATCACGGCCGATCGTACACAACGCATCCTCACCATCACCTGGAGTGATGGGCAAGCCGGGCATTACCCGTTCGCCGGGCTGCGCGCCATCTGCCCCTGCGTCACCTGCAAAGGGGGGCACGATAACATGGGCGGCCCGCCCGATGTGGATGTGCTGTACGTCACCAAAAACGAAGGGGTGACAATCGAAAGCATTCACACCGTCGGCAGTTACGCCCTCCAGATTGTGTGGAGCGATGGTCACGACACCGGCATCTACACCTGGGATTATTTGCGCCAGGCGCGCGCCTGATCGCTACAATTGGCTCAATCAGAAAACAATCAGATAGAGCGAAAAATCGAACTGATGCTCGTTTCTTTGCTCTATCAGCTGCGACATTCATATTTGCTGAAAAACGGCCGTTGACCGCAACTTTTCCGTATACGAAGCCGCATCCCCCCTGCTCCATACCCTCCATCTACGCGCCAAAACCCCATTAGACACAGTATAGGGCAAACTAGCAGCTTGTCCTATTATGACAAGGGAACCGAACGGCCGTTGGGGACGTTTTAGAGATGTCCTATTCAGACACACACGGAGGATATAGAGATGAAACAAAAATGGTTTTCCCTGTTTTTATTAATGAGCCTGCTGGCTGTGGTTAGTCGGGCATCGGCACAAGAACCCACGCCCCGGCCACCGGACATCATCGGGCCGCCCATCTGGCAGTTTGACGGGTTGCGCATCGCCTATCAGCGCGTCAACGTCACTGTTGAAAATCAGGTGGCGACGACGCACATTGACCAGTTGTTTGTCAACGACAACGACTGGATGCTGGAAGGGCAATATTTGTTTCCACTGCCGGCGGGAGCGGCCGTTTCCCAACTGACCATGTGGGTAGACGGCCAGCCCATTGAGGCCAAAATTTTGGAACGGGACGAAGCGCAGCAAATTTACGACACCATCGTGCGTCAACTGCGCGACCCGGCGCTGCTGAAATATGTGGGCACGCAGGCTATTCAGGCCAACGTTTTCCCCATTCCGCCTCGCAGCGAGCGGCGCATTGAAATTGAATACACGCACCTGCTGCCCGCCGACAACGGCCTCATTCATTACGCCTACCCACAGTCCACCGACCTCTACACCAATACGCCGCTAGACGAACAAAGCATCCGCGTCGAAGTACGTTCTAACGAAGCCATCCGCGCCATTTATTCCCCCAGCCACCGCGTAGACACCTTTCGCGATGGCAATTTCCGCGCCGTGGTCGGTTATGAGGCGTTTGATGTAACGCCAGATCAGGATTATGAGCTGTACTACACCGTTTCGCCGGAAGACATTGGACTGAATTTGCTCAGCTACAAGGAGGCGGGGCAGGATGGATTTTTCCTGTTGTTGGTGGCCCCGGCGCTGGAAGTAGACGAAATGATTGCCAAAGACGTGATTTTGGTCATGGATACATCCGGCAGTATGGAAGGGGAAAAGATGCAGCAGGCCAAAGCCGCGGCGCGCTATGTGGTCACCCATTTGAACGCCGAAGATCGCTTTAACGTGGTGGCCTTTAGCACCGGGGTACGCCTCTTCCGGCCAGAATTGGCGGGGGCCGGCGCTGTGGATGAGGCCGTGAGCTTCATCAACAATCTGGAGGCAATTGGTGGCACGAACATCAGCCAGGCGTTGCTGGAAGCGGCTGCCCTGTCCGACGCCACACGCCCCACAACCATCCTCTTCCTCACCGATGGCCTGGCGACGGAAGGGATCACCAATACGCCGCTGCTGCTGGAGAACGTGCAGCAAGCCATGCCGCAGAATGCGCGCATCTTCACCTTTGGCGTGGGGGATGATGTGGATACGCTGCTGCTCGATTCGCTGGCGGCCAATCAACGCGGCACAAGCGCCTACGTGCGCCCCTTTGAAGCCATTGACGAAAAGGTGAGCGCCTTTTACGCCAAAATCAGCGCGCCGGTGCTGGCGAATATCGCTCTCGATTTTGGCGGTGTGATGGTGGAGCAACTGTATCCGACGGAACTGCCGGATTTGTTTGCGGGCACGCAGTTAGTACTTGCCGGGCGCTATCGCAGTGGCGGCGCGGCAACCATTACCTTGAGCGGAGAGGTAAACGGCCGTCCCCAAACCTTCGCCTATGCCGACAACACCTTCCGCAGCAGTGGTGGCGATGCGTTCATCCCGCGCCTGTGGGCTACCCGCGCCATCGGTCACCTGCTGACGCAAATTCGACTGCACGGCGAAAACCCAGAACTGGTGCAAAGCATCGTCAATCTAAGCATTCGTTATGGCATCATCACCCCATACACCAGCTATTTAATTGAAGAAGATGACATCTTCAGCCAGACGGGGCGCAGTGGCATTGCCGAAGAGGTCATTACCGATATGGCCGCAGCGCCGGCGCCAAGTACGGGCGCGGATGCTGTTGCGGAAGCGGCCGCAGCCGGGGCGATGGCCGAAGCGGAAGCGCCCATGGCGATGCCCACGCGAACCGCAACCGGGACCCCATCCCCAGGGGTAGATGTGGTGGCGAATGTGGCGGAAACGGCCGTGCGCTACGTGGGCAGCAAAACCTTCTTGCTGCGTGACGGGGTGTGGATGGACACCGCCTTTGACAGCGATACACAAACGCCGCAGCCGGTGGGCTTTGCCAGCGACGCCTATTTTGACCTGATCAGCGCCGCACCGGAATTGGGCAGCTACTTTGCGTTGGGCGCGCGCGTGCTGGTCGTTTACGGCGGGCAGGTGTATGAGGTCGTGGAAGGGAATGGTGCGGCGCAGGTGGATTTGCCACAGGTAGACGTGACGGGGGAAACGGCCGTGACTCCCCCCACAATGACCCCATTCACTCAGGGAGTAAATGATCTGCCAGCGCCAGCAAGCAGAGCGGCAAGCCGTCATGCCGGCTTGCCGCTCTACGGGATGGTTGGCTTACTGCTGCTGGTTGTCATCGCCATTGCCCGCTATCGCGCCACGCGCAGCAAGGAGAGGTAAGCAGTTTGCTTTTTAGTACCTTACAAGTCAAATGCTTGCACGCCGAGCAAGAAATTTTAACGCAAAGGTGCAAAGGAGCCAAGATGCGAAGTAAAGATGCAAAGGTTTTCTCTTCTTCTTTGC
>JACSRF010000496.1 GCA_014879875.1 Anaerolinea sp.
AGCAGCGGCCGTTATGAGCATCTTAAAGACACCGCGTTTGAATACGCTTTTCTCCTGGACACGCTCAAATAAGATACGATTAACGATTTGCGATTTACGATTGGTCGGCCCCTGACAAGCTATGAGAAAACCCCTAGGATTTACGATTAACGATTTGCGATTTACGATTGGCCTGCCCTGGCAAGCTATGAGAAAACCCCAAATTTTGGCATGGTTCAAAGAGTCCGTAGCCGCGATTTCCAATCGCGTTCACCCTGGCGCGATTGGAAATCGCGGCTACGGAATTGTCAAGATGGTTTTGCCAATTCTGAACCATGCCTAAATCTTTTTCTTACTATCTATAAGAGGGAGCAACCGAGTCAATCCTCTGTGAACCTTCGTGTTCCAATTACTTTGAAATAGTCTAAAGTGCGGCCTAATCGCCAATCGTCAATCGTCAATCGTCAATCCCCATGCCTACGGCCTCGATCATCATCCCCCATCTAAATGGCAAACAGCATCTTGACGACTGTTTAACCGCCTTGCGCCGACAGACATGGCGTGATTTTGAAACGCTGCTGGTTGACAATGGCTCCACTGATGGCTCGCAAGCCTACGTCCGCGAACAGTACCCAGAGGTGACGGTGCTGGAACTGGAACAAAACCGGGGGTTTACGGGCGCGTGCAATGCGGGCTGGACGGCCGCGCGCGGCGACATCATCATCCTGCTCAACAACGACACCGAGGCAGACCCCCACTGGCTGGCGGAAATCGTCAGCGCCTTTCAGCGTCATCCCCAAGTCGGCATCGTTGCCAGCAAAATACGCCTCTTTGACCGGCGCGACCACCTGCACGCGGCCGGCGATTATGTGCGCATAGATGGCATCCCCGGCAATCGCGGCGTCTGGCAGCAGGACGTAGGGCAGTATGAGCGGGAAGAAATGGTGTTTAGCGCCTGCGGCGGGGCGGCCGCTTACCGCCGCATTATGCTCGACGACATTGGTTTTCTCGACGACGATTTTTTCTTCTCCTGTGAAGATGTGGACATGGGCTGGCGCGCCAATCTGTCCGGGTGGCAGGTGTTGTATGCGCCAACGGCCGTTGTTTACCACAAGTTGAAAGCGACCGGGGGCAACACGCTGGCAAGTTATTACGACGGCCGTAACACCCTCTACCTCATCTGGAAAAATTACCCCACCCGCCTGGTGCGCCGCCATTGGCGCACCATCCTCCAGGCACAGCTACACATCACCGGTGAGGCTCTCCGCCATTGGCGCGGCGCGGCCGCCCGCGCCCGCTTGCGCGGGCAATTGGCCGGGCTGTGGGGAGCGCCCAAAATGTGGGCAAAAAAGCGCCGTCACCTGCAGGCCAAACGACGGATAGACGACGAAACCCTGACGCAGCGCCTGACCCCGGTTGACGAACCCCCACAGCGGCGATAAGATTGCCCGTTATGGATCAAAACGGACCTTACTTGAGCGTAATTATTCCCGCTTACAATGAAGCGCGGCGTATCACACCGACGCTGGAAGCTATCTACACATACCTGTCTGCGCAGCCATTTAGTTGGGAATTGCTCATTGCCCTGGATGGTCCCACAGACAACACCTTGAGCATTGTGGAAACGTTTGCCGCCGATAAAGAACACGTGCGCTGGCTGGACCGCCGGGTGAATCGGGGCAAGGGGTATACGCTGCGTGAAGCCATGTTGGCCGCCAAAGGGCAAATTCGCCTGTTCACAGACGCCGACAACTCCACCGACATCACCCATTTTGAGAAAATGAAGCCCTTTTTTGCCCAGGGCGCGGACGTGGTCATTGCCTCGCGCGACAGCAAAGATGTGCCCGACGCGCGGCAGGCTGTGCCGCAGCCCTTTTTGAAACGCTTGTTGGGCAATGCCGGCAATCTGCTCATTCAACTGCTGGTCGTGCCGGGGATTTGGGATACGCGCTGCGGATTTAAGGCGTTCTCCGCGGCCGCAGCCGAACAAGTTTTTGCCGTGACGCAGATGAATGGGTGGAGCATGGATGATGAGGCGTTGGCGCTGGCGCGACGCTTTGGCTACACCATTCACATGGTCGCCGCCAATTGGATAGATGCCGAGGGGACGCACGTCAGCCGGATGGATTACCTGAAAAACATTTTGGAGGCGGTGCGCATTCGCTGGAATTTGCTGACCGGCGTCTATGGACGCGCCAGCAGCAAGAGAAAGGCAAGGCCGGCGTCCGGTGTTGCGAGTCGGTAGTCGGGCATTGGTAATTTGGTAGGTCTGGCAGCCGACTCACGACGCCAGACTCACGACACCCGACTCACGATTCACGCGCCAGGCGATCAGGAGAGGCAGCACGGCCGTTACCCCCACCAGCAGCGCCATGACCAACGCCGCCGCCGCCCAGGGCAGTAGCGCCTTTTGCAGATACCCCCCTACAGCGAGCAGTAAACTGAGGACGAAGATGACGACGGCCGTACCGCCGATCATCATAGCCCAACGCCGCGCTTTTTGCATGGAGGCGCGCCGCTGCCCGTGCAGCCGTCCCGTTTGCCCATGCAGGTAAACCAACCGCACCTGGTTGTCATCATCCTGGTAAAACGTGGTGTACAGGGGCAAGAGAAGCTGTGTCCAGTTTTGGTCACGGAAATCGGCCGCCCAACGGAACTCACGAATATAATCGGCGGCAGCCGCCTGACGGCACTCCTCCATAGCGGCCGTTTTCAACCCTTCCCGTGCTTCAGGCCAGGCATCGGCCGGGGGACGATTGGGCAAATGGGCCGCCGCCTGGCGCAAGTCGTGAGGATGATACGGCCGTTTGCCTTGCAATTGATACGCGCCCAACATCTGTTCTAACTGCTGCTGCTCCTCCAACGCCGGGGCCATCTGGTTATCATAACGGCGGCGCAGCGTGCCCAAACGTGGTTCCCAGCGCACCCGTGTCTCACGTACTTCTTGCGTGCGCCACTGTCCATTCTGAAACTGCTCACGGTGGCTGACCACCTGATAATTATAGCCAACGTCTGCCTGCCACTGCGCTTGCACGGCCGCATCCACCAGCCACAGCGGCAGGTACAGCGGCTGCAAACGGCCGATCAAATTGGCCGGCGTCAAGTCTGCCGGCGCCAACCAGTTTTTTTGGACGAATTGGGTGATTTGGGCATGTAAAACTGGCTGCGACGCAGTGAATGGCAGCGTTAATTCTGGTGGCTGCGTATAGACGGGGCGGTCAACGGCCGTATCCATCACCTCCAGGCTGTCTTGTCCACAGTAAGGGCAGGGGGTTAGAGACCGCTCTGTTGGTAGCAAAAACACGCCATTACAACGACAGCAGCCCGCCAGCGTCAAAGCCTGTCCCCAGGCATCCGTCCAGGTCGTGGTGATTGTGTCAAGCATAACTGTCTCAGAAATCGGAAGTTGCGAGTCGGAAATCGGTATAGCAATGCCCGACCCATGACTCACGACGCCCCACTCCTCTCAAACGTCATCCATTTTCAGCGCCGTTTGCACCGTGTGGATGATGAAAACAAGCGCGCCGATCAGCGCCAACGCGGCGATGAACCCCAGCGGCGCGGCCAGGTGTGCGGTGTTGGCCGTGGCGGCAACGTAGAGGGCAAGTAAACCGGATAAAATGGCGGGGAGGAGGGAAACGGCCGTCACCGCCACCACTTTGCGCCAATCTACCGGTCGCTGCCCGGCAATGCTGCCCGATTGCCCATTAATCATAACCTGAAAACGTTCACGGCCGTAGGCATACGTCGCCAGATACATGGGCAGCAAAATATACCGCCACGTTTCCTCGCTGAAATCCAGGCTCATACTGAAATTGCGCATCCGCTGTGACGTAGCCTGCCCCTGGCACGCCGCCTTGGTGCGCTGGCGCATCACAGCGCGCCCCAGTTCCCACGCCGTTTCCAGGTCAACATCATACGCCTGCGCCTGCATCCCGGCCAGATAGCTGGCATCGTAAGGGACCAATGCTTGCAAATCATAGCCGCGCAGTTGGCGCAGCAGCGTTTTGCTCACCTGGCTGCTGCCATTGACCAGTAAATCATCGTGGAACAATTCTACATTGCCCGATTCCCAGCGCCATTCGGTGACGGTTTGGGTAGTGCGACGGCCGTTGCGCCAGACTGTTTTCTGCCTGGTGTGGGCTACTTCGGCGCGCCAATAGGCGCTGGCCTGCGCGTCAAATGTCCAAAAAGGGATGTAAATGGGGGTGAATTCGGCCACGCGCCCCAACTGCTGCAAGTTTTTAGGGAGCATCCAGCTATTTTGCAGCCAGGCGGTGGTGATACGGCGACAATCATCCTCGCCAATCTGCAACGGAACCAAGAAGCGAGGCCGCAGTGTATCTTGCGCCGCTTTGACCTGCACCACCTGGTTAGAACCGCAGAAGGGGCAGGTATGGGTCAGCATGTCGGTGGACAGCGTGGTATGCACGCCGCACCGTTGACAGCTTAGCTCTTTGCGTTCAATGCCCCATCCATGCGCCGCGCGCGCCATCGTTTCCACTGTAAACTCAAACTCAGCGGCCGCTTTGCCCACGACAGGCTGCACCGGCGCTTCATAATGGCCGCAGTGTGTGCAGGTCAACCCGCCGTTTTCGGCGCAATAAGCTGTGGCAGCGTCGCACTGCGGGCAGTGGAAAGCGACGACGTCTTGCTGCGTCTCTTGGGGTGGCCGGGGCATGTATACCTCAATGCCGGGAACGGCCGATTGCACGCGCACATAGTCAGCCGGGGGAAAAGTGTTCATGCCTGCATTTTAGCAAAGAATAGAGCCTGGCTGCACATTACTTACCAATTTGTGACAATTCGCAATAAGAATGACTTTTGTCACCCAGAGACATGTAATCTGTCACTGTCAGCAGTCTCCCTCCAAGACTTACAATAACCAACGAGAAAACAACTGTAGCTGCACGCCGAACACCTGCACACCAGATATAGTTCGGCAGCCGGTTCCAAACCTGGCATCACAGAACAAACTATGGCGAGGGCATGGTCACTTATGTTGGTCATCAGTCATCAGCTATCAACTATCAGCGCCGATAACCGATAACCGATAACTGATAACTGGTTACCGATTACTAATTCCTTAACCATGCCCTCTCCCCTTGTGAAGGAGTCACTTATGACAAAGGAAATGATTACGCTGGATGGGAATGAAGCTTGTGCGCTGGTGGCGCATAAGATCAATGACGTCATTGCCATCTACCCCATTACCCCATCTTCAGCGATGGGTGAATGGGCTGATCAATACTCGGCAGAAGGCAAGTCCAATATTTGGGGCGCCATCCCTTCCGTCGTGGAAATGCAGGCTGAAGGTGGCGCCGCCGGCGCTGTGCATGGCGCCTTGCAGACGGGGGCGTTAACGACCACGTTCACGGCCTCGCAAGGCTTGCTGCTCATGATCCCCAACATGTATAAGATTGCCGGGGAATTGACGTCAACCGTTTTCCATATTGCCGCGCGTTCGTTAGCGGCGCAGGGGCTTTCCATTTTTGGCGACCACTCCGACGTGATGGCCGCGCGCAGCACCGGGTTTGCCATGCTTTTTGCTAACTCTGTGCAAGAAGTCACCGATTTTACGCTGATCGCGTCTGCGGCGACGTTGGCTGCCCGCCTCCCATTTTTGCATATTTTTGATGGCTTCCGTACCTCGCACGAAGTCAACAAGACGGAACTTCTGGACGATGCTGTGCTGCGCGCCATGATTGATGATGACCTGGTGCGCGCGCACCGTGCGCGCGGTCTTAGCCCAGATAATCCGTTTATGCGCGGCACGGCGCAAAACCCAGACGTGTACTTTCAGGCGCGGGAAACGGTGAACCCATTCTATCTGGCTGTTCCGGACATTGTGCAGCAAACGATGGATAAGTTTGCCGAACTGACCGGCCGTCAATACAACACGATTGATTATGTGGGCGCACCCGACGCGGAGCGGGTGATTGTGTTGATGGGGTCTGGGGCCGAAACGGCGCACGAAACGGTGGAGCACCTGATCAAACAGGGTGAGAAGGTCGGGATCGTGAAGGTGCGTTTGTACCGGCCGTTCCCCAATGAAGCGTTCCTGCAAGCGCTGCCCGCCACTGTCAAAGCGATTAGCGTGCTGGATCGGACGAAGGAACCGGGCGCGACCGGTGAACCGCTGTATCAGGATGTCATCACCGCTATCGCCGAAGGGATGAGCAGCGACGACGCTCCCTTTGCCGTCATGCCGAAGATCGTGGGCGGCCGTTATGGTCTCTCCTCTAAAGAATTTACGCCGGGCATGGTCAAGGCGGTCTTTGACGAATTGGCGCAACCCAAGCCGAAGAATCACTTCACCATCGGTATTGAGGATGACGTCACCAACACCAGCCTGCCATGGGACCAGGAGTTTGACATTGAGCCGGCCGACGTGGTGCGCGCTGTGTTCTATGGCCTGGGCGCCGATGGGACTGTTGGCGCTAATAAAAACTCGATCAAGATCATTGGTGAAGACACGGACAATTATGCGCAGGGGTACTTTGATTACGACTCCAAGAAATCTGGGTCTATGACCATCTCTTACCTGCGCTTTGGCCCACGGCCCATTCGCTCCACGTACAAGGTCTACACGGCTAACTTTGTGGCCTGCCACCAGTTTGGCTTCGTGGAGAGATTGGATGTGCTGAAGAAGGCAGCTCCAGGCGCAACTTTCTTGCTGAACAGCCCCTATGGCCCAGACGAGGTGTGGGAGCACCTGCCGCGTTCCATGCAGGAAACGATCATCGCCAAGAAGCTGAAATTTTACGTCATGGATGCCTTACAGGTAGCCGCAGAGACGGGAATGGGCAGCCGCATCAATACCGTCATGCAAACAGGTTTCTTCGCTTTAAGCGGCGTGCTGCCGACAGATGAAGCGATTCAGGCGATTAAGTACGCCATTGAAAAGACGTATGGCAAACGGGGCGAAGCGGTGGTGCAGAAGAATTTCGAGGCCGTTGACGCGGCGCTGAGTCGTTTGCACCAGGTCACAGTACCAACGGCCGTCACCAGCACATTTGAACGGCCGCCCATCGTCTCCGCACTGGCGCCCGCGTTTGTCCAATCTGTCACGGCGCGCATGATGGAAGGAATGGGCGACAACCTGCCGGTAAGCGCCATGCCCATAGATGGCACGTACCCCACCGGCACAACCCAATGGGAAAAACGCAACATTGCCACCGAAATCCCTGTTTGGGACCCAGAAATCTGCATTCAATGTGGCAAGTGCGCCCTGGTTTGCCCGCACGGCGTCATCCGCGAAAAGATTTATGACGCCGCGCTGCTGGCCGATGCGCCGGGAACGTTCAAATCGGCGCCGGCCCGCTTCAAAGAGTTCAAGGATATGCTGTTTACCCTGCAAGTTGCGCCCGAAGATTGCACCGGTTGCAGTTTGTGCGTGGAAGTATGTCCGGCTAAGAACAAAAAGCAGCCGAAGTTCAAGGCGATCAACATGACGCCCCAACTGCCGCTGCGCGAGCAAGAAGTTGAAAATTGGGAGTTTTTCCTGGGCCTGCCGGAAATAGATCGGACGCAAATTCCGCTCAATCAGGTCAAATATTCACAACTGCTGCAACCCTTGTTTGAGTTCTCCGGCGCTTGCGCCGGCTGTGGCGAAACGCCATATATCAAACTACTCAGCCAACTGTTTGGCGACCGCGCCCTGATTGCCAACGCTACCGGCTGCTCCTCCATTTATGGCGGCAACCTGCCCACAACCCCGTATACGGTGAATGCGGATGGGCGTGGCCCGGCCTGGTCAAACTCCCTGTTTGAGGACAATGCGGAGTTTGGGATGGGGATGCGCATCGCCCTTGATCAACGCATTGAGGCCGCCACCAACATCTTGCGGCACATGTCGGGGGCCATTGGCGAAGAGCTGTCGAACGCGATCTTGTTTGCCGACCAGCTTACGGAGGCGGATTTGCAGGCGCAGCGCGGCCGTGTCGCTGAATTGAAGCATCGTTTACAAGAAATGTTAGCCAGCGATGCAGTGAACGCCGCGTGGAAAGCGGACCTGGAAAACCTGCTGAGTATGGCCGACGTTTTTGTGAAAAAGGATGTCTGGATTGTTGGCGGTGATGGTTGGGCGTATGACATTGGGTATGGCGGGCTGGACCACGTTCTGGCTTCCGGGCGTAACGTGAATGTATTGGTGTTGGACACGGAAGTGTACTCCAATACAGGTGGGCAGATGTCGAAAGCGACCCCGCGTGGGGCGGTGGCCAAGTTTGCGGCCGCCGGTAAGCCCCTGGCGAAGAAGGACCTGGGGCTGTTGGCAATCAGTTATAGCAACATCTACGTGGCCCGCGTCGCATTTGGCGCCAATGATGCCCAAACCATTCGCGCGTTCATGGAAGCAGAAGCGTATGACGGCCCATCGCTCATCCTGGCTTACAGCCATTGTATTGCGCATGGATATGACCTGAAGTTTGGCCTGGAGCAGCAGGAAGCGGCCGTTAATAGTGGTTATTGGCCGTTGTATCGCTACAACCCAGACCTGGAAATACAAGGGAAGAACCCGTTCCAGTTAGATTCGCGCGCGCCAAAGCTACCATTGGCTGACTACATTTACCGTGAAGGGCGTTACCGTATGTTGACGCAAAGCCATCCAGAACGAGCCGCAAAACTATTGAAGCTGGCGCAAGCTGACGTGAAAGCGCGTTGGGAAACGTATGCAGAAATGGCAGCGCGTCCGGCGAAAAATGGAAATGGTCAGGCGTAAAAATTAGTCACACAAGACGACAAAAGCCACACCAGGCTTTTGTCGTCTCTATCAGGAGATTGAACATGGACCTAAGAACAACTTACCTGGGACTGAATTTGAAAAACCCGCTTGTCCCTTCCTCTTCCCCACTCACCCGCTCGTTGGATAATTTGCGCCGGATGGAGGATGCAGGCGCGTCTGCTGTTGTTTTATACTCGCTGTTTGAGGAACAAATAACCCTGGAAAGCGAGATGCTGAATCATTATTTGACACAAGGCATTGAAAGTTTTCCTGAAGCGTTGAGCTATTTCCCCGAAGCAGCCGAATACCATACCGGGCCAGATGGCTACCTGGAGCATTTGCGTAAAGCAAAAGCGTCGTTGGGGATTCCGGTCATTGCCAGCCTGAACGGCGTCTCTACCGGTGGCTGGATCAATTATGCCAGGAAAATTGAGGAAGCTGGCGCCGATGCGCTGGAACTTAATATGTATTATCTGCCAACAGATGTCAACCTGGACAGCAGTGAAGTTGAGCAGATTTACCTGGATGTGCTGCAAGATGTGAAGGCGTATGTCAACATTCCGGTAGCCATGAAACTAAGCCCCTATTTCAGCGCCATGGCGAACGTGGCGAAGCGATTGGCGGACACCGGGGCGGATGGGTTGGTGTTGTTTAATCGTTTTTATCAACCTGATCTGGATCCGGTGAATCTGGAAGTAGTGCCACACCTGGTATTGAGTGATTCCAATGAGATGCGGCTGCCATTGCGCTGGATTGCGATTTTGTACGGCCGTGTCACCGCCGACCTGGCCCTCACGACCGGTATCCACACGATTGAGGACGTGGTAAAAGGCGTTATGGCCGGGGCCTCAGTCACCATGATGGCCTCCGTGCTGCTGCAAAATGGCGTTGGCCATATTAGCAAACTGCTGGCCGAGTTGGAACAATGGTTGATTGTGAATGAATACGACTCGTTAGAACAGATGAAGGGCAGCCTGAGCCAGATCAATGTCGCCGAACCGGCTGCATTTGAACGGGCCAATTACATGCGTGTCTTGAGTTCGTATTCGCGTGAAGTATTTAATTAAAACGTAAACCGTGATGCGCTTTTGCTCACGCTTCACGGTTTATAAAAGCTACATAATCGTTTGAAAGGTATATCCCTGTCCTCTTTCGGAAACAATGTAAGGGGGCAGGGATTTGTCTTCAATTTTGCGCCGCAGACGGTGCATGTGAACGTGCAGCCTGTCTTCGTAAGCCGGTTCCAGGGGCCATAACCGGCGCAAAATGAAGTCGGTGGTCACCGTTTTGCCGGCGCTGCGCATCAAGATATACAGCAATTTTGTTTCGGTAGGTGTCAGCGAAACAACTTCGCCATTGACAATGACCTGCCGTTTGGGGAAATCAACCAACAGCCGTTCATCAACCTGGGTAATGGCAGCCAGTGTATAGGCAAAATCGCCAATGCGCCGCAGTACACGCTGCACCCGCGCCGCTAACTCGCCAGGGTTAAAAGGCTTAACAATATAATCTTCGGCGTATTTTTCCAGCCCTTCGATGACAGATTCTTCGCTGTTAACGGCCGTCAACATAATAATAGGCAGGTCACAAAATTGATGAATGGTACGGCAAAACTCAAACCCACTCATGCCCGGTGGCATGTGGTAATCAACAATCGCTAAATGTGGCAGCCCTATTTGAGCAATAAGCTCAAAAGCCTTCTCTCCTGAAGTCGCTGTCACAACTTGATAATTACCTTGTTCCAAAGCATGTTGCACCAGCCGCAGCGTATATACATTATCATCAATAACTAAAATTTTATGCTGTTGAACTTGAACGTCAGTTGCAAAATCCATAATTAAGCCTCAAGAAAACTATAATCTAAAAACGCATATCCAACCCCTCTTTTGGAAACAATATATTGAGGGTTATCGGGCGTTTTTTCAATCTTGCGTCGCAGCCGATGCACATACACGCGCAGCCGTTCCTCCTGTACAACCTCCAACGGCCAGAGCCGCTGCAAGATAAAGGAAGCTGTCACAGTCCTACCGGCATTACGCATCAAGATGTACAACAGCTTGGCTTCTGTGGGCGTGAGGGGAACCGGTTTTTCATCAAGATAGACTTGTTTACCTGGGAAATCAACTTGCAGATAGCTGTCCACTTTCATGACCGGGTCTAGTGTATAGGCAAAATCCCCAACACGGCGCAGCACGCGCTGCACTCTGGCCACCAACTCGCCGGCGTGAAATGGTTTGGTGATGTAATCTTCGGCGTATTGGTTAATGGCCTGGATAATTGTGTGTTCCTCATTAACGGCCGTTAACATCACAATTGGCAAATCGCTAAACGTATGCACCACATCACAAAATTCAAAGCCATCCATACCCGGCGGCATGTTAATGTCTACAATTGCCAGATGAGGCAGCCCAAATCGCCGAATTTGCTCCAAGGCATCCTCGCCAGACAGAGATGTGGTCACGTCAAACCCGGCGCCATGCAAGGCCCTTTCCACCATACGCAAAATGAGCGGGCTGTCATCAATAACAAGAATGCGATATGAGTACGACATATCTTTCATCTCTTCCCTAAAAAATCAATTTGATAATTGGTTATTTACCGTGGGAACAGTGAAACCAGGAAGCTCGGCAAACGCGGTAAGAAGACAACAACTTACATCCTCTAACTCGCCGCTAATTTTAACAAACCCCGGCCATTTGCTCAACTTAACCGTTTCTCGTTTCTGCCTTGCCACGTTATAATTTCTTGGCTCTTTGGACCATTATAGAATTTGGGTTCTACAGGATTTCATGGGGTTCGGCGTGACATGTGACGAGTGATGCGTGTGGTCTCTCTGGTCACG
>JACSRF010000017.1 GCA_014879875.1 Anaerolinea sp.
GGCTTCCCCGCGCCCGACGTTCGACGCCCCCCGCCCCCCATCCCTCTCTCGCGGCCGCCTCACCCTCGCCGACATCTTCCAATCTGCCCTGCGTAATCTGCGGCGACGGCCGGTGCGTAACGTGTTGACGGCCGGCGGTGTGCTGATTGGCATTGTGACGCTGGTGGCTATGGTCTCCTTTGGCGTGGGGGTGCAGCGCGAGGTGCAGCGCAATTTTGAGACCATCGGCCTGGAAAACATCTTCGTCAACCCGCAATTTGAGGAGCAAGATGGCTTTGATCCCTTTGCGCGCCCCCGCCCCAAAACGCCGCTGACCCCGGCCGTCGTCGCCCAAATCGGGGCGCTGCCAGATGTCGTCGGCGTTATTCCCGCGCTCAGTTTGCCGGAGGGCATGGACGTTACCCTCACTCTGAACGCAGACCCCATCTCGGTGCGCATTACCGGCGGTGGGGGGACGCCGTTCCGCTTTGGCCCGCCGGCGCGCTCCGGTATCCTCGCCGGGACAGATTTGCAGGAAAAGCAAAATGGGACGCTGCTGGTGGCCGGATTGGCCGACCAACTATTGGCTGACGGCGAAACGTATGCGGACTTGATTGGGCGCGACGTGGTGTTGACGGTGAAGCTGCCGCGCGGGGAAACGGCCGCTTTCCGCAGCCCCATTGTTGGCGTACAAGATGGGTTTGGGACGCGCTCGCTGGATGTGGGGGTTCAGGAGCGGGAAGCAATGCGCGCCTGGTGGTATAATGACCCCGATTTTTTGGCGCGCGATGGGTATGACAGCGTGGTAGTGCGGGCGACGAATTTGGGTGCGGTGACGGCCGTTTCCGCAGCCATCGAAGAGCTTGGCCTGAGCGTGCAATCATTGGACGCTATCTTAGATGTAGCGAATCAGGTTTTGGCGCTGCTGCAAGCGCTGCTTGGCTCGGTGGGCGGGCTGGCGCTGTTGGTGGCGGCGTTGGGCGTCGCCAACACGATGATGATGGCGATTTACGAACGTACCCGCGAAATTGGCGTGTTGAAGGCGTTAGGCGCATCCTCGCGCGAGATTCGTTGGCTGTTCACCGTTGAAGCCGGGATGATCGGCATCCTGGGTGGCTTTTTTGGCCTGATTTTGGGCACGCTGCTCGGCCGGCTGGTGGATTGGATCGGGCATCGTTACCTGATTAATGAAGGCGTGACCGGCGTCGGACAATTGTCGGTGGTGCCGCCGTGGTTGGCGTTGGGCGCGCTGGCGTTTGCCGCTTTTGTTGGCGTCATCGCCGGCCTGTACCCGGCCGCCCGCGCCGCCCGCCTTGACCCGGTGACGGCGCTGCGCCATGAGTGAGGCTGTGAGGAAGTGAAAAGAGAATTTAAGCGGCTTACCGGCAATAGAGGTTGTTATCTGCTTTATGTTTTAATATTTGTGTCTATTGCTGGAGGCGCTATGCTTAATGCGCATCTTGTTGCAGGGGTAAAACCATCATTTGCAGCAAATTTGTCGTTTGGGGCAATCCTTTTTTTCGTTAGCGCATCTCTGCTTGGCTTGTATTGGCAACGACACAAACAAGTAACGCTGACCAAAAGTAAGTTGATTACAAATACGCGCACAGCGGAAAAAATTGCTCAATACAACACAATCGTTGGTCAAGAGATCACAGAATCGGCGTTGTACTTGACCACATTTGACGATCAATTGGAGATCAGTCGCGCCACAGAAGATTATGGGGAGTTGATTGCGTTGCTTTGCCAGCAAAGTGACGTTCTTCTGGATAACGCTATCCAATTTCCCTGGAAACTGGCACTGCAACGCGAATTACCCGCACGGCCGTTTCAGCGTCATTCATCAGCAAGCGTAGGCGATCCTGTTAAAGCGCTGTTGTTCACCGAATATCATATGGGTGTGTAATCCATATTTAGCGATTATGCCACCAGAGGCAAAGAATCATATTCTCTGGCAGAGTT
>JACSRF010000499.1 GCA_014879875.1 Anaerolinea sp.
TGGTAGAGGCTTTTTTCTTGTCTAAACCAATGAGCTAATGCCAAAGAAAATGACGATGACGCCAACATTCACAATGGAAACCAAACGGGCGATGGCGTCGTGGGCCAGGGTGATCGAATCGTACACGGCCGTTCCCGAACCGTTCAAAAACGCCTGCCGCTCGCTGTTGGCCGACAGGTCTCCATTTCCCTACACCCTCTTCGCGCCGGCCATTGGCGGATTGCAGAGTAAGGGTCATGAGAAAGTGCTGTGCATCGTTGACGACGTTTTTTATATCTGGGAGCGTGTCGGCAGCCAGATCGTGGCAGCCACTTACCCGTTGCCCGGCATCAGCGTGACAGAGGTGGGGCGGGTTCTTCTCTACTCGTGGCTGACGGTCAGCGGCGTAACCGTTGATGGGTTGACCGCCTCAACCACCGTTGAATTCAACACGGTGTCGTTTCCTTCTGTTGAACCGTTTGTCGCCAGGCTGCGGCCGGCCGCCGAAGCCGCCGCTGAAGCAGCGTGGCAGGCGGTGCGAGCCAGGTTTGATTATCTGGAAGCGGTCAACTACAAATTCATGAACTATGCGCGCGAAAGCCTGGTACGCGGCGAGCAGGTCATCCATACAGTCTGGCAGCCTAAAATTCGCCAGCCACTCATAACCCTGGGGCGGTGGTCGCTTTATCGCACCCGCTCGCTCGCACACCTGGCCATTCTGACGGATAAGGAGGTCGTTTTTATCGGTGATGACCCCCGGCTAACCGAAACCAGAGGAGACCAGCATGGAGGCATCTGGCAACACATCCCCTTGCACCACATCGCCGCCGTTTCCCTGACAGAACGGGTTGACGGTATGCTCGCTTTGTCATTGACGCTGACCCCTGGCGATCATCAGTTGCATAAATTGTTTACGGCCGTCAACAAACCTGCGGTGATGCAGTTCCAAGAAGATCTGGAGCAGCTCAGGAGAAGGATGCCCCCCGTATGATTCGCTATTGTCCCCATTGTTGGGCGGAAAATGCCTACGAAGCAACTCTTTGCGCGGCGTGCGGCATGACGCTGGAGGAAGCAGAGAAAGATTTTGTCGCCCGGCTTATTGACGCCATCGGCCATCCAGAGCCTACGCGCGCCGCGCTGGCCAGTGATATTCTTGGTCGCCAACTGCATGAAGCCAGAGCCGTAGATGCTTTGTTGGCGCGCCTGGCACGTCAGCCCGATAGCATGGATGTCACCACGGCCGTCGCCGAGGCGTTGGGGCAAATTGGCGCGCAGCGCGCGGTCCCGGCATTGGCCGCGTTGTTGCTAGATGGGCAACGGCCGTTACCCGCCCGTTTGGCCGCCGTCGAGGCGTTGGCCGCCATCGGTGGCGTGGCCGCGCAGCAGGCTTTGGTTGACGCTGCCACCCTGCCCCAGCTGCCTCACCTGCTGCGCCGCGCGCTGGGCGACACACAACGGCAAACGAGGTCAACATGAGCGTCACCATGACTCACCTGCAAAACAACTTGCAAACGGCCGTTACCCACCTTGCCCAGCACCCGGCCACAGCGCCCCTGGCCGACCGCCTGAACGCCTTACAAGGACGGCTCACAACCGGGCGCTTCCACCTGGCGGTTTTAGGTCAATTCAAGCGCGGTAAGAGCACCCTGCTCAACGCTTTCCTGGGCGAGCCATTGTTGCCCACCGGCATCGTGCCTGTCACCGCCATTCCCTCTCTGATCGTCTATGGCCCAACACGCCAGGCGCGTATTTTCTTTCATGAAGGCGCGCCCAAGAGCGTTGACCTGGATCAATTGGCCGCCTACATCACCGAGGCCGCCAACCCACACAACCAACTGGGCGTGGCGCGGGTGGAAGTGCAGCACCCGGCGCCGTTGTTGGCGCGTGGCGTGGCGCTCATTGACACGCCAGGCATTGGTTCTACCCTGACCCACAATACAGAGACGACGCTCGATTTTCTGACAGAAGTGGACGCCGCCCTTTTTCTGGTCTCGGCCGATCCTCCGCTCACGGCCGTTGAACTCGACTTCTTGCAAGCTGTGCGGCAGCGCGTGAAACGGCTCTTCTTTTTGCTGAACAAAGTGGATTACCTGACCCCAGACGAACAGCAAGAATCGCTTCGTTTTTTGGAAAATACGCTGCGCCAACAGGCGGCGTTGGATGGCGATTTGCAGATATTTCCGGTGTCGGCGCGGTTGGCCCTGGAGGCGCAGCTGCGTCAGGATAAAAACGCCTGGGTGGACAGCGGGATGGCCGCCGTCGTCGCACGGCTGGAAGATTTTTTGCAGACTGAAAAACAAGCGACCTTGCAAACGGCCATTGCGACCAAAGCGGGCGAAACCATACGTGAGGCGCTGCAACTGCTGCACACAGAACGCCGGGCGTTGACCATGCCTCTGGAAGAACTGCAACAAAAGCGCTGCGCATTCCAGGATGCCTTGACGGCCGCGCGCCGGCAGCGACAACAGGCAGCCGATATGCTGCAAGGGGATCAGCGGCGCATGGTGGAGCGGATTAACCAACTGGCGGCGGCGTTACGCGCGGAAGCCGAGAGGGAATTGTGGCCGGTGGTGGCAACGGCCGTTGCCACCACCACTAACCTGGACGAAGCCGAAGAATTGGCGCAGCGCCGCCTGGCCGATGCCACCGAAACCTTCTTTTCCGCGCGCTATGCTCCCTTTAGCCAACGCCTTCAGACGGAGGTCACGACGCTGTTCGCCACCTATGCAAACCAGGCTGACGCCCTGGTGAATGATTTGCGTCGCCTGGCCGCCGACCTCTTTGTTTTTGAATTCGTCCCCCTCAGCCCGGACGAACCCCCAGCACGACTGCAAACGCCCTACTGGACACGGTCGGCGATCATGGGTGGGTTGGGCCTGCCCATTTCTCCCAACGTTTGGGAGAGGATGCTGCCCGCGGCTACGCGCAAGCGGCGCATTTTGAACCGGGTGCAGCCGCTGGTGGCGGCGCTGGCGCTGCGCAATACGGAGCATTTGCGCTGGGCAGTGGTGCAAAATACGCAGCAGGCGCTGCGCCAATTTCAGATGCACCTGGACGCGCGCTGGCATGAGACCATTGAAGCGACGGCGCAGGTGTTGGAAACGGCCGTAACCCAACGCCAAGAACATGCCGCGGCCAGCGCCCCCTCCCTGGCTGAGTTAGATCAATTTGTGGATACGCTCCAGACTTTGGCGCAAGCGTTATCAGGTCTGTGAGTTTCCTTTACAACTGGACATAAATAAGGAGTTTTACCGATGAATACGAAGATTCAATCTGTTCAAGCCCGCGAAATTTTAGATTCACGCGGCAATCCCACGATTGAGGTGGATGTGCTGTTGTCTGGTGGGGCCGCCGGGCGGGCGGCCGTGCCTTCCGGCGCTTCTACTGGCGTCAACGAGGCGCTAGAATTGCGCGATGGCGACAAAGGGCGTTACGGGGGCAAAGGGGTGCAAACGGCCGTTGCCAATGTCCGTCAACACATTGCCCCGGCCGTCAGCGGCTTTGACGCGACCGACCAAACTGGCCTGGACCAACGCCTGATTGACCTGGACGGCACGCCTACCAAGTCACGCCTGGGGGCCAACGCCATCCTGGGCGTCTCCATGGCCGCCGCCCGCGCCGCTGCCGCTGCGTTGGGCATCCCGCTCTACCAACACCTGAATCGCGGCGCGGCGTATTGTCTGCCCGCGCCGATGATGAACGTGCTCAATGGCGGCGCCCATACCGGCTGGACGACTGTCGCCATGCAGGAGTTTATGATCATGCCGTTGGGCGCGCCCAGTTTTTCCCAGGCGCTGCGTTGGGGAGCAGAAACGTACCAGGCGCTTAAAACTCTGCTCAAAGACAAAGGGTTGGTGACAACGGTGGGCGACGAGGGCGGCTTTGCGCCGCGCCTGGAACGGCACGAAGAGGTGTTGGAACTGCTGGTGCAAGCCATTGAGAAGGCTGGTTACCGCCCCGGTGAAGACATTGCCCTGGCGCTAGACCCGGCGGCCAGCGGTTTTTACAATGAAGGTCTTTATCACCTCTCGGAGTTTGGCAAGCTAACAGCCAGCGATATGTCTGCTTTGTACAGCCAATGGCAGGCCAAATATCCTATCGTCTCGTTGGAAGATGGCCTGGCGGAGGACGATTGGGCTGGGTGGAGCGTCCTGGCGGATGAACTGGGCGCTAAGGTGCAGTTGATGGGTGATGATATTTTTGTCACCAATGTCGAATTTATGCGCCAGGGCATTGAGAAAGGGATCGCCAACTCGGTGCTGATCAAGCTGAACCAGATCGGCACGGTGACGGAAACAATCGCCGCTGTGGACCTGGCTAAGTCGGCTGGCTGGACGGCCGTCGTCTCTCATCGCAGCGGTGAAACGGCCGATAGTTTCATCGCCGATTTTGTGGTGGCGATGGGCACGGGGCAAATCAAAACCGGCGCGCCGGCGCGCAGCGAACGGGTGGAGAAGTATAACCAGCTGCTGCGGATCGAAGAAGCATTGGGCGATGCGGCCGTTTACGCCGGCCATAATGCCCTGCGTAAATAATCGTCTATAGTGCAGAAATTTTCACCAACGAAAGCACATAATGAATTCGTCCCTCAACCAATTGGTGGTTGCGCTGCTGCGCTGCCGCCTGACCAGACAGGACGCTATATGACGTTTTACAGCATTTTGTTTGCCAATCCGGAAGACCGCCCGGCCGAGGAAACGGCCGTAGCGCCGGATTTTTTCACGGATTTGAATCTCGATCAGGTGGTTGCGGGGATAACGGCCGTTAAGCAGGAATATGCGTTGACGCCCTTCTTCTACGCGCCGTTGCCAACTGTTGACGCCATCATCTATCGCCAGGAAATCGCCCAGGATTTAGAAAACGCGGCGCTTAAAGCCAATATAGACGCCTTTGCGGAGAAGATGAGCCTGGTGCATCGCTATCTTGGTTTGATTAGCAAACTTTATTACCAGCGCCATAAAGAGGGCTGGTTTTTAGAGGCCGTCACTGCCTACGGAGACGCCGTGACCAATCTCGCCATAGCGTTAAGCGCGGCCCGGTTACAGTCGCGCGGTCTGTTGGCTTTTCGTGAGTACGTGATGGAATATGCCGGTTCGGCCGCCTTCACGTCGCTGCTGGCCGAAACGAAACAGGTCAAAGAGGCTTTAGCCGCCATCACTTACTGCATCATCATCAAGGACAACACGGTCAAAGTGCGCCGTTATGAAGGAGAAAGCGATTACAGCATCGAAGTCCAGGAGACATTTGCCAAATTCAAACAGGGCGCGGTGAAAGATTATCGCGTGAAGTTGGCTGATGGATCGGGCATGAACCACATTGAAGCGCACATCCTGGAACTGGTCGCTAAATTGCATCCAGAGACTTTCGCCAATCTGGAGCAGTTTTGCGCCCGGCACAACCATTTTCAGGATGAAACCATTCGCCTGTTTGACCGCGAAATACAATTCTACGTCGCTTATCTCGACTATATCGCCGCGATTCGGCGCGCCGGCCTCTCTTTTTGCTACCCGCACCTGTCGCCGCAAAGCAAGGCGGTGAATGGCTATGCCGCATTTGACCTGGCCCTGGCGGCAAAGCGCGTTGGCGAGGGAGAATCTGTGGTCACCAATGACTTTTATCTGCAAGGCGCGGAGCGTATTTTGGTCGTTTCTGGCCCGAACCAGGGTGGCAAGACGACGTTTGCCCGGATGGTCGGCCAGCTTCATTATCTGGCCCGCCTGGGCTGCCCTGTCCCTGGCCGCAAGGCGCAGCTTTTTCTCTGTGACCGGCTCTTCACCCATTTTGAACGGGAAGAGGACATGAGCAATTTGCGCGGCAAACTTCAAGATGACCTGGTGCGCATCCATGCCATTCTGGAGCAGGCTACCCCGCGCAGTATGCTCATCATGAACGAGATTTTCGCCTCGACGACGCTGCAAGACGCGCTTTACTTGAGCCAACAAATTGAGGCGCGCATTATGCAGCTTGATTTGTTGTGCGTGTGGGTGACGTTTATTGATGAACTGGCGTCGGCCGGGGAACAGACGGTAAGCATGGTCAGCACGGTCGTGCCAGATAACCCGGCCGAGCGCACCTATAAAATTCTTCGGCGACCGGCCGATGGCCTGGCTTATGCCATGTCCATTGCTGAAAAGTATGGGCTGACGTATGCCCGGATTAAGGAGCGGATCCCCTCATGAAAGCCTTCCTGCTGTATCCAGAGCGTGATTTTGATTGGCAACGGCCGTTGCCCCCACAGCATCAGGCGCTTATCCAAGACCTGGAACTCACCACCCTCTTCCAGGCTATGGCGCGCGGCGACCAGTTTATATTCGACGTGTCTAAAAAAGTCGTTTTATCTGGCACAAGCGATCCCCACGTGATTCAGTACCGCCAGCACATTCTCCAGGATTGTCTCCACAATGCCGCCATTGTCCGCGAGATTTACCAGATCGCCACGATAGACAAGCGCCGGAGGTGGATGGGCATTTACGGCAGCTACCCCAGCGGTATCTTAAGCGGCGCGGTTGAGATGGTGGAGATGCTTATGAACTTGCTGAAAAAGCTCAAGCAGATCGCCGCCGAACGCGCCGGACAATTCAACTCTGCGGGTTTCCGGCGCTTGTTTGCGATGATTCAGGAAGAATTAGATGATGAGTATTTCGCCATTGTGCAAAATCACCTCAAAATGTTGAAGTTCCGTGATGGGGTCTTGCTCAGCGTTGTTTTAGGTAAAGGGAATGAAGGGACGGGTTACGTGCTGCGTAAGCCCAACGACCATGATCAGAACTGGCTGGAACGGATGCTCATGCCCAGGGCCACGGTTTACAGCTTTCGCCTCCATCCACGCGACGATCATGGCGCCCGCGCCATCGGTGACATGAAAAATCGGGGCATCAACCTGGTAGCCAACGCCCTGGCGCAGTCCGCCGATCACATCGAGAGCTTTTTCAAAATGCTGCGCATTGAACTCGCTTTTTACATCGGCTGCCTGAATTTGGCAGAGGAGCTGGCGCAGATGAACGCGCCTTACGCTTTTCCGGCGCCGGCAGCGAGCAGCGAACGGCGGCACGCCTACCAGGGCTTGTACGACATCTGCCTGGCTCTGACCATCAAGCAGCGCATCGTCGGCAATGACGGCGCGGCCGACGGCAAAGAGATGGTTATCATTACCGGCGCAAACCAGGGGGGGAAATCTACTTTCTTGCGCAGCATCGGCCTGGCGCAGTTGATGATGCAGTGCGGCATGTTCGTCGCAGCGGAATCTTTCTGCGCCAACGTCGGCGACGCCCTGTTCACTCACTTCAAGCGCGAAGAGGATGCCACCATGATCAGCGGCAAGTTAGATGAAGAACTTGGCCGTATGAGCGAGATTGTAGACGCTATCACGCCCAACTCACTGCTGTTGTTCAACGAGTCGTTTGCGGCCACCAATGAGCGCGAAGGTTCGGAGATCGGCCGGCAAATTGTTAGCGCCTTGTTGGCCAAGCGCATTAAAATTTTCTTTGTGACCCACCTGTATGAATTGGCGCATGGCTTTTATCGCCACAATATGGAGAATACCCTGTTTCTACGGGCGGAAAGGCAAGAGGATGGCGCGCGCACGTTCAAAGTCACAGATGGCGCGCCCTTAAAAACGAGCTATGGCCTGGATTTGTACAGGAATATTTTTGGGTAGAGACCTGACCGGTGCCTGATCTCTGGCAGGTCTGTGTGAACTATGAATCGTTATCTTCTCATCGCTCTGGGCGCGGCCGTTGGCGCCAACGCCCGCTATCTCACAGGCGTCTGGGCCGGAAATCGGTTTGGCGCAGATTTTCCTTACGGGACATTGATTGTCAACATTGTTGGCAGCTTTCTGTTGGGGGTTTTGTTGACCCTGGGTACGGGGCGGCTGCAACTGTCACCAGAGGCGCGCCTGCTGCTGGCGGTGGGTTTTTTAGGCTCGTTCACCACCTTTTCATCTTACGCGGTGGAGAGCATGAACCTGTGGCGCGATGCGAGTGTGTGGCGCAGTTTGTTGAATATCGTTGGCAACAACCTGGCAGGATTATTGGCGGTCATTCTGGGGGCGACATTGGCCCGCTGGCTGCAAGGTGGAGGGTAAGTAAAAAGGATGCAGTTACAAGGCAAGGCGCTGCGCGTCATCATTTATATTGGCGAAAGTGACCATTATCAGGGTAAGGCGCTGTATATGGCGCTGCTGCAACTTTTGAAAAAGGAGGGGGCGGCCGGGGCGACGGTGGTGCGTGGTCTGGCCGGTTTTGGCGCGCACAGCCGCATCCATACGGCGACAATTGTAGATTTATCTACCGACTTGCCCATTCGCGTGGAGTGGATAGACCAGCCGGACGTTGTGGAACGCCTGCTGCCCCAGGTGCGGCGGATGGTGGACGATGGCTTGATCACGGTGGAGGAAGTGGATGTGGTGCAGTATGCGCCGGGCCGCCGGCCGGACCCATTGGCGCAGCCGGTGCAAGATGTGATGCGCGCGGAGGTGACGTCGGTGAATCTGCAAACGGCGGCGGCGGAGGTGGTCACGCTGCTGCTGCAAAAGGGGTATCGCAGTTTGCCGGTGGTGGATGGCAACGGCCGTTTACAAGGCATCATCACCGATGGCGACCTGCTGCACCGGGCCGGGTTGGAGACGCGGCTGGCTTTGCAAACGGAGTTGTCGGCCGCCGATTGGCAGCAGCAGTTGGCTGTATTACGCGAGCAAGGGGTAACGGCCGTTGCCCTGATGACGAAGCCGGTTATCTCGATCACGACGACGGCACTGCTGCGCGAGGCGGTGCAGCAAATGGTGACGCATGGCTTGAAACGGCTGCCGGTGGTGACGGACGACGGTTGTCTTGTCGGGTGGATCAGCCGCGTAGATATTTTGCGTACCATGGAATACCATCAGCCGGTCGCCGACGCGGAACCAGAGCCACCCTCCACCGGCGCGACCATCGGTGCGTTGCTGTATCGCGATGTGCCCACTGTGTCGCCGACAGCCACGTTGGAGGAGATCGTCCAGGCGCTCGAACGAAATCGCCGCCGTCGCGCTGTGGTCGTCGGCGATGACCGGCGCGTGTTGGGCATCATCAGTGATGGGGATTTGCTGCGCCGCAGCCAGCAGGCAGCCCGCCCTGGCTTGTTGGCCCGCCTGCGCCATCTGGTCACCGGACAGCCAACGGACGTACCCCCTTTGTTGGCGGCGACGGAAACAGCCGTTGACCTGATGACGGCCCCGGCCATTACCATCCCGGTAGACGCGACGCCGGGCGCGGCGCTGCGCCTGATGGTGCAGCATGGGGTGAAACGATTGCCGGTGGTGGATGGAGACGGCCGTTTGCTCGGTCTGCTCGGACGCGCCAGTTTGCTGCGCGGCCTGATGGATGAAGCGTAACGCTACGCAGCAGAACGGGGGTACAGGAACTAGCGCGCCTGCGGTATAATCGGTGAAGGGTGAACAGTGGCCGATTACCGGCCACTGATTACCGATTACCGACCACAAAAACGGAGGCAGTACACCATGAACAAAGTATTCAGCTTTTTAGCGGGGATGATGAGCGGGGCGCTGGTGGGCGCAGTGACGGCGCTGCTGCTGACGCCGGCTTCGGGTGAGGATTTGAAGACGGATGTGTTGGCGCGTATTGAGGCGGCAAAGGCGGAGTTCCAGCAGGCATATGAGGAATCGTATCAGGATAAGCAAGCGGAATTTGAGCGGATGAAGGGCGGAGCTTAGTGTGATAGTTGGTTGGGTTGCCAACCAACTATCACACTAACCAACTCCTACCTCAACGGATCACGTCGAGCCAGTAAGCGCCGGGATGGTTGGTGAAGGGGGTGAGGGGCGTGATGACGAGGACGCCGCCGGCGCGACCCAGTTTCACGCGCCATTGACCCTGATTGCGGTCGTTGAGCGGGAGAGGTTCCACGGCAAGGGCGCTGCCCAGATGGATGAACTGCACCTGCCACTGTTGCGGAAGCTGCCAGCCGGTTTGGACGAATCCTTGCGCTTGCCAATGGGCAACGGCCGTTCCCCAGGCCGCAAATACCCCCAACTCTGGCACGCGCACGTTGGTGACGGCAAACCCTTGCCCGTTGATGGCGGAATCGGTCAGCAGTTCAAAACGTACCAACAGTGACCGCCCCACATACTGGTTGAGGGAAATGGCCTCGCTGATCCAGCCGTTGGTCGTGGTGAGGTTGGTTGCGGAACGGCCGTTCCATGCCGGGCCATATTCGCCAACCGTGTGTGACTCGGCGCGCAGCAAATCCCACGTTTCCCCCTCATCCAGCGAGATCGCCACGTAAGCATAATCCCAATCTTCCTCCAGGTCGTACCACACATCAAAGGCAAGCGTGGCCTGGGTCACATCTGTCAGGTCAAACGGGAAGGTGAGATGGGCGTTGGTGTCGTCGAGCGAGGGAGCCAGCCAGAGGCGGTCACTGTCTGGCGGCGGCGCGTCTACCAGGTTCACCAGTGTGTCCCCGGCAAAACTGATGGTGATGGAGCCGGTCACATCCAGGTCAATGTAATGGACGCCATACTGGTTCAAATCGGCCGTGTGGCTGTGGGGAAGCTGGCTTACTTGCTCTTGCATGGCGGGTGTTATCAGGTCGAGCGTGTTGTAGATGTAAGCCGGACCGGCCGCGTCGTTGTCCAGGTAGTTGGCCGCGGCCCAATTGGCGAAGAACTGCTCCAAAGTCAGGTCGCTGTACCCTTGCAGCACGGCGCGCACAGCGGCCATGCCGTTGGCCGGATGGCGGGAAAGCTCCTGCACGGCCGTTTCCCCCAATTGCTCCCACAAGTAAACGGCAAACAGATAAGCGCCCGCATAATGGGCGTCTATGACATCCTCGTCATAGTTCCAGGTGTTCAGGCGGATGTCTGGCTGTTCCAGGTACGCCGCAGTAGTGGCCGTTTGCAGCCCCACGTATAGCTCGGCCAACTGTGACAACCCTTCATTGAGCCAGCCCGCTTCGTTGGCGTCCATGTGCCATTGGATGAGGTGTTGTATTTCATGAACCAGCGTGCCCTCGTACAACTCGTCGCCAATGACCAGTTCCGACATGTTCAGGTAGACCATTTCCTGCTCGTTGGAGTCGTAGTACAGGGTACGCGGATATTCATCTATGCTGCTGAAAAAGCCCAGTTCAACGGCATCGGCGGGCAGGCGCAGGTGCAGCACAGAGAAGCGCGGGTCGTTGTCTATGCCTGGCTGCCATTCCTGCCCAAAGAGGGCGACCAGCAGCGGGTAATATTCATCTTCGAGCTTATTGGCGGCGGCGATAACGGCCGTTTCCTCCAAATCCAACCCATTCTCTACCCAAAAATAGGCGTTGGTGGTGGCGGCGACCAACGTCGCTTCCAGGCTGCCGCTGCCGGTGTAGAAGGTGCGGCTGTCGCCCACCTGGTAAGGGACCGCGGCGATGGTGCGCGCCGTGAGGTTGTATTTGCCCAGGCGGTTGGCGGCGGCAAAGTAATCGTGCGGCGGATATTCGGCATTGAAAAAGCGTTCCAGGTCGGCGTAGGCCC
>JACSRF010000016.1 GCA_014879875.1 Anaerolinea sp.
AATATCTCGTGGAGGAGTGCGCATCCTCAGATGCGCATCTGAGGATGCGCACTCCTCTCACCCCCATTTGTTGAGATGATACTATCAATTTGTAAGGGAACTGTTCTCCTGCATAAATTGCCGTAATTCATCTACGGCCAGGGGCAGGGTGGGCAGCTTAAATTGCCGTTTGCAGCGCACCATGTAGGACATCGCTTCCGCTTCGCCCAATGCTTCCTCCAGGAAGAGGGTGATGGCTGCGCGCGTCGTCAATTGCTCGCGCTCGGCGCCCGCCTGCGCCAACACATCGGCCATGCTGTAGGCCACCAACCGGTGGCACGCCTCGGCTAAGACCCAATCTGGCCCTTCGCGGAAGGGCCAGGGCGGCGACTCGCCCACGGCCTTGGGGGGCGGCAGCAGCAGGTAGAGCGTGGCGTCTGTTTCTGCTAAAACGGAGTGCAGCGCCGGGTAGATGAGGTTGGGCATGACGACCAGTTTTTTGGGCAGCGGCCGTCCACTGAGGCGGCCGATGAAATCGGGGAGGTGACTTTGTTGGCAGATGGCTTGCAAATCGGTGACGGCTTCATGCCAGGGGGCGTCATGGTTGGCCCAAAATGTGGCGACGGCCGTTGCCTGCGCAAAATCAGCCACCGCCGTTACCCAATCGGGGTTGACGCCCGCGGGCAGCGCCTCTTGCGGCGTCAGTTCCGGCCAGGCGCAGCGCAGCAGCGCGGCAAACAAATCATCTACCGGGACGCCGTTTGCCAGCGCCGCATTGACGCCGATAACGGCCGGATGTCCCCGAAACGGCAGCACAAAATGGTGAACCTGTTTCGCGTGGGGGTGGACAGCATGAGTGAGCTGCGCCTGCTCCTGCTGCGGCCATTGGCTGGCGGCGAGAACGGCCGTGACCAACCGCGCCCGTTCGTCAATCGTAATCGTTACTTCAGACACGATAATCCTCCTGCTGCTGTGGCCACAAGCGCCAGATAACCAGCAAATACACGGCGTTGGCCGCCAGATACAAATTTTGCAACTGTGCCCCATCCGGCTGCGCTTCTGGCAGAAAGACGACCCAGGTGGTAAAACTGTGCAGCGCCTGCACCAGCACAATCCCCAAGATGCTGCCGGTACGCAGCCGGATCAGGCCATAGACAATGCCCCACACCATAAAATAGAGCAGGCTGCCCATGTTGGCGATAAAGGATTCATAGAACAAGGTAAAGGCGACCATGCCAAAGAGGATGCCACTGCCGAAAGCGGCCGTCAATCCCCCGCGCCATTCTGCTAACGAACGAAACACCAGGCCAAACACCCACACCTGCACGGCAAACGCCTCAAACAGCAGCATGTAAAAGAATGCCTGCCCGGCAAAACTGCCCCGGCCAATGGGCGTGTCTGGATTGAGGGCGACCAGCAGGAAGCGCAAGATGATGAACGGAACCCAGGCCAGCGTCGCAAAACCAATACCGGCGAATAACGGCCGTCTCCCCTGCAAACCCAGCTCATCCAACCCATACCAGGCCAGCCCCATGAACCAGCTCACCAGACCCAGCACCGCCAACAGCGGAACCTGCCCCACCAATGCCTGCGACGACAGCTTCGCCCCGGCCAGGCTGCTGCCCACGAGGGCCAACAGCAAGGGCAGCAGCACGGCTAAGGCCAGCCGCGCTGTCACTGGCATTGACGTTTTCCCTGGTAAATGCTTTATACTTTGCTTAGACATAGGCGTGATTGTAGCATTGTCATCTGGGAAACGTAAGGCGTATTTTTAACGTCTTCATCATTACCAATTCACCGCTTCTACACTTCTCAACAATGGCGTCTCTTGTTATGCTCAGTGAAGCTGTATCTGAATTTATGACTGGAGTTTAGAGCTATAGATGTTCAGAAAATCATTTTGGGTCTGGTTTGTAGTAACGACTTTAGTCGTCCAGCGTGGGAC
>JACSRF010000464.1 GCA_014879875.1 Anaerolinea sp.
TTCTGTTCTCTCTGCTCTCTCTGTGTAGCTCTGTGCCATCTCTGTGAACTCTGTGTACCTGTATAGTTACCTATCATTTCCCATATTGCGGACCTGGCGCCCGAAGGAAAAACAGTATGGCAAGACCTATTGTGATCGCTGCCTTGTTGTTGTTTTTAATTGGCTGCACGACAAACGCACCGCTTTCTCTGGATGACCAATTACAAACCGTCATCACCCAGTACGGATTGACGCCCCTTGACCCTGGCCCCACACCGGACCCGACGGCCGTTGCCCTGGGGCAGGCGCTCTTTTTTGACAAACTGCTCAGCGGTAATCGCGACATCTCCTGCGCCACCTGTCATCATCCCACCCTGGCTTCCGGTGATGGGCTGCCAGTATCCATTGGCGCCGGTGGGCGCGGGCTGGGCACAGAGCGCATTGTCGGCTACCGGCGCGGGTTCATCCCGCGTAACGCCACCGAACTGTTCAATAGGGGAGTCCCCGAATGGCGCACCATGTTTTGGGATATCCGTGTTGCCGTCACGGACGACGGTCAGTTCATCTCCCCGGCCGACGACATGCTGCCACCTGGTCTGGACAACATCCTGGCCGTGCAGGCCATGTTCCCGGTCACGTCAGGGGCAGAAATGCGCGGCGCTTATGGCGACCTGGACATCAACCACAGCCCCAATGAACTGTCGCTTTACAATGAATATGAGTTTAACGAAATGTGGGATACGCTCATGGTGCGGCTGTTGGCAAATCCCGACTACGTGGCTTTATTCACGGCCGCTTTCCCCGCCATACCCACCAATGAGCTAGGCTTCCAGCACGCCGCCAATGCCCTTGCTGCCTTTGAAATTGACGCCTTCACCTTGCTCAACAGCCCCTGGGATCGTTACCTGGCCGGGGAAACGGCCGCCTTATCCGCAACGCAAAAACGAGGGGCGCTCCTCTTTTATGGGCCGGCCGGCTGCGCCAACTGCCATGCCGGCAACCTGCTGACAGACCAGCAGCCTCACAACATCGGCGTGCCACAAGTTGGGCCGGGCAAAGGGGAGGAAGCGCCATTAGACCTGGGGCGGGCGCGTGAACTGCAAGGGCAATACGGCCGTTTCGCCTTTCGCACCCCACCCTTACGCAACGTCGCCGTTACCGCGCCCTACATGCACAACGGCGCATTTAGCACGCTGGCGACGGCCGTTGTCCACCACCTCGACCCCACGAACTCGCTGCGCCATTACGACGAAACTCAACACCTGCCCCCCTACCTCTGGGGAACCTGGCAAAACAGAGAAACCCTCCTCATTGACATGCTCCTCACACTTGATCCGGCCATCAACCGTAAACGCACCCTCACCGACGCCGAACTAAGCGATTTACTGGCCTTTCTCGACGCCCTCACCGACCCGGCTGTGCATCAATTAGATCATCTCATCCCGGCCTCCGTGCCCAGCGGCCTGCCGGTCGCTGATACGCGCTAAGGAACGGCACTTAAATAAGTTGGTCAAGATTGGTTCAATCTTCGGAGATTGAACCAATCTTCCGCCTTAAATAACTTATCCATTGGAGCCGAGGCCACTATGTTTGCACTTTTGCCCGTCATTCCCGCGCAGGTGGGGGTATGACACGACCTCTGATGCGCAATGCGTAATACGTAACATTTTGCGGTCACCCCCCTGAATCTCTCAAGATCCGTTATGACGAAAAAGCCCCGGTCACGCGACCGGGGCTTTTTTATCCTGCGTTTGCAGCCCAGGTTATTAACCTGGGTTACACCAGTAAGAGGGTTATGGTTTGATCACAATGGGCAGGTACAGGTCGTAATAGGGAGGCGCCAGTACCGTCACCGTGGCTGTGGCCGTCGCCGAGGCGGTTACGGCCGCGTCGTTGTAGGCTGTCCACACGGCCGTATTCACCGTCGTTGTCGCAATCGTG
>JACSRF010000015.1 GCA_014879875.1 Anaerolinea sp.
CGCCAGCGCCGCGGTGATGGCTGCCGGGGTGGACGTGGCGGGAAGGGTGGGCACGGCTGTTGGCGTCTCTGTCGCCGATGGCCGAATATACAATTCCTGCCCCTCCTGCAGCAGTGCATTCACGCTGATGTCGTTGTAAGCCAACAGCGTTTCCAGCGTCAACCCATACGCCAGGGCTATGCCCCACAGCGTATCCCCCGGTTTCACAATGTGCGCAAGCTGCGGCGTCGGCGTTGGCGGGGGCGTTTGCCCTGGCAGCAGGCGGATAACCACCTCGTCCCCAGGCCGCAAAATAGAATCCTCCGTCAGATTATTCAGCCAAAGCACCTCATCCAGGCTGAGGCGATATTTAGCGGCAATCGTCCAGGCCGTTTCTCCCTGGCGCACTATATGGGAGGCCGGCGGCGTTGGCGTCGGGGGGGGGGCCTGCCCCTCGCCCAAACGCATGAGCAGGCGATCTCCCGGCTGCAGCATCACGTCTTGATTGAGATTGTTGTACAGTAAAATGGTTTCTACTGGGACTTCATAGCGTGCGGAGATGGCCCAAAGCGAGTGCCCTTCCAACACCGTATGCACAATCGAACCATCATCCCCCGGTTTAGCCAACAAAATCGGCGCGACATAGGCTGCCGGCGCATCTGGCTGTGTCGCCTGATTGGGCGGGGGAGGCGTGTCGGAGGGGGATCCAACGACCATCACGTAAAAATTTTGGCCGAGACCAACCGCGACCCCCACGCCGGCTTCCGTGTAGCGCGTCGAGATCATGGTATTGAAATGGGTGGCGCTGTTTTGCCACCAGATGACCCCCTGCTGCGCCGTTAAATCGGTGCCGCCAACGATATTTTCAGACACCAACCCAACGTAACCGGCGGCCGCGGCGCGCGTTTGTGGCGTCGAACCCCCATGGTTATGGACGTACTGTCCGGTTGCCGCCATCCAGTTGGCGTGTTCCTGAGCCGCGGCCGCTAACAGACCGTTGTAGGTATAGCCGGACAGCCCATAGTTGGCCCGCACCCCGTTGACAAGCTGTAAGACCTGTGCCGCTGAGCTTTGCGCGGCGGCAGGTGTTGGATTCACTCCTGTCAGCAGCAGACACAGGCTCATAATGGCGATGACTTTTCTGACCATAGAGGGCGATCATAGCAAGAATGCTGATTTCGTCCAACCGCACTCATGAACCGGCGCAGAACAATTTTGCCAAACTGTTCTACCCTTGCCACCCTGATGAGGTTATGGTAACATTCTTGCCAGTTAGTGATGGCGGGTGTGGTGTAGGGGTTAACACATCTGGTTGTGGCCCAGAAGATCGTGGGTTCAAATCCCACCACTCGCCCAAGGCTGATGGAAATAACCCATCAGCCTTTTTTATATGCGCCCGTAGCTCAATGGACAGAGCGCCTGGCTTCGAACCAGTCGGTTGGGGGTTCGAGTCCCTCCGGGCGTATAGAAGTTGCAGACATCCGCTTTCGGCAAGGAAGCGGATGTTTGTGTATCAAGGGAATGGCGTCATGTTTATCAATTTGGCCGGGTTTAAGATTGGTCACGCTGCGGATACAGAATTCCACACAGGTTGTACGGTTATTTTGTGTCCGGAACAGACCGTTGGTGGGGTGGACACGCGCGGCCCGGCGCCGGGCAGCCGGGAGACGGCGCTGCTGGCTGCGGATAAGCCGGTGCATTACGTGAATGCGGTTGTGTTGACGGGGGGCAGCGCCTTTGGCCTGGCAGCGGCGGATGGCGTGATGCAATACCTCAGTGAACGAGGCATTGGGCATGTGACGCCGGTGCGCCCCATTCCGATTGTGCCCGCGGCTGTCGTTTTTGATTTTGCCTTTAGCCGGGGTGAGCGGCTGCCGGATGCAGCGATGGGGTATGCGGCGGCGCAGGCGGCCGCAC
>JACSRF010000262.1 GCA_014879875.1 Anaerolinea sp.
ACAAAGGGACAAAGAATCTCTTTGTTTCTTTGTCCCTTTGTTTCTTTGTAATAAATTCTTTGGTTCTAACGAGTGGCTCAGACACCACTTACGTCAGCAGCAGTCGGTATTTGAGGCCGCTGCCGGTGTTGAAGACGAGGACACGCTCGTCGGGGTGAATCCAGCGGTCGGTGACGAGGGTTTCCAGGGCGGCGACGGTCGCCGCCGCTTCCAGAGAGACGAACATCCCTTCGCGCATGGCGAGTTTTTGTTGGGCGGTCAGGATGCGACTGTCAGAGACGGCAACGGCCGTTCCCCCACTTTCATACAGTATCCGTAACATCTGCTCCCCGCCAATGGTGACCGGCACGCGCAGCCCGCCGGCCAGCGTCGAGGCATTCTCCCAGGGGTCAGTGACCGTTTTGCCTTCGTGGAACGCCTTCACCACCGGCGCGCAGCCGTCAGATTGGGCGGCGACCATGCGCGGCCGTTTTGGGCCAATCCAGCCCATTGCTTCCATCTCAGCGAACGCTTTCCACATGCCGATGAGGCCGGTACCGCCACCGGTGGGGTAGATGATGACGTCCGGCAGTTCCCAGTTAAAGGTGGCCGCCAGTTCGTACCCCATGATTTTTTTGCCTTCCACACGGTACGGCTCTTTCAGGGTAGAGACGTCAAACCAGCCCCCGACTTGCGCGTCGGCGGCCGCGGCGCGCCCGGCGTCGTTGATCAGGCCGTTGACCAGGCGCAGGTCGGCGCCGGTCATTTGTACTTCGGTGATGTTGATGAGGGGAGCGTCACCGGGCATGTAGACGTGGGCGGTGACGCCGGCGCGGGCGGCATAAGCAGCCAGCGCGCCACCCGCATTGCCTGCCGTCGGGATGACAAATTCGGTGACGCCCAGCTCAATGGCCCGGCTGACGGCCGCCGCCAATCCCAACGCCTTAAAACTGCCGGTCGGATTTTGCCCTTCGTCCTTGATATAAAGCTGGCTGAGGCCCATTTCCCGGCCAAGCTGCTCCATTTTGAGCGTCGGCTTGCCCCCTTCGCCGAGGGTGACAATGTAACGCGGGTCGCGCACGGGCAGCAATTCACGGTAGCGCCACATGTCGGCCGGGCGCTGCGCCAGGGCGTCGCGGTCTACTTCGCGCGCCGCTTTGTCCAGGTCATAGCAGGCCAGCAGGGGATGGTCGCAGTCGGGGCAGAGGCGGATCAGTTGGTCGGCGGCGTGAATCTGGCCGCAGTGGGAACAGATGAGGTGGGAGAGGTAGCTCATGGGGCGGTAATCGGTGAACACTGGTCAGATAAAGGCATAATGATAAGCGCCAACGACGGGCTGCACGGCCGTTTCCGGGGCGAAAAATTGGTGCAGGGTGGCGCGAATCTGGCGGATGTCGGCCGGTTTGCAGAGGAAGCTGTCGGCGCCGGCGTCGGCAGCCAACCGCTCCGCTTCGCCGCTGCCATAGGCGGTGAGGACGACGATGGGGATGTGCGCGGTGGCCGGGTTGGCCTTGAGGCGGCGGGTCAATTCAAAGCCGCTGACGTCGCCGGGCAGACGCAGGTCCATGAGGATGAGGTCGGGGAGGTGGGCGACGGCCGTTTCCCATCCTGTCTCGCCATCCCAGGCTTGCAGCAAGGCATGCCCATCAGCTTCCAAAATGCGCTGCACCAACAGCATATTGCGGGGATTATCTTCGACATATAAAATGCGTTTGCACATGAACATGCTCCTATGTAAAGCGAACATCCCTGTTCGCTGTCCGAACAAGGATGTTCGGACTACAAATTTTCATTCATCGTAGATTGCAGGATAAAGACATGGATGAGCTTAACATATGCCTTGACCATGCTCAAGGCAATGTAATCTATACTTTTCATAGAAAGAATCTATAATGGAAGAAAAATCGCGAGTCGAGCGTCGCCAGAAAAGCCGCCGCCCGACTCACAACACCCAACGCTCATGGAAATAGGACAACTCGAAGCATTTTTAGCCGTGGTACATGAAGGCAGCTTTACGCGGGCGGCGGAGCGGCTCAATTTGACGCAGCCCTCACTAAGCGCGCGCATTCACCAACTGGAGCAGGATTTACATGGCGTGTTGTTCCGGCGCAACACACGCCCTGTCAGCCTGACGCGCATGGGGGAGATTTTCCTCGATTATGCCGAGCGGGCGGTGGGCATTTTGGAAGCGGGGCAGGAAGCGGTCAAGTCGGCGCAGTTGGGCATTGCCGGGCGGGTGACGGTGTGCTGTCCCTTTTCACTGGCGACGTACCTGATGCCGGAAGTGGTGCAGCGCTTTAGCCAGGAATACCCGATGGCGGAATTGTACGTCGAAGTCGGCCATTCTGACTTTGCCGTCACGCAGCTATTGGATGGCATGGCCAATCTGGCGCTGGCGGCCGCCTTCCCCCGCTTTTTGGAGCGCGCGCAGCCGGTGCTGCATTTGCGCGATGAAATGGTAGCCGCGGTGAATCCTGCGCACCGGTTGGCGCGCGCGTCGGCCATTCCCATGAGCCGATTGTGGCAGTACCAGGTGTTGATCATTCATTGGGGACATGCGTTTACGGCGTACATTGACAGTTTGCGCGAGGTGGCGGAGATGCCAGGGGCGGCGATTCGCGTACCGCTGGCGATTGCGCTGCCGATGATGCAAGGGCAAGACATGGTGACGTTTATGCCGCGACGGTTAACGGTCGTTTCCGGCCTGGTCGAACTAGACGTGCCCGAATTTCAATTTAGCTGGAACACGGTGCTGCTGACGCGGCCGGGGCGCACGCTGCCGGCGCTGGAACAGGCGTTTGTAGATATGGTGGCAACCGTGTGGCGCAGTGGAGCGTCGTGAGTCGGGCGTCGGATTTTCCGACGCCCGACTCACGACGCCCGGCTCACAAGGAGATTGACATGCACCGACCACAACCCATTAAACCAGGCCCAGGTCAGGAGTCCGTCTGGGATTACCCGCGCCCGCCGCGCCTGGAAGCGACGACAAAGCATATTCAGATCGTCTTCAACGGCGTGACCATCGCCGCTACGCGCCGGGCGTACCGCGTGCTGGAAACGAGCCACCCGCCGGTGTATTACATCCCCCCGCAGGATATTGAGATGGCTTGTTTACGGCCGTCTCCCGGTTCCTCCTGGTGTGAATGGAAAGGGCAGGCAATTTATTACACTGTGCAGGTGCAGGGCAAAGAAGCGCCACAGGTGGCCTGGGCCTACCCGCGCCCAACGCCGGGGTTTGCACCCATCAAGGATTACGTCGCTTTTTACGCCGCGCCGATGGACATCTGCACCGTAGATGGCGAGCGCGTGACACCGCAGCCGGGTAACTTTTACGGCGGCTGGATTACCGGCGACATCGTTGGCCCCTGCAAAGGTGAGCCAGGGACGATGGGGTGGTGAACGGCCGTCAGTAACGGCGAGGCAGTGGGAGATAATGTTGATCCGTAGCCAGCATGTCGCGCCAACTGCCTCGCCCTTACCCCTAAAGGAACCCCATGATGCCATCTGTTTCGTATTCTACGTTGACGCGGCTGCGTTGGCGCTGGCTGGGCGTGGCGCTGCTCTGGCTGGCGGCGTGGCTGGGGTTGTATGGCTGGCTGCGCGGACAGTGGGCGGATGCCGGCCGCTGGCTGGGGCTGTCCGCGCCGGTGTTGGCGTATGGGCTGTGGGTGGTGTGGCGGGGTTTACCCTTGAACCGGCGCGATGGGGAAACGGCCGTTCTCCCCACATTTGGTCCCGGTAACGCCCTGACCCTGTGGCGGGGTCTGGCGGTGGCGCTGGTCGCCGGGTTCCTTTTCTCCCCCTGGCCTGGCGGCTGGTTGGGCTGGCTGCCGATGCTGCTCTACACCAGCGCCGACATCGCCGATTACCTGGACGGCTACGCCGCGCGCCGCAGCAACCACGTCACGTTGTTGGGGGCCAGGTTGGATATGGAGTTCGACGGCCTGGGCATGTTGGTCGTCAGCCTGCTGGCCGTGTGGTACGGGCAGCTTCCGGCGTGGTATCTCAGTTTGGGGTTGGCGCGCTACCTGTTTGTCTTTGGCCTGTGGTGGCGGGCGCGGCGCGGGCTGCCAGTGTATGAGATACCCCCCAGCGTGCATCGGCGCATCTTTGCCGGGTTCCAGATGGGCTTCATGAGCGCGACGTTATGGCCGATTGTGCCGCCGCTGGGGGCGACCATTGCCGGGACCATTTTCGCGGCGGCGACGGGGAGCGGCTTTTTGCGTGATTGGCTGATGGCGATTGGTTGGCTGCACCCAGAAGGGGCGCGTTACCGTCGCTGGCAGGCGGGGGCGTACCGCGTGGCGACGGTGTGGCTGCCGCCATTATTGCGTGGAGGTGTGGGGGCGACGGCCGTTTCCCTCCTCCTCTCCTACCCTGCCCTGTTCCCTCCCGCAGACTGGGTGGCGCTGTTTACCGGTTGGCGCTTACCCTGGCCGACGGCGCTGGCGGTATGCGCCATGCTGCTCTTTTTAGTCGGGGCTTTGCTGCTGGTTTTGGGCGTGATGGGGCGCGTGTGGGCGCTGGCGCTGGTCTTCCCGCTGGGGTTCGACATGATCACGCAAGGGGCGACCTGGGCCAACGGCGTGGCGTTGGCCTGCGTGATCGGCCTGATGCTGCTGGGCACGGGGCCGTTGTCCCTCTGGCGGCCGGAGGAACGGTACATGGTGCGGCATGCCGGGGAGAAAAACAAGTCAGTAAGCGCCTAACCTGGCAAATCCGTCGCCCCCATCAGCCAGCGGTCTACGGCCTGGGCTGCGCCGCGCCCTTCGTTAATCGCCCACACCACCAGGCTTTGCCCGCGCCGCGCATCGCCGGCGGCAAAGATGCCGGGGACGTTGGTATGGAAACGGCCGTCTCCCGCCCCCACATTCCCCCGTTCATCTTGCGCCACGCCCAACTGCGTCAACAATTCGCGCTCCGGCCCCAAGAAGCCCATCGCCAGCAGCACAAGCTGCGTCGGCCACATTTTCTCCGTACCGGGGAGTTCTTGTAGATGGGGACGGCCGTCGCCATTGCTCGCCCAGGCCACATCTACCGTCTCCACCCCTTGCAAATTCCCCTGCGCATCCCCCACAAACCGCTTCGTCAGCACACAAAAACGGCGCGGATCGGCCCCAAAAACGGCCGTCGCCTCCTCTTGCCCATAATCCAGCTTGTAAACGCGCGGCCACTGCGGCCACGGATTATCCGCCGCCCGCTGCAACGGTGGCTGCGGCAAAATCTCGAACTGCGTCAACGAACGACACCCCTGCCGCAGCGCCGTCGCCACGCAGTCCGTCCCCGTATCGCCGCCGCCGATGACGATCACATCTTTGCCCGCCGTAGAAATAGACACCCTTTGGCTGTTTACCGCTAACCGATCACCGTTTACCGTTAACCGATCACCTTCTGCTATATCCAGGAGCGCCTGGGTGTTGCCGTGCAGGAAATCTACGGCGAAGTGAATGCCGTGCAGGTCACGCCCCGGCACGGCCGTATCGCGCGGCCGCGTCGCCCCGGTACACAACACAATGGCGTCGAACTCCTGCTGCAACTGCACGGCCGTCACATCCTTGCCCACTTCCGTATTGGCGCAGAAGGTAATCCCCGCCGCCGCCAGCACGTCCACCCGCCGCCGCACCAGCGCCTTGTCCAGCTTCATGTTGGGAATGCCATACAGCAGCAGCCCTCCGATGCGGTCTGCGCGCTCAAAGACGGTGACGTTGTGCCCGACGCGGTTGAGTTGGTCGGCGCAGGCCAGCCCGGCCGGGCCGGAACCAATGACGGCCACTTTTTTACCGGTGCGCTGCGCCGGTACGTCTGGAATTACCCACCCCTCGGCAAACGCCTTGTCAATGATCGCGTATTCGATGTTTTTAATCGTCACCGGCGGATCGGTGATGCCCAGCGTGCAGGCCGCTTCGCAAGGGGCCGGGCAGACCAGGCCGGTGAATTCGGGGAAATTGTTGGTCTTGCTCAGCCGCTCATACGCCTCGCGCCACAGCCCACGATACACCAGATCGTTCCATTCGGGGATGAGATTGTGCAACGGGCAGCCGCTGGTCATGCCGTTGAGTAGTTGCCCCTTGTGGCAAAAGGGAATGCCGCAATCCATACAGCGCGCCGCCTGCATGTGCAGCCGCGTCGTGTCCAGATGCAGGTGAATCGGCTGCCAGTCGTGGATGCGTTCCGGCAACGGCCGTTCCGCCCCCCCCTCCCGTGTATATTCTAAAAAGCCCGTTGGTTTTGCCATGTTGTCTCCATTGACGATTAACGATTTTTGATTGACGATTGACGATTAGTGGCGACCAATCGCAAATCGTCAATCCTTGATCGTCAATCCCGTAAACGCGGCCAGCGCCGCTTCGTCGCCATTGAGGCCGGCCGCTTCCATCTCCGCAATCTTTGCCAGCATCCGCTTATAATCATGAGGCAGCACTTTGATAAAGCGCGGCCAGGTTTGCGCCCACTGCCCCAGGATGGCGGCGGCCAACGCGCTGCCGGTATAGTCGGCATGTTGCGTGATCAGATCGTGCAGCCGCGCCACCTCATCCGGGGCGGTCAGGGGTTCCAGCGCCACCATCTCCGTGTTGCAGCGCCGCGCGAAGTCGCCGGCCTCGTCCAGCACGTAAGCGATGCCGCCGGACATGCCGGCGGCGAAGTTGCGCCCGGTCGGCCCCAGCACCACCACCTGCCCGCCGGTCATGTACTCGCAGCCATGATCGCCGATGCCCTCGACAACGGCCGTTACGCCACTATTACGCACACAAAACCGCTCCCCGGCCACCCCGCGAATATACGCCGCGCCGCCCGTCGCCCCATAAAAAGCCACATTGCCGATGATGATGTTATCCTCGGCCACAAACGTCGCCTCTTGGGGCGGATAGACGATGACCTTGCCGCCCGACAAGCCCTTGCCCAGGTAATCGTTCGCGTCCCCTTCCAGTTCCAGCGTCATCCCGTTGGGCACAAACGCGCCAAAGCTCTGCCCCGCCGACCCATGAAAGCGGAAATGAATGGTATCTTCCGGCAGCCCGGCCGCGCCGTAACGCCGCGTCACCTCACTGCCGAGCATCGTGCCGGTGGTGCGGTTGCCATTGCGAATGGGCAGCGTCGCGCGTACCTGCTCGCCTCGTTCTAACGCCGGCTGCGCCAACGCCAACAGCAATTGTTTATCCAACGTCTGCGCCAGGCCATGATCTTGTTCGATCTGGCAGCGACGGCCGATTTCAGCGCCCACTTCCGGCGCAGCCAACAGCGCCGACAAATCCAGCCCGCGCGCCTTCCAATGGTCCACCGCCGGGCGCGCCGCCAGCTTATCCACACGGCCGATCATCTCATCCACCGTGCGCAAGCCCAACAACGCCATCCATTCGCGCACTTCCTGGGCCACAAACTGCATAAAATGAACCACGTGCTGCGGTTCGCCGCGGAAGCGGGCGCGTAGTTCCGGGTTTTGCGTCGCCACCCCCACCGGGCAGGTGTCCATATGGCAGACGCGCATCATCACGCAGCCCAGGGCCACCAGCGGCGCGGTGGCAAAGCCAAATTCTTCCGCGCCCAGCAGCGCGGCGATGACCACGTCGCGCCCCGTTTTCAATTGGCCGTCCGTCTCCAGGCGCACACGGCTGCGCAAATCATTCAGCAGCAAGGTCTGGTGCGTCTCCGCCAGCCCCAGTTCCCAGGGCAGCCCGGCGTGCATGATGCTCGATTGCGGTGATGCGCCCGTGCCGCCATCGTGCCCGCTGATCAGGATCACATCCGCCTTGCCTTTGGCGACGCCGGCGGCGATTGTGCCCACGCCCACTTCCGAGACCAGCTTGACGTTGATGCGCGCCTGCGGGTTGGCGTTTTTCAGGTCAAATATAAGCTGCGCCAGGTCTTCAATGGAGTAGATGTCGTGGTGGGGCGGCGGGGAAATGAGGCCGACGCCGGGGGTGGAATGGCGCACTTTGGCGACCCAGGGGTACACCTTGCGCCCCGGCAGCTGCCCACCCTCGCCCGGCTTAGCCCCCTGCGCCATCTTGATTTGAATCTCCTGCGCATTCACCAGGTATTCGCTGGTGACGCCAAAACGGCCGCTGGCGACCTGTTTAATGGCGCTGTTACGGTTGTCGTGGTGGCGCGCCGGGTCTTCGCCCCCTTCGCCGGTGTTGCTCTTGCCGCCGATCTGGTTCATGGCGACGGCCAGCGCCTCATGCGCCTCCTGGCTGATGGAGCCGTAGGACATGGCTCCGGTCTTGAAGCGTTGGCAAATGGACTCTACCGATTCCACTTCTTCGAGCGGGATTGGCGTGGCCGCCAGGTTGAAATCGAGCAAGCCGCGCAAGGTGCAAAGCTGGCGGCTGCGTTCGTTGACGGCCGTAGAATATTTTTTGAAGGCGGCGTAATCCCCCGCGCGGACGGCGTGCTGCAAGCTGTGGATGGTGACGGGGTTGAAGAGGTGGAATTCGCCATCTTCGCGGTATTGGTAACGGCCGCCGGCGGGGAGGGCATGACCATTCGACGGCCGTTGCGGGAACGCCGCCTCATGCCGCAGCCGCACCTCCTCATACAACACATCCAGCCCCACTCCTTCGATGCGCGTCGGCGTGCGCGTGAAATACCTGTCCACCACCGCCCGGCTCAACCCCAACGCCTCAAAAATTTGCGCGCTGTGGTAGCTTTGCACGGTGGAGATGCCCATCTTAGAGATGGTTTTCACCACCCCTTTGACCACCGCCTGGACATAACGCTGCACCGCTTCTGTTGGCGTGACGCCGGTGAGCAGCCCTTTGCCGATCAGGTCGGCGACTGTTTCATAAGCCAGGTACGGGTTAATCGCCTCCACGCCATAGCCGATGAGCACGGCAAAATGATGCACCTCGCGCGGTTCGCCAGACTCTAAAATGAGACTGACGCGCGCCCGTTCTCCCATGCGAATGAGGTGATGGTGCAGCCCAGACGCCGCCAACAGCGCCGGGATCGCCGCCTGCTGGCGCGTGATGCCCCGATCCGAGAGGACGAGCAGGTTCGCACCCCCGGCAATGGCCGCGCTGGCCGCCTGGAAGAGGTCGTTTAAGGCTTGCTCCAGCCCGGCCGCGCCCGCCGCCACCGGGAACAGGATGGGCAGCGTGGCCGCCTGGAACCCATCTTGTTGCAAGCCGCGCAGTTTGTGCAGATCCTCGTTGCTGAGAAGGGGATGCTTGAGCTTGATGCGCCGCGCGGTTAAGGGCGTGGGCGCTAACAAATTGCCATCGGAGCCGAGGAAAATCTCGCTGCTGGTGACCAGTTCTTCGCGGATGGCGTCAATGGGCGGGTTGGTGACCTGGGCGAATAACTGCTTGAAGTAGTTGTAAAGCGGCTGTGGCTTGTCGGAGAGGACGGCCAGCGGCGTGTCGTTGCCCATCGCCCCGATTGGCTCAGCGCCGCTGCCGGCCATGGGGGCGATGATCAGGCGCAGTTCTTCAAAGGTGTAGCCGAACGCTTGCTGCTGTTGGGTCAGGGTGAGCAGCCCGGCGGCGGCGGACGGCGAGAATGTTGCGTCGGGCGTGGGTAGATCGTCCAGCGTGCGCATGTGCTGTGTGAGCCACTGCCGGTAAGGTTGCTGCTGCGCCATGTGCCGCTTGAGCGCTTCGTCGCTGATGATGCGCCCTTGCGCGGTATCTACCAGCAGCATCCGGCCGGGCTGCAAACGCCCCTTGTAGCGCACGTCCTGGGGAGGCACGTCCAGCACGCCCACTTCGGAGGCCAGGATCACGCGGTCGTCTTGGGTGACAATGTAGCGCGACGGCCGTAACCCATTGCGGTCCAGCACCGCCCCAATTTGCACGCCGTCGGTGAAGGCGATGGCGGCGGGACCGTCCCAGGGTTCGGTGAGGCAGGCGTGGAATTCGTAGAATGCTTTTTTGGCGGCGTCCATTTCCGTATGCTTCTGCCACGGTTCGGGGATCATCATCATCATGACGTGGGCGAGGGAACGGCCGTGCAGCAGCAAGAACTCGAGCACATTGTCGAACATGGCCGAATCGCTGCCATCGGGGTCAATGACCGGCAAAACGTGGCGCAGGTCGTCGCCCAACAGGTCAGATTGCAGCAGCGCCTCGCGGGCGTGCATCCAGTTGACGTTGCCGCGCAGCGTGTTGATTTCGCCGTTGTGGATCATGTAGCGGTTGGGGTGGGCGCGCTCCCAACTGGGGAAGGTGTTGGTGCTGAAACGGGAATGCACCAGCGCCAGGCCGGTGGTCATGGCCGGGTGGCTGAGATCGGGGTAATAGGCTGTCACCTGCGCCGGGGTGAGCATTCCTTTGTAAACGAGGGTGCGCGCCGACAGGCTGGCGACGTAAAAGCGGTGGTCGGCCAGGGGATGGGCGCTGCGCGCGGCGCGGCGGCGGGCGCTTTTTTCCGCCAGCCGCCGGATCAGGTACAGCTTGCGCTCAAAGTCGTCGGCGCTTAGCTCTGCTGCGCGGCCGATGAAGACCTGGCGCACGCACGGCTCGCTGTGGCGGGCGCTGTGGCCGAGGGTGCGGTTGTCGGTGGGCACGGTGCGCCAGCCAAGCAGCCGCTGCCCGGCCTGGGCGACGATGCGCGCGAACTCGATTTCATACGCCTGCCGCTGTACCGTGTCGTGGGGCAGGAATAACATGCCAACGCCGTATTGGCCGGCCGCCGGGAGCTGGATGTGATTGTCCGGGCAAACTTGTTGGAAAAATTGGTGTGGCAGTTGTAATAAAATGCCCGCGCCATCGCCGGTGTCTGGGTCGCTGCCGCGCGCGCCGCGATGGTCCAGGTTTTCGAGGATGGTCAACGCCTGCCGCAGCAGTTGGTGTGACTTTTCGCCGCGCAGATGGGCGATGAAGCCAGTGCCACAGGCGTCATGCTCGAATTGGGGGTCGTATAAACCGTGGGGGTGGGGAACGGCCGTTGTCCGTCCCGCCCCCTGTTCCTGCGGCTGCTGTTGGGCAGCCTCGCCATCGTCACGCAATTGTGCTGCATCCCGTTCCATCTTGTTCTCCTCTGATTTTAGGAACCGCGTTCCTACTCTTCGGCGGTTGGAAATGTGCTATTGTGGGATCGCGTGAACACACCAGTTCTGCGGGAAATAGGGCTGATCCAGCGACAATGGTAACAAGTGTACCCATCACACCAAATCAGTTGTCGCAGTATAAAGGGAAAGCGGCTTCCGGTGCATCAGGCAGATTGCACGAAATTTTTGCCCGGCCGTTGCGCAAATCGTGATCTGGATGAGGTGACTTTTGGCACATGACACGGCCGTTCGCTTTGGCGTACACTGTCGGCAATTAGCGTTACACAGAGATGCACAGAGAAGAAGAAATGGCTCTACAGGATTTCATGGGGTTCGGCGTGACATGTGACGAGTGATGCGTGTGGTCTCTCTGGTC
>JACSRF010000500.1 GCA_014879875.1 Anaerolinea sp.
TCCCGTTCGACTTGCATGCATTAGGCACACCGCTAGCGTTCATCCTGAGCCAGGATCAAACTCTCCATACTTTTCTTCTGGAAATTTTAATCCGTTCTTGACGGAACTACTCTCTTTCTTTTGCGAGTCTCCACGTCTTCTCTGTCACTCTTTAGTTGTTAAAGTCCGAAGGAGCATTGCCTGCTGAATTTTTGCTTACTCAAGTAAATGAGGGCAAAAAAAAGAACGGCGTTCTCAATGCTGAGTTACCGCTCTTGTGGCTTCTGTATTGTTTTGATGTTTCACCTTTTTGGTGTTTACATCATGTCAGATGACAAGTTTGTTATTATATTCCCTTTGTTTTTTTTGTCAAGGGAAATTGTGAAGCAATTTAATTATCAGATTGCTTCACTTTGCTTGTCTTTTTTTGTAGCGATGTGTCACAATTATTTTGTGTTTACATCGTTTTGTGCAACGGGTTGGAAATATAGCCTAGACCAGGGATAATGTCAAGGGGTTTTGAGACGAGTTTTTTAATTCTCCGCTTTAGGGGTAAGTTTTGTTATAATTGGTGGCGTGCCTGTGTAAGCGGGAGAGGGAGGGAGGTAATATATGAAAAGGGTTGTGCATGAACGTTGAAACGCAGGAAACTGGAGATGTTGTGGTTGTTAGGCTGGTTGGTGAATTAGACGGCCGTACCGCACCCCAGGTAGAAGACAGTTTAGTTACCGTTATTCAACCAGGGTGCAAGGTGCTGCTGGAAATGAGCGGCGTCTCGTATATGTCCAGCGCCGGATTGCGCATTTTGTTGTTGTTGTACCGGCAGATTACCGGGCAAAATGGGCGTGTTGTGCTGGTTGGGCTGCAAGAATTGCTGCGTGACACGATGTCTATCACTGGGTTTCTCGACTTCTTCGAGGATTATGAATCCATAGCAGAGGGCATGGCTGCTCTCAACCAGGTCTAGAGTGCGTATGCAACGTATTGATTTTTATCCTACTCATCGTCACGGCGCTTTTATGCTGCGGGCAGGACGGCCGTATCCTTTAGGCGCCAGCTTTGTGCCCGGTGGCGTCAATTTCGCCATCTTTTCCCGGTATGCTACAGCTTGTACCCTGGTCTTGTTTACCAAAGGGCAGGCGAAACCGATTGCCGAGATTCCCTTTCCGGCTGAGTTCAATATCGGCCATGTGTTTGCGATGGTTGTATTTGACCTGGATTACGAAAATATTGAGTATGGCTATCGGCTGGACGGGCCATATCGCCCCCATGAAGGGCATCATTTCGACCAGACGAAGATATTACTTGATCCCTATGCGCGCGCGGTTAACGGCCGTTCCATTTGGGGAAAACCACCCGATCCACAAAATGAATACCAGCATCGTGGCCTGTTACCCTATGATGATTTTGACTGGATTGATGACCGTCCTTTGGGCACGCCGGCAGAGGACTTGATTATTTATGAAATGCACCTGCGCGGCTTTACACGCCATCCGTCATCAGGCGTTAAACATCCGGGCACATTTGCCGCCGTTCGTGAAAAAATCCCTTATCTGAAGCAGTTAGGCGTCAATTGTGTGGAACTGATGCCCATTCACGAGTTTGATGAATTTGACAACAAGTTCGTCAACCCATATACCGGCCAGCAGTTAAAGCAGTATTGGGGGTATGACACAGTTAGTTTTTTCGCGCCTAAAGCGGGTTATGCGGCCACCGGCAAGTATGGAATGCAGGTAGATGAGTTTAAGGCGTTGGTGAAGGAGCTGCACCGTCATGGAATTGAGGTGTTCCTGGATGTTGTCTTTAACCACACTGGCGAGGGTGGTGAAGATGGGCATACGATCTCCTATCGCGGCATTGACAATAAAACCTATTACATGCTGCGGCCAGATGGAACTTATTACAACTTCAGTGGCTGCGGCAATACCATGAACTGTAACAACCCGGTTGTGCGCAACATGGTGATGGATTGCCTGCGCTATTGGGTGGCTGAATATCATATTGATGGGTTCCGCTTTGATCTGGCCTCTATTTTGGGGCGCGACGCCAGTGGCAAGCCATTAGCCAACCCGCCCTTGTTGGAAGCGATGGCGCATGACCCGATTTTGGGCAAGACGAAGTTGATTGCTGAGGCATGGGACGCCGGTGGGTTGTACCAGGTGGGGTCTTTTCCGGCTTATGGACGGTGGGCAGAGTGGAACGGCCGTTACCGAGACACCCTGCGCAAATTCTTAATTGGCGAAATGGGTCAGGTCACCGAGCTGGCACAGCGCATCCAGGGATCGCCTGACATGTATACCGGCCGTGGCCCAACGGCGTCGTTCAACTTCATTACGGCGCATGATGGTTTTACACTGGCTGACCTGTTTTCCTATAATGAGAAGCACAACGAAGCAAATGGCGAAAACAGCCGCGACGGCGCCAACGACAACTACAGTTGGAATTGTGGGTGGGAAGGCCCTACTAACGACCCAGATATCAACGCCCTGCGGCGTCGGCTCATGAAAAATGCGGTCGCCATTTTAATGGTCAGCCAGGGAATCCCCATGATTGTGATGGGGGATGAGGTTGGCCACACGAAAAATGGCAACAACAATACCTACTGCCATGACAACGAGCTAAACTGGTTTGATTGGCAGCGTCAAGAAACAAATGCCGATCTGCTGCGCTTCTTCCAACAGTGCATCGCCTTTCGTCACGCGCACCCAGCCCTGCGCAACCGCCAACATTTTCGCAATGAAGATTATATGAACAGCGGTTACGCCGATATTTCCTGGCATGGCGTGGAAGCATGGAACGCAGATTGGTCATACCACAGCCGCACACTCGCTTTTATGCTGTGTGGAGAACATGCGCAAGGGGGATTGGGCCAGGATGATTACATTTATGTTGCCATGAACATGCATTGGGAAAACCATCATTTTGAACTGCCCAAGCTGCCCCCAAAGCGACACTGGCATGTTTTTGTCAATACGAGTATGCCGGAAGCAGAGGAATTTTACCCGGTAGGCGAAGAACCCCGGTTAACAGAACAAAGGCATTTCTTAGTGGGCGCGCGGTCTGTTATTATTCTTGTCGGCAAGTAAGAAACGGCCGTTTGTCTAATCAAGGCAAGCAGGATGAACTCTTTAACCATTCCCGGCAAATTAGAGTCTCTCCAATCAGTAGCGGAGTACGTCCTCCAGGCTGCCCACAGCGCCGGGCTTGATTACAAAACAAGCTACCGTCTACGCCTGGCTGTTGACGAAATCGCCACAAACATCATCATACATGGGTATCAAAATCACAAAACAACCGGGACATTGACCATGTGCGCAGAAATGGATGACGAGTATCTGACCATTTATTTGGAAGATGACGGCGCCAATTACGATCCTAGCGAAGCGTTACCGCCCGATCATATTCAAGGCCCGGTTGAAGAGCGCACCATTGGGGGCTTGGGCATTTTTCTTGCTTTGTGGGGAGTTGATCAATTCAACTACAAACGACTCCGTCGTAGCAATCGCAGCACCTTCAAAGTCAACCGCCGCCATCGCTGCCACTCCTAACAAACAATAGGGAGCGTCGCCCGTTCATATGACCGTTTACATTGCACACCTGCTTGTCGTGGACACAGACCCTGTTCGGCAAGCTGAATTGACTGCTCAACTCGAACAATTGGGGTATGCCGTACAAACAACAACACACGTGCAGCGCGTATTTTTGCTGCGCGCCTTTAACCCATTTGATCTACTCATCATTCACATTGAGACGGCCGTCGTCAACAACTTCAACCTCTTAACACGCCTCCAGCGCGATCCTGAGCTGAACCGGCTGCCTGTCATTTTGCTCGGATCGCCAACGAGCCTGGCGCAGATAGCCACCGCCATGCCCTTTGGCGTCACCGATTACCTGATTATCCCCAACGAACTCACATTAATTGATACCCGTATCAAAGCCAATCTGGAAAAAAAGCGGTATCGGGAGCAGGCCGCCTGGTATCTGCGCGAATTCAATGAAATGGAGAAGTTGGCCGATGATTTACGACTCAAAATCCTCCCCCTCGGCATTGCCCTCTCCGTCGAAAAAGATTTTGACCGGTTGCTAGAACAAATTTTGGAGGAAGCGATGGCTATCTGCAACGCAGACGCCGGTTTCCTTTATTTGCGCACAGAAGATGAACACCTGCGTTTTGTGATTGTGCGCGCAGAATCGTTAGGACTTGCTTATGGCGGGCCAAACGGCCCACCCGCCCCTTACCCGCCCATTCCCATTTATGACAACACCGGCGCCCCCAATCGCCACAATGTCGCCACCCATGTGGCTGTAGAGAACTCAATCATTAATATCGCTGATATTTATCACGATACTGCATTTGACTTCACAGAGATGTTGGCGTTTGACCGGCAAAACAATTATCGTTCTATTTCCTGCCTGACTGTGCCCCTAAAAAACCACATCGTCGTTGGCGTGCTGCAATTGTTGAATGCGCGTGACGAAAACAGCCAGATTGCGCCTTTTGACGTGTATCACCAATTGGTAGCCGAATCATTGGCCTCGCAGGCAACGATAGTGCTGCACAACCACATTCTCACGCAGCGGCACGAAGAATTATTGGGGTTTCAGCGCGAGATGGATATTGCCCGGCGCTTACAGGAAGGGTTTTTGCCCACTTCTTTGCCAGAGGCAGATGGCTGGGACATTGCCGCCAGCATTAAACCGGCGCAAATTGTTTCCGGCGATTTTTATGACGCATTTACCTTGCCAGATGGCAAAATTGCCCTGGTAATTGCTGACGTGTGTGATAAGGGTGTTGGCGCCGCCTTGTTCATGGCTCTGGTGCGCAGTCTGATTCGCGCATTTATCACGCAGTACCATTATTTTCAAGCGCAGCGCTTGCTGGCAACGGCCGCTTCCCCAGACATCCAGCCGCTGCCAACCCATGACAGCATCGCGCTGCTCAACGCCATCACCCTGACAAATGATTATATCGGCCGCTATCATCGTCAGAGCCATATGTTTGCGACCCTGTTTTTTGGTATGTTGGATCCAGAGACAGGCAATCTCACTTATGTCAACGCCGGCCATAACCCACCCTGGATTGTTGACGAGGCAGGCCATCATGCCCAATTGCTGCCCACCGGTCCTGCTGTGGGCCTGCGCCTGGGCGTGAATTACCAGGCAAGCAGCACCCGTCTCAATGGTGGAGACGTCCTCTTTGCGTATACAGATGGCGTTACCGAGGCGCGTAACGAGTACAAAGAACAGTTTACGTGGCAGCGACTTATACCGATTATTGCTGCCCACGTAGGGTCGGCAGCAACGTTGCTGGATCAGGTGAACACGGCCGTTCACGCCTACATTGATGGCATGGGGCAATTTGATGACATCACCATGCTCGCTGTCAGGCGTTTGTATTAAAAGCGAGTGACTCATAATTATGAGTGACTCATAATTAAGCCAGGGGTGGCAAACGGCCGTCTTTCCTGTAAACTACCGACCCTGTGACACAATCAACCATCAATAAGCTGGCACATCTCCCTAGACTAACGTATCAAAAGCGACTTTGGCTGCTGCTGCTGCCCTACTTGTTGGGCATTTTGCTGCTGGTCGTTGCGCCGGCGGCGCTCTCCTTTGCGCTGGCCTTTTATCGCTATGATGCGTTATCGCCCCCGGTATGGGTGGGTACGCTCAATTTTATCCTGGCTTCCACTGATGAATTATTTGGCCTGAGCATTCACAATGCCGTCTCGCTGGTGATCTTGCCCGTGCCGCTGCGCGTGTTCGGCGCATTTTTGTTGGCAAGGCTGCTGCTGCGCAACGGCCGTTTCCTCCATTGGTTCCGCGCCGCCGTTTACCTGCCCAGCATCATCCCCGGCCCCGCCTACGCCCTCGCCTGGCTGTGGATTCTCAACCCCCTCTTTGGCCCGGTCAACCTGCTGCTCAAAGCGGTCGGTGTCATCCCGCCCAACTGGTTTGTGGACCCCCTCTGGGCCAGACCCAGCCTGATTTTGATGTCCTTGTGGCAAATTGGCGAAGGATTCCTCGTCAGCCTGGCGGCGCTGCAAGACATTCCCGCCGACCTGGAAGATGCAGCCGTGACCGATGGCGCCAACGGCCGTCAGATGTTCTTCTACATCACCTTGCCGCTGATGGCCCCCATTTTGCTGCTGCTCTCCTTCCGCGACGCCATGCTCACGTTGCAAGAATCTTTCACCACCATCATGCTCACCACCATCGGCGGCCCTTACTACGCCACCTTTACCCTCCCCCTGTTCATTTACGAGCAAGGCTTTGACCTGCTCTCCTTTGGCACGGCCAGCGCCGCCTTGTGGGTGATGTACCTGCTCACCGGTCTGATCGTCCTCTTTTTATATGTCATTGCGCGGCAGTGGCAAATAGGGGCAACCGATGAAACATTCCTCCTCTAAGCTCAAGCTGGCGCTGCGGCTGCTGGTCGTGATCCTGTTTTTGCTGCCGGCGCTGTGGATGATCGCCGCATCGCTGCACCCGCAAGGGGTCCCCCTGCCGCAAACGCTGCGCCTGCTGCCAGAGCGCGTCACATTGGCGAATTACGGCCGTGCCTGGCAGCTTGTTCCGATGGGGCGTTATACGTTGAATTCGTTGTTCGTGGTGAGTGTGGCCGTGCCCCTCACCATTGTCACCAGTTCGTGGGCCGGTTTTGGCATGGCGCAGCTTCCCCGCCCGGCGCAGCGCCGCCTGGTGCTGCTCTCCCTGATCGTCCTCATGGTCCCCGGCATCGCCCTTTGGTCGGCCCGTTTCCTCATTTATAAGGAGTTGGGCTGGATCAACTCTCACCTGGCGCTGATCGCCCCGGCCTGGATGGGGAGCAGCCCCTTTTACGTGCTGATGTTTTACCGCGCCTTCCGCCGCATTCCGGCGGCGATTTATGACGTGGCGCGGTTGGATGGCGCCGGGGTGCTGCGCAGTTGGTTTGACGTCGCCCTGCCCATGGCCCGCCCCACGGCCGTCGGCGTCGCCCTGCTCAGCTTCATCTTCTACTGGGGTGACTTCCTCAGCCCGCTGCTTTATTTGCGGTCAGAACGGCCGTACACCCTGCCCATCGCCTTACAATTATTACAACAACTGGGGCGGTCAGATTGGCCTTTGCTGATGGCGGCGGCGGTGATGACAACGGCCGTGCCCGTCATCCTCTTCCTGCTCGCCCAGCCCTATTTCCGCAAAACGTAAACGCTCGATCCATTGCCCCTCCCGGCACAATGGCTATGATTATCCGCCAGTCGTGTGCGTCTAAAAAAGCTGCACGCAGAAACCCGGCAACATCATGCCTCTTCTCTGTGCGTATGCAGCAGATAGATGCTCATGCAGATTACAATGACAAAAGGAGTCAAAAATGCAGCCTGTAGGAAAACACATGGTCCCTGCCCGCACAAAATGGGGCAGGCCCGTCTTGTTGGTGTTGGTCACGTTTGTTTTAGCGATCAGCCTGGCAGCGTGCAACAGCCCCCAGCAAGATACGCCCACAAAAGTAACCTTTGCCGTCTTTGGCGACCAGGCTGAATTTATCGCTTACGAAAGCCTGGTAACAACCTTTATGGATGCTCATCCTGAAATCCTCATCGAAATGCAGCACACACCCGGACAAAGCGATTATCGCCAACGATTAGCTACCGCCTTCTCTAGCGGTGAACCGCCCGATATCATGCTGCTCAATTACCGCCGCTTTGGCGCATTTGCCGAACAAGGGGGTCTGGCGCCATTAGGCCCTTACCTGGCAAACAGCGATGTGATTGAAGAATCAGATTTCTTCAAAGAATCCACCGATTCCTTTTACTTGAACGAGCAGTTATGGTGCATCCCGCAGAACATATCGAGCCTGGTGGTTTATTACAATCAGGACTTATTCGACGCGGCCGGCGTGCCCTACCCCACGGATGATTGGACGTGGGACGACTTCCTGACGGCCGCGCGCGCCCTGACCATAGACAGCGACGGCGACGGCCGTATTGACCAATACGGCGCCAGCATCGAACCCAATCTGTTCCGCCTGGCCCCTTTCATCTGGCAGGCGGGCGGCGAACTGGTAGACAACCTGCAAAAACCCACGCGCCTCACCATAGACACCCCCGAAGCGCTGCGCGCCTGGGAATGGTTCGTAGATTTACAGGTGAAGGAACACGTCGTCCCCGACGCCGTCGCCGAAGAGTCTGAAAATGGCGAGAGTCGGTTTTTGAACGGCCGTCTTGCCATGTACTTCAACAGCCGCCGCGGCGTGCCCACCTACCGCACCATCACCAGTTTTACCTGGGACATCACCCCCCTGCCCCACGCCGACCAACCCGTCAGCATCCTGCACAGCGACGGCTACTGCCTGGCTAAAGCAGCCCCCAACAAAGACGCCGCCTGGACTTTCATCGAATTCGCCAATTCAGTGGTTGGACAAACCATCATTGCCGCTTCCGGGCGTACCGTCCCCTCCCTCATCTCCGTCGCCAACTCCGATGCCTTTCTCAATCCAGACCAGCCACCCGCCAGCAGCCACATCTTCATAGACACCATCCCCACTCTAAAATGGGTCCCGACCATGACTACCTGGGTCAGCATCGAGGAGATCGCCGGGCAAGAAGTTAAACGCGCTTTTTATGGGCAGGCATCCATCCAAGAGGCCGCAGCCACGGCCGCCACCCTGACACAGCCCTATTTCGATAAAGCCAACACGCCCTAAAGGGCATAGAAGTTCAACTTCTAACACAGGACTTTCGCAACTTAACACGAGAGGAAATTCATATGTACCGCTTAAAACACATTGTCTTGTTTATCGCACTCATCGCACTCACCGCCTGCAGCGGGCAAGAGGTGCAAACTGTCTCCTTCATGACTTTCGGCGATCCGGCCGAACGGCAGGCATACGTGGATCTCGTTGCCGCTTTTCACGAGCGCCACCCAGAAATTCGCGTGGAAATCACGCATATCCCCGCCGACAGGGAATACCGCACCCGCCTGGCAACCGATTTCGCCGCCGGAACCCCGCCCGACGTCACTTTGATGAACTACCGCCGCGTCGCCGCCTTTGCCGCCAACGATCTGCTCGAACCCATCGGCCCCTATCTGGAGGCCAGCGATCTGATTCAACCGGATGACTTTTACGCCGTAGCCCTGGAGTCATTCCGCTGGCAAGGCACGGTCATGTGCCTGCCGCAAAACATCTCCAGCCTGGTCGTTTACTACAACGAAGACCTGTTCGACGCCGCCGGCATGCCCTACCCGCCCGACAAATGGACATGGGATGAGTTTGTCGCCACCGCCAAAGCGCTGACCCGTGACCTGGATGGGGATGGCGTCGTGGATCAGTATGGCATCGGCATTGACCCCTCCCTGTACCGGCTGGCGCCATTTGTCTGGCAAAATGGCGGCCCGATTGTGGACAACGAAACCGTCCCTACGCGCCTGACGCTAACACGCCCCCCCTCGCTGGAGGCGCTGCAATGGTTTGTGGATTTGCGCCAGGTACATGGCGTCGCCCCCGGCCGCGTCGAGGAAGCGGCGCAAGACAGCGAAAGCCGCTTCATTGCAGGCACAACAGCCATGTTTTTTGACAGCCGTCGCGGCACGCCAACTTTTCGTGCAATTGAGCGCTTCACCTGGGATGTCGCCCCCCTGCCGCACAGCAAAACGACGGCCGGTATTTTGCACAGCGACGCCTACTGCCTCTCCAGAGCGACAGAAAACAAGGAATCTGCCTGGACGTTCATTGAGTTCGCCAACTCGCTGGAGGGACAGACAATCATTGCTGGCAGCGGCCGTACCGTGCCCTCTCTCATTGCCGTCGCCGAATCAGACGCCTTTCTGAACCCTGACCAACTGCCGCGCCGCAGCCGCGTCTGGCTGGACACGATTCCCACGCTGCGCCAGGTTCCGGTGCTGAGTACGTGGCAAGAAATTGAAAACACCGCCAGCGCGGAGATCGAACGCGCTTTCTATGGCGACATCACCGCGCAGGAAGCGGCCACTCTCTCTTTTCAACGCACAGAGGAATACTTCTTCTTGGGGAAATCGGCCGTGCAGCCATAAAATCCGCTAGAACCAGCTCCGTGAAACTCTGTGTTTCCTCTGTGAATCTCTGTGTAACTCCGTGTCGCCCGCAAAATCTGCCAATCCGTATGCTATAATATGCCCATGCTGTCAGGAATGTTCTGAATAGTAAGCGAGGGAAACAACATGGGAAAGAAAAAAGAGAAGAAAACGAAGAAAAAGGGCGAAAAGGAAACGGCCGTGCTCACCGCGGAAACGCCCGAACTCACCAAATCCACAAGTGGCAACGGGCAGCCCCAACCAGCCTTCACCGAACTGTCCCCCATTATCACCATTGGACAAGAAACCAAATTCGATGCCGATGATGCGCCATCCACCGCCGCCGACATTGGCGGCATTGCCAAACATTTGATCCCGGCTACACCGCCAGAATACAACAGCAGTGGCAAACTGAAAAGCAGCTACTACGACAAAGAAATGGCCCGCTTGCAAGAAGAGTTGGTCAACCTGCAATACTGGGTTAAAGAACAGGGACTGCGCGTCGTCATTGTCTTTGAAGGGCGCAGCGGCGCGGGTAAAGGGGGCGTTATCAAACGGTTGATTGAACGCACCAACTCCCGCATCATGCGCGTCGTCGCCCTCCCCGTCCCCAACGACCGCGAAAAAACGCAGTGGTGGTTCCAAAAATATGTGGCGCATCTACCGGCCGGTGGCGAAATCGCCCTCTTTGATCGCAGTTGGTACAACCGCGCCCTGGTCGAACCGGTGATGGGTTTTTGCACCGAAGAACAGTACCGCGAATTCCTCCGTTCCTGCCCCCAATTTGAGCGCATGTTAGTCCGCTCCGGCATCATTTTGCTCAAATATTGGTTCTCCGTCAGCAACGAAGAGCAGGAACGCCGTTTCCAGGCGCGCATTCACACGCCCACAAAGCGATGGAAACTCAGCCCGATGGACCTTGAAGATCGGCGGCGCTGGGTAGAATATTCCAAAGCAAAAGACACCATGTTTGCCTACACGGACATTAAACAAGCCCCCTGGTATGTGGTCAATGCGGATGATAAAAAGCGGGCGCGACTGAATTGCATCACTCACATTTTGAGCATGATCCCCTACGAAGACATCACGCCCGAACCAATTGACCTGCCGCCACGCGAAGAGGACAGGGGCTACATTCGCCCCCCCATCACAGAGCAAACCTTCATCCCCGAAATCTATTAGTTTTATCGGTTGGCGTAGAGACTTTAGTCGGAACGGAACGGCTAAAGCCTCTACGCCAATACTCCTCAGAATCTGAACATCTATAGCGCCAGCGCTAATCAGCCGGCGTTAGCAGCAGTGGCAGGTACAAAT
>JACSRF010000505.1 GCA_014879875.1 Anaerolinea sp.
TCCAATCGTCAATCGTCAATCGTCAATCGTCAATCATCACTCCCCACTCGCCAACGTCTCGCCATCGGCGCCGACATCCCGGTCAAAGTGTACGACGACGTGCTAACGGCCGAGACCGGCCCCGGCATGGTACGCTGGCGCGCGCTGATTGGCCTGGGCATCAGCGGCGGCCTGGTTCCCTGCCCCGACGCCATCGCCATTTTGCTGGTGGCCATCGCCATCAACCGCCTGGCGCTTGGCTTGTCGCTCATCCTCAGCTTCAGCCTGGGATTGGCCGTCATCCTCATCGCCATTGGCCTGGCGATGGTGCAAAGTCGGCGCGCTTTTGGCCGTTTTAGCCGGGTGGAACGCCTCGCCCCGGCCATTTCCGTGTTTAGCGCCGTCATTGTCCTGGCCCTGGGCGCGGCGTTAACGTGGAACGCCGTCAATGGAACCGGCTTTTTAACGCAGTCGGGCGTAACCGACGCCGCCAAACCGGCCGTTGTCGGCAAACAGATTCGCCCGGCCGCTACGTTTTCGTTGGACGCAGCCCAGGTTGTGTACGTCGTGCTCGACGCGCAAGGGATGTACCAGCTTTTCGCCATCCCCGCCGCCGGCGGCGAGGTGCGCATGGTGACGCAAGCCCCATATGGCATCTGGAATTACACGCTGGCCCCCGACGGCCGTACTCTGATCTATGCCGCCCTCCGCGCCGACCGGGGCAGCGATTTATGGCTGTGGCAGCCAGAAACCGGCGCGCAGCGGCTGCTGCTGACCTGCCCGGAAGCGGCCTGCCGCAACGCCACCTTTGCCCCCGACGGGACGCGCATCGTCTATGAAAAATTAGACATTTCGCCGGACAACGTGTCTGGCGCGACCACGTTATGGTGGTTTGACCTGACGACCGGTGAAACCGGCGCGCTGTTTCAAGACACCAACTTGCCCGGCTTTGGCCCCGCCTGGTCGCCCGATGGGGCCTGGATCAGCTACATTGCCCCGGCCATGCCCACGCGCATCGAACTGCACAACCTGGCTGACGGCCGTCGCCACGATTTCCCCACCATGACCAGCATGTCCGTGGTCTGGCGTCCCATTGGCGCGTCGCCAGGCGACGCGCTGCTGCTCACCGACGTAGACCGCGCCACCCTGCGCGAAGGGCAGCAGGCGCTCACCCATCTGCTGCGGTTTGACGTGGACAGCCAACAATTGGTGGACATCAGCCAGGCGGCGGACGTCAGCGATAGCTGGCCCGCCTGGTCGCCCGATGGGGAATGGATCGCCTTCGTGCGCCGCCTGTTCACCGACGGGCAGCCAGAGCGCGGCAACCAGCTTTGGGTGATGCGCGCCGACGGCCGTGACGCCCGCCAGGTCACAGACACCGCCAACACCTTGCATCAACACGTCAGTTGGTCGGCAGACGGCCGTTACCTCCTCTACCACCGCTACGACCTGGACATTCCCCTTGCTAAACCGGCCGTGTGGCTGCTCGACCTGCACACCGGCCAACCCCGCCAACTTGCCAACCCCGGCAGCCAACCTGCGTGGTTAGTCAGGGAGTGAGGTGGTTCGGTGAATATCCTTTTTGCTTGCCTTGCGGGGCTGTGATACAATCTGTCCACTTAGCTTCAAGCTCTGGATATGTGTGGTACGAAAGTGGGCGCTCCCCACTTTTTTGTTTTATTAGTGGTAAAGGCAGTAACGCCTACCAATAAATTTCTAAACAGGTACAAGCGATTAGGCAAGATGAAGAGCGAATTTATTTTAGCGTTCAATGAAATATGTGAATCACGAGGTTTGCCGAAAGAAGATGTCTTCGAAGCCCTCAAAACAGCGCTTGTTTCCGCGTTCCGGCGTGATGCAAATCTCAACAATATTCAAAAAGTAACGGTAGAGATTGACCCACGTACAGGTGAGCCAACAATTTATGCGGAGAAAGAGGTTGTAGACAGCATTATAGATGATCGCACAGAGGTTCTCATCGAAAAGGCGCGTCAGGCTGGCTTCAAGGATGTAGAGTTGGGCGACATCATCATGATTGACAGCACCAGCTCCAGCTTTGGACGTATTGCCGCGCAAACTGCCAAACAAGTGCTGTTGCAGCGCGTGCGCGAGGCAGAGCGGGAACATCTTTACGAAGATTTTTCTGGCCGTGAGGGTGAATTGGTCAATGGCACCGTGCAGAGCATTAGCGGGCAGCACATTACCATTGGTCTGGGGCGTACCGAAGCGATTTTGCCTAAGAGTCATCAAGTTGGCGGCGAACGGTATCGCGCCCATGACAAAATTCGCGTTTACGTACTGGAAGTGCGTCGTACCAATCGTGGCCCACAAATCTTTGTGAGCCGGAACCATCGTAATTTGCTGCGTCGTTTGTTGGAATTGGAAGTGCCGGAAATTTATAACGGTCAGGTGGAAATCAAGAGTATTGCCCGTGAAGCAGGGCAGCGTTCAAAAGTGGCGGTGCAGGCTTTACAGCCTGGCGTTGATCCGGTTGGCGCATGTGTGGGGATGCGCGGCGTGCGCATTCAAAGTATTGTGCGCGAACTGAACGACGAGAAGATTGACGTCATTGAGTGGGATGCGGATCAGCGCGTCTTCATTGCCAAGGCGCTGAGTCCGGCGCGGGTGTCACAAGTATTTCTGGAAGAGCACCCGGATGATGGCAAAACGGCAATTGTGATTGTGCCGGATGACCAGTTATCGCTGGCGATTGGGCGCGAAGGGCAAAACGCGCGGTTGGCCGCCAAGCTGACGAGCTGGCGCATTGATATTAAGAGCCTGACAGAAGCAGCGGGCGATTCGCTGAATAGTCTGGACAGCCCTGCTGTGCCGGATCACGTGCAAAAGAACAAGACTTTGATCGAGCAGGCGCAGTTAGTCCTGGAGAAGAAAGCGGCTAATCGCCCGATTACGTCGGAAGATTACCATACGCTAGACCGCCTGGTAAGCCAGGTGGAAGGTAGTATTGTGACGGCGCGGGTGAAGGGCTATGAGCAGGTGCGCAAGCAACGGGCGTTGGCGCGCAAGAACGTACCGCAAGAAACCTGGAAATTGCCGCTGGATGAGCTGGATTTACCAGGACGCATTCATAATTTGCTGCTGGATAATGAAATCGAGACGGTCGGCGACATTTTGTACACGCTGGAATTGGGCGATCACGTTTTCCTGAATTTCAAAGGTTTCGGCGAGAAGATGTTGGAAACGTTGAAAGAGATGACGGATGCGTATATGGCTCAAGTTACGGCCGGTGTGGAGGAAGCGGCGGTGGAACCGGCCGATGAGCCGGCGGTAGCTGACCTTGAATTACTCCCGGACCTGGCGGAGGCCATTGCGGTGACGGCAGACGAAACGGCCGCTGCGGTTCCCCAACCAGAACCCGTCGCCAACGTTGAACTTGAACCAGAAGTGGAAACGCCCGTTGCCCCGGAAACCGCGCCTGAAGTAGCGGCAGCAGCGCCTCCCCCTGCCGCCGAACCCGTTTCCGAACTCGACGATTTGTCGCGCTCGCTCGTCATTACGACCCCAGAACCGGAACCTGAGCCGGAAAAAGCGCCGGTGGTGGTGGTACGGACTACCCCCAAAACAGAGGAAGAAGACGCGGCAGGGAAGCGGCGCGGCCGTAAGGGGCGGGAGCTGGTCTTTGATGAAGACATGGGGGAGGTCGTCGTCAAACGCAAGCGCAAAGGCAGCCGCGGCCGCGAAAGTTGGGAAGATTACGACGCAGCAAGCGATTTCTAAACCTTAAAACGTCAAACGCGCAGGGCGCGTTTGACGTTTTACACAGAAATGGCAAAGAAAAAACAAGGCCCGCGACGGCAAAAACATATCCCGCAACGGAGTTGTACTGCCTGTCGCCAGAAATTTGACAAACGACGCCTGACCCGCCTGGTGCAAACAGCAGATGAAGGCGTGGTGGTTGATCCAACCGGAAAACGAAATGGGCGCGGGGCATATTTATGTGACCAACCCGCATGTTGGGACAAAGCCCTTCACAACATTTCACTGTTGAACAGCGCCCTACATACCGAAATAAGCGAAGCGAACAAAGCAGCCATAGCTGCCCATAAGCCCCTCGCCAGCAGCGGAAATACGCCGGCATAGATTCCAGAAACGATTCCATGTCCTGGTGTCCGCTGATCAGGTATGAATGCGGCGGTGAACACCACCCCAGGCGTTATTTCTAATGGAATTTGTAGGAAGGAAGCAGATGGCACAGATTGAATTACCTGATTTTTTGACGGTACGCGAGCTGGCGAACATGATGAACCGCAGTCCCATTGACATCATCAAGGAGTTGATGAGCAATGGCATTATGGCGAACATCAACCAGCAAATTGATTTCGATACGGCCGCTATTGTCGCCGAAGAAATGGGGTTTGAGGTTGTTCAACAATCCAGCCAGGAAGAAGAGGAAGTAGAAGCAGTTATTGAACGGCCGGCCTGGCGGGAAATTCTGTCCCACGAATCCGAGACCGACCTGCAACCACGCCCTCCGGTTATTACCATGTTGGGGCACGTTGATCACGGCAAGACCTCCCTGCTTGACGTGCTGCGTCACACCAACGTCCAGGCTGGTGAGGCGGGCGGGATTACGCAGCACATTGGCGCTTACCAGGTGGTACAAGATGGACAATTAATCACCTTCCTGGATACGCCTGGTCACGAGGCATTTACGGCTATGCGCGCCCGTGGCGCCCAGGCAACCGACATCGCCATTTTGGTGGTGGCCGCCGATGATGGCGTCATGCCGCAAACGCTGGAAGCGGCCGACCATGCGCGCGCTGCCCGTGTCCCCATTATTGTCGCCTTAAACAAAATTGATTTACCCGCCAGTAATCCGCCGCGCGTCATGCAGCAGCTTGCTGAAATTGGCCTGGTCCCCGATGAATGGGATGGGGATACGATGGTGATTCCGGTATCTGCCAAAGAACAGCTTGGGGTTGAAGACTTGCTGGAAGCGATTTTGCTGGTCGGCGAAGATTTAGCGCCCAAGGCCAACCCGAAAGCTTCCCCCACCGGGGTTGTACTAGAAGCTAGTAAAGAGAAAGGGCGCGGCAACATGGTGACGCTGCTGGTACAAAATGGGACGCTGCGTCATGGGGATACTTTGTTGATTGGGCCGCATTACGGCCGTATCAAGGCCATGTACGACTACACCGGCAAGCCAATCAAAGAAGCTGGCCCCTCTACGCCCATCGCCGTCTCTGGCTTAAACGGCATCCCCGCAGCGGGTGACTCTTTCTGTATTGTGGAAAGTGAAAAAGCAGCGCGCAAAATCGTCGGCGAGATAGAAGTGATAGCGAGTGTCTTGCAGCGACAACGCCCCACCAGCCTGGATGAGTTCTTCGCTCGTTTACAAGAAGGGGATGAGAAAACACTCAACCTGATTGTCAAAGCAGACGTGCAGGGATCGTTAGAGCCAATTGTCCATTCACTGGAAAAACTAAACGGTGAAGAAGTTTCTATTGATATTTTGCGCGCCGCCACCGGTAACATTACCGAAAGTGACGTGATGCTTGCTTCGGCCTCTGATGCTGTCATCCTCGGCTTCAACGTCAGCGCCGATCCGGTGGCGCTGGCGGCGTCCAGCAGCGAACAGGTTCAAATCAAGACATACACCATCATTTATCACCTGATAGAAGACGTTGAAAAAGCCATGAAGGGGATGTTGGAACCAACGTATGAACAGGTTGTGATTGGACGAGCCGAGGTGCGGCAGGTGTTCAAAATTCGCAACCTGGGCAAAATTGCCGGCTCCTTTATGCGCACCGGTGAGGGGCGTCGTAATGCCCAGGCGCACGTTATTCGCAACAAGAAATTGATGTACACAGGCAATGTGACCAGCCTGAGACATTTACAAGAAAATGTGCGCGAAATCAAGGCTGGCTTTGAATTTGGGGTGCGCATTGATAATTATGATGATTATCTGGCTGGTGACATTATTGAATTCTTTGTGACCCGCAAAGTGGAAACTGCTTAATTTTTATTATGAGTAAGATAAGACAGCAACGTACCGCCGAACAGATTCGGATGCTTTTAAGTGAGTTAAGCCAGCGGGGCGTGCAAGACCCGCGCTTGTTGGGTATGACTGTGACCCGTGTGACCATTGATCGGGAATTGCAACATGCGGATGTGTACGTCAATGCCCTGGGGGATGAATCGCGCCGCAAAGAAGTGATGGCTGCCTTGCAAAAAGCAACCGGGTTTTTTCGGCATGAATTAGCGCAGCGGATGCAAGTGCGCACGATTCCGCAGCTCCATTTTCGTTGGGACCCCACGCTGGCGCACGCTGAGACTGTGCATCAAATTTTGGACAGTTTGGAAATCCCGCCAGCCGCAGCAGCAGATGAGGAAGAATGAGAGCGATTGTGGAACGATTTTCCGAGTCGCGCCGGGCAGCAGAGAGTAATTTGTGACAACCATACAAACAAAAATTCAAAATGCGCTAATGCGGGCAACCCACGTGTTGGCGATTACGCATGTTGGGCCTGATGGGGATGCATTGGGATCGTTAACGGCCGTTGGCCAGGCCATGCAGCAGTTAGGCAAACGGGTAACATTGGTCTGCGACGATGGCTCACTCAACCGATTCAAATATTTAGCCCTATCTGATCGCATTCAAACAGAACGGGAATCCAATATCCCATATGATTTACTCTTTGTGGTGGATTGTGGTGATGAAACGCGCATGGGCAAAGCGTTTACCACCCTCCCCAACCCGAAACCGTTTATCATCAACGTGGATCACCACATTACCAATACCCTGTTTGGCGACATCAACCTGGTAGACCCCGAAGCCACTTCGACGACAGAAATTTTGTATTCGCTTTTTGCCGACCTGGGAATTTCGCTGACAACTGATCTGGCTTTGAGTTTGCTGACTGGTCTGGTGACGGATACGCTCGGCTTTCGCACCGTTGGCGTAACGGCACGCACCATGAAAATCGCCAGCAACCTGATGGAAGTTGGCGCTGATTTATCGCTGGTGACAATGCAAGGATTAAACAGTAAACCCTTTGCGACGCTGCAAATGTGGCGCACCGGCCTCAACAAAACGCGGCTGGAAAGTGGCCTCATTTGGACGAGTATTAGCAAACGGGATTTAGGGGCAATTCACTATACCAGTTCTGGCAGCGCCGGGCTGGTGAATTTGCTGGCTAATGTGGATGAAGCGGTGATGAGCGCGGTACTCATGGAAATGCAAGATGGGTCTATTCGCGTTGGGTTGCGCTGCCGTCCCCCTTACAGCGTATCAGAATTGGCCGTGAATCTGGGTGGTGGTGGGCATCCACTGGCCGCCGGCTGCACGCTGGATGGCCCGCTGGCGCGAGCTGAATCACTGGTCGTAGATATGTGCAAAGAGATGATACAGCAGCAGTCGTCACCGCTTCATGATAGGAGCCGTTAGGCCGCTGTTTTTCGGCGTCGGCTGGCTGAGTTGGGCGGCAAACGGGCACATTTAGTCATGTCGCAAATTGAAGGCGTATTGAACGTGGATAAGCCGCTGGGGATGACGTCGCATGACGTTGTGAACCAGGTGCGCCGGATAAGCGGGCTGCGGCGCGTAGGCCATGCCGGGACGTTGGATCCGTTGGCGACGGGGGTGCTGCTGCTCTGTTTAGGACGGGCAACACGCCTGGCAGATTATTTACTCGGCCAGACCAAGTCCTATGCGGCGGCAATTCGCCTGGGGCAAACGACAACGACGTATGACGCTGAGGGTGAAGTGGTGCAGGAACGGCCGTTTACCCATCTTACCCTCCCCACCATTCTTGAAACGCTGCACTTGTTTCGCGGCACGGTGCAGCAGCTTCCCCCCATGTACTCGGCAGTGAAAAAAAATGGACAACCCCTGTACAAGCTGGCGCGGCAGGGCGTGGAAGTGGAACGGCCGCTGCGCACCATCACCATTTACCAGCTAGACGTGCAGCAGTGGCAGCCACCCCATTTGCACATCACCCTCACCTGTTCATCGGGCACGTATGTCCGGTCGCTGGCGCATGATCTGGGCGAGGCGTTGGGCTGTGGCGGGTACGTCGCCAGCCTGCAACGGACGCAGGTGGGCGCGTTTACGCTAGACAAGGCCATCCCGCTTGCCGACCTGTCTGCCGCCATGTTAGCAGAGCATCTCTGGCCGACGGATACGGCCGTTGCCCACTTCCCCCGCCTGGATGTCAGCACAGCAGAAACGGCCGATTTGCACCAGGGGCGCGCCATACCCCGGCAGCCATCCCATCCGACGGCAGACGTAGCGCGCGCTTATGACGAACAAGCGCAGTTCATTGGCATTGTCGTCGCCCGCGATGATGCCTGGCAGCCGAAGAAGATTTTCCATTCAGAAATATGACTTACATCCATGTTAACCAGTTAAGCGACGTTCCTGACCGTCAGCCAACGTTTGTGGCGCTTGGCTCCTTCGATGGCGTGCATCTTGGGCATCAAGCGGTCATTGCGAGTATGGTTCAGGCTGCACACACGGCCAGCGCGCGCGCGGCCGTGCTCACCTTCTTTCCCCACCCCAAACGGGTGCTGCGCTACTCCGAGGAACCCTTCTACATTACCCGCCTGGCCGACCGTGTGGCGCTGCTCGCTGCCCTCGGCGTAGATTTAATCATCACGCATCCGTTTAATGACACTGTGCGCCAGACACGCGCCGCCGACTTTGTGGCGCAACTGCTGCACCACCTGGACATGCGCCAGTTGTGGGGCGGTAATTTTGCATTTGGCTATCAACGGGAGGGGGACGTGCCTTTCTTGCGCCGTTTGGGGCAAGAGAAAGGATTTACAGTCGAACTGGTACAGTCGTTGGTCGCCGTGAATGGGGATTGGGTGAGCAGCAGCCGGATCCGTCGCTGTTTGCAAGAGGGCAACCTGGTAGATGTAAATGCGTGTTTGGGACGGCCGTATCACGTCAGCGGTGAAGTTGTTATGGGCGATCAACGCGGCCGTATTATTGGCTTCCCCACTGCCAACGTAGACGCCTGGTCGGAACAACTGCTGCCCGCTAATGGCGTTTACGCTGCTTATGCCTGGGTTGGCGCGTCCCGTTACGTCGCGGCCACCAATGTTGGCGTCAGGCCAACCGTCAATGGCCGCCACGTCACGGTAGAGGCGCACCTGCTCGACTTCGACGGCGATTTATATGGGCAAGCGCTGCGGGTAGAATTGATGGAGCGGATTCGCCCTGAACGCAAATTTTCTGGTCTGGACGCCCTCAAAACGCAAATTCAAAGCGATGTAGCAGCGATTCGGGCGCTCATGTAGCGCATCACGTCGTGTCAATTCCGTCACGTTTCACACGTTCCGCTATTGACATTCGTTAAAATTTTGTCATAATTTAGACACATCTAAAAATATATTTTTACAAAGTCAATTTAGTGTATGTTGTTGTAGATATATGGCTGGACAAGATACAACTGGAGCCGAGATATGAACAATTCGGTTATTGAGACAAAGGGATTGACCGTTTACTACGGTAAACATCGGGGGGTTGTTGACCTCAACTTGACGGTGCGCCAGGGCGAAGTGTTTGGCTTTTTAGGGCCGAACGGCGCCGGCAAAACAACCACGCAGCGCGTACTGCTCGACATCATTCGCCCCAGTCAGGGCACGGCGCACATTTTTGGACAAGATTGCCAGCGGGATGGGGTAGCGATCCGCAAGCGGGTTGGGTACATCCCTGGGGAATTGGCGCTGCCCTTCATGAAGGCGTCTGCTTATCTGGATATGCTGGTAGCGGTGCGTGGCAATCACACCGACCCGGCGTACCGGCGGATGCTATGCGAGCGGCTGAATCTGGATACGAGCCGCAAGATGCGTGAATATTCGCGGGGCAACAAGCAAAAAGTGGGCGTTGTGGCGGCGTTTATGAGCAAGCCAGATTTGTTGATTCTGGATGAACCGACGAGTGGGTTAGACCCTTTGATGCAGCAGACGGTGTTGGAACTGGTGCGGGAGGCGCAGGCCGACGGCCGTACCGTCTTTTTCTCCTCGCACATCTTGTCTGAAGTGCAGGCTGTGTGTGACCGCGTGGGCATCATTCGTAATGGGCAGTTGGTTGCGGTGGAAAAGGTGCAAGATTTACTGGCGCGCCGGCTGCATCGGCTGCGGTTACAGTTTCGCGCTCTGATTGCGCCGGAACTGCTGCATGTTCCGGGCATTACGGTGATTGAACACAACGCCGATCAGGTGATGGTCGAGGTGCAGGAAAACCTGGATGAGTTTATGGCGCAGGTCGCCCCATACGGCATCATTGACATTGAGACGGTAGAGTTATCGCTCGAAGAGGTGTTTCTGGCTTATTATGGCGGAGGGAATGGTCATGTTTAATTTATTAGTCGCCGAATTGAAGAAGCGGGGAACGGCCGTTATCGGTTGGGGCATGGGCATTGGCGCATACCTGGCGATGATCATGGCCATGGCGCCAGACCTGGCGCCCCAGTTTGCCAACATAGACCTGGCCTCTATTCCCATTTACAAAGCGTTTGGTATGATCGAGAATTTTTTCTCTATTACCAGTCTGATAGCGATTTACGTCTCTTTTTTAGGGCTGACCATCGCCGTCTATGCCGTCATTACCGGCGCGAATGCGTTAGCCGGTGAAGAAGAAGACGGCACGTTGGAGACGCTGTTGGCGCTGCCGTTAGCCCGCTGGCAGATCGTCCTGATGAAGATAGTGGCGACGGCTATCGCCCTGTTGATTGTGCTGCTCATTGCCCATTTAGGATACCTGATCGTGTTTCCATCCGTACAAGCAGACCTGGAGGGGCAAATCAACATGACAAACCTGCTGTGGAGCACGTTGGAAGCGTGGCCGCTGGCGTTTATGTTTGCCATGTTAACGCTGTTCATGGGAGCCTACCTGCCGCGTCGTAACCACGCGATGGGCGTCGGGTTGACGGTGCTGCTTGGCGGCTATTTGTTCAACAATCTGGCGGAACAGGCGGGGCCATTGCAGGATTTACGGCCGTTTTTCCCCTTCTACTATAACCTGGGCGGCAAGGTACTCACCGAAGGCGTGGATTGGGGCAAAGCAGGCGTGTTAGTGGGCGCGGGCATTGTCTTTGCCTTGCTGGCCCTGCTCAGCTTCCAACGGCGCGACGTGACGGTAGGGGCGTGGCCCTGGGCGCGGCTGGCAACGCGAACGGCCGTGCGTACACAAGAGTAACATTGGGCGTCGGGCGTCGGATGATATTCTCGATGCCCGGCGCCCTCGAACTGCCCAACCTTTACGCCAACGTTGCTATACTCGGCATGGTTCAAAAAGCGGAAGTTGCCCTTTACAAATTAGTCCGCGAATTGTCATTCTGAGCGGAGTCTTCGGAGCGAAGAATCCCTACGGTTTA
>JACSRF010000506.1 GCA_014879875.1 Anaerolinea sp.
TCATCATGTAGGGCAATTTGTCAAATTGCCCTACACACGCAAAGACGAAAACGTCGTTTACACATTAGACAAATAGGTGGTGTGGTTAAAAGAGGTCGAAATCTTTTTCTTCGCGCTGTGCGTTTCGATCCTTTTTATCTTCTAATTTCGTCGCCAGTTCGTCAAAATCAAGTCCTTCATCGAAGGCCCAATCGAGTTCTACTGGAGAGGTACCAATAATTTCCAAGACGGTGCCACAGGCGTGGCAGGTAACTTTCTGGCCCAGGCGTGGGGACTTCAATTTAATCCGTGAATCGCAATCAGGGCAAAAACCAACTTCCTTTTTGTTTGAAAATGACATGTTTAACCTTTGACTCTGAAAACTTGCAGACTTTGAGCTAAAGATAAATATTTGCTGTGTAAAAGGGGTTAAGTACAGTGTGCAAAAGTCATGACAAAATTGGCTGAATTGTGTGAAGTGTGTGTAAAGATTAATTGCTTTCCAGAGAAAAACGATAGCCAATGCCGGGCACATTTTGAATAAAGCGTGGGGCGCTGACGTCGGGTTCGATTTTGCGCCGCAGCCGGCTGATTAAGCCGCGCACCAACTCGCGGCTGCCTTGCCCGGTGTACCCCCAAACACGTTCGACGATGGTGTCTATGGGCACGACTTGATCCTGGTTAACCATGAGAATGTAGAGGAGGCGAAATTCAAGTTGGGTAAGGCGGCGTTCGTCGCCACCGAGTACGCGAATGGTACGCGTATTAGGATCGAGTTTGATTTCGGTGATGTTGAGACGGGGCAGCACGGAGATGGGCACGGTTCCATTGCGGCGCAGCAAGGCCTTGCTGTATTCAGCAAGGATGCGTGGGGCCACCGGTCGCGCCAAAACGAGGTCGGCGCCAGTATGCAGCAGACGGCATAGCTCATCTTCGGTGGGGGCTTCGACAATGAGCAGGCAGGGGATCTGGGTGATTTGGCGTAAAGCGATCAGATCGCGCAGCAGTTCTTGTACCGGCACGCCAGCCGTTACCACCAGGTCAGACGGCCGTTCCAACCATTTGGCGGCGACGCGCTGTAAGCTGCCACTACTGGCAACGGCCAGCCCGGCATGTTTGAGGATGTAGGTGAGCATGTCGCGTTCTTCAAGATTGGGAGCGACGAGGATGACTTGCATGGCATAGCCTTCCTTCAGTGAGTGCAAAATGCGGAATGCGGAGTGTAGAATAAGAGCCACATGTTACTTGTAGGCGACGACGCCAAAGGCTTGTGGGTAGGGTTTGACGCGATGGAAGCCGGCCTCTTGCAAGCGACGCACCACGCCACGGGTGACGCTGCGGCCCGACTTGCTTTGTGGGTCGCCAATATAATGGAAAAGCCGCCCTTTTGGGGTGAGGATGCGGTAAAGCTGCCGGTAAAATTCGGCCGCATACAGGTCTCCGGCCAGGCTGAACATGGGCGGGTCATGCAGGATGCGTGCGAAGTGGGCGTCGGGGAATTGGGCAACGACGTCGTAGGCGTCGCCGATGAGGCGGGTGATTTTGGGGTTGGTGAACAGGTCTTGTGACCAGGGGTTGTGGCGGCAAATGTCGAGGACGGTGGGGTCGAGTTCGATGGTCGTGACGGAGACGGCCGTTTGCGCCGCCATGATCGCCGTGTACCCCAGGCCCATTGTTGTGTCCAGCACGTGCCCGGTGATGGGGGACACAGATTTGATTTTGCTGATGGTGTCCTGGTGCGGGTCGGTATCCTTAATGCGGTGCATGGGAAAGCCGGAGACGAGCATGGTGGGCGCGCCCGTGGTCGGCATGAGGCTGTAGAAGCGGTTGTGCGTTTCGGAGAAGAAGTGGATTTTTTCGATCTCGTTCTCCGGGGTGACCAGGTAACAGGCGTTTTCGTTGGCGGCGATGGTGGTGAGTTGGGCGAAGGTGAGGGAACGGCCGTCAGGCAGCGTCACGCCCTGCGGCGACAATGTGACGGGGGAAGTTGACAGGTTGAGGTCGAGGGAAATGGCGGCAACGGCCGTGCCCGCAGCGCGCGCTTGCAGCAAAGCTTGGGCCTGGTAGTGGGAGAGGATGGGGTGCATGGTTACGGCCGTATATACCGCAGTTCTTTTTGCGGCGCACTTAGATACACAATCCCATTCTCCGTCACCACCACATCTTCTTCCAGGCTCATGATGCCCCGATTGGGGACGACGACATGTAGTTCGAGCGTGAAAATGTTGCCCACCTCAACCAATAAATCGCAAATGCCCTTGTACCGTTCCCAGCGCGGCCCTAATACGGTAGCGCCATCGTGCGCCGAACGACCGAGCAGATGTCCAAAGGCGTGCATATATTCCGGGTAGCCATTATCCACAATAAACTCGCGGGCAACCGCGTCCACTTGCCAGCCAGGCATACCCGGCTGCAAATGGCGCTCGCCGGCCCTAATGGCCCCATACACCACGTCGAATGCGCGTTGCACATCTGCTGGCGCTTCGCTTTCGCCATCATTCAGCACGTACCACATGCGCTGCAAGTCAGAGCAGTAATCATCTTGCTTGATGCCCAGGTCCAGGTGCAGCGTGTGCCCCTTTGCTAACACCACGTCGCCAGGGGCGGCATGGCCGACGGCCGAATGCGGCCCGCAGGTCACGATGGGGTTAAACGGCTTCGGCCAGGCATATCCCAGCCCCATTTCGTCAACGCGCCCGCGCACAAAATCAGCGATCTGGCGCTGCGTCATCCCCGGTTTGGCGAACTGTTCAACGGCGTCAAACAACTTTTCCGTGGTCAACACTGCTTGCCGCACCCGTTCGATCTCCGTTTTGCTCTTACGACCGCGCAGGGCAGCGATGATTTTTTCGGCAGATACCAGGCGTCCGGCAAAGGGCGTTGCTTGCAAATGGTCGCACAGCGCCAGATACATGCCGTGCGACAGACCATCGGCGGCCACATCGCTTTCTGAATAGTTGATAGCAATGGTTGCCGGTTGGTAAGCGGTCAGCGCTTCCAGCAAGGGTTGGCGAAGGCCTTCATGGTAGCCAATGACCTGGTAAGCGCCCAGATCGAGCACATTGGCCGCATCAAAATGGCCGACGATGGCCGTATGTTGACCGCTGCGGCTGAGCAGAAAGGCGGACTGCCAGGTTACGTCAACCCCGGCGATCAACTCCAGCGCCGGGTCTGGCTGCATGGACGTTTCGCGCACAAAGGTGAGCCATAAATCAATGTTGAATTCGTCGAGAATCGCGGTGACTTGCGCCAATTTTTCCTGGATAAGTTGGGTGTTGGTGGACATAGATTACTCGTCAGGCGTCGCCAATAATGGCATCGTAGATGGTTTGTAATTCTTCGTCGGAATAGAAGTGCAGGATGACTTTGCCGGTTTTGCCGCTTTTTTGAATTTCAACCGGCTGGCCGAGTCGTTCTGCGAACTGTTTTTGCAAATCTATGATTTCGGCGGGCAGGGTGCGTTTTTGTTTGGGCTGCGGCCGTTTGCCAGACAACAACCGCGTCACCAATGCTTCTGTTTCGGGCACGGTCAATTTGCGCATGGTGATCTGGTGCAGCAGGTTGGTTTGCATTTCGGGAGTGGGCAGGGGCAGCAGCGTTTCAGCGTGGGATTGGCTGATACGGCCGTGCAGCACTGCCTCGCGCACTTCCCCCGACAAATTCAGCGGCAGCAGTCTCACCAGCAGTTCCGTCTGGCGCACGCTCAAGGCCAGTTCAATGACCAGGCCCATCGCTTCTGTCTGCATGGCGGCATCGGGCAGCTGCAGTAGGACACGGGCGTGTGTACCGCTGATCAGGCCATCGGTGACGGCTTGCTGGATATTGGCGGGCAGCTCCAACAGGCGTACCAGGTTGGCGACGGTGGAACGCGCTTTACCAATGCGCTGCGACACTTGCTGCTGTGTCAACCCAAATTCATCCATTAATTGTTGGTAGGCGTAGGCTTCTTCCAATGGGTTGAGGTCAGCCCGCTGGATATTTTCGATGATGGCGAGTTCCAGCATGGCTTGTGGCGTCGCTTCTTTGACGACGACCGGCAGTTCGGCCAGCCCGGCCAGCTGCGCCGCGCGCCAGCGCCGCTCGCCGGCAATGAGGGTGTAGCCGTTGTCGGACGCGGTAACGATGAGCGGTTGGATGAGGCCATGTTCTTTGATAGAGGCCGCCAGTTCGGCCAGTTTTTCCTCATTCATCACGCTGCGGGGCTGGTGTGGGTTGGGCTGGATGCTGTCCACGGGGATGGTGCGCAGGCCGTCATTGGCCGGAGATACGGCCGTTTCCTCCGCTGCGCCTGGGATAAGCGCGCCCAGCCCACGTCCAAGTCCTCGCTTTTTACTCATAAAAATTGCTCCTTTGTCACTGCTAAATCTTTTAATCCCCGCTTTTGGCCTGGGCGTCTCCCTTGAGCAGTTCGGCCGTTAAGATTTGGTAAGCGATGGCTCCCGGCGATTTGGGGGCGTACACGCTAATTGGCTGCCCATAGCTGGGGGCTTCGCCGAGACGTATGTTGCGCGGGACGATAGTGCGGAAGACTTTGCCGGGAAAGTAGCTGCGCACTTCTTCAACCACCTGGCGGCTGAGGTTGGTACGGCCGTCATACATGGTCATGATCAAGCCGCGTATCGCCAGGGCTGGGTTCAGGTATTTTCGCACCAATTCGATGGTTTGGACGAGCTGTGTTAACCCTTCCAGGGCCAGGTATTCACACTGCACGGGAATGAGCACGCCATCTTTGGCGGCGGTGAGGGCGTTGACGGTGAGCAGTCCCAGGCTGGGGGGGCAGTCAATGAGGATGTAATCGTAACGGCCGTTCACCGTTTCCAGCCCTTTTCGCAGCCGATATTCGCGCCCAATCGCGTTGACCAATTCCACTTCAGCGCCGGCCAATGACGGATGAGAGGGCAAAATGTCCAGGTTGAATTCTGGCAAAGGGTGGGTGACATCAGCAGCGGCCGTTTCTTCCAGCAGCAAGTTGTACATAGACATTTGTAGATCATACTTGTTCACGCCAATGCCGGATGTGGCATTGGCTTGTGGGTCTATGTCGGCGATCAGGACGCGGCGACCTTTGCTGGCCAGATAGGCGCCCAGATTAATGACAGTAGTAGTTTTGCCGACGCCACCTTTTTGATTGACAACCGCATAAATTTTTGTCATAGCTGTGTCTTATAAGCGATGGGAGCAATTCTCAAGATTGACCCCATTGTTGGCGAATATGCTCCATTTTGCCGGCGAGGGTCTGTTGTGTTACCGAGGCGGCGGCAATTTCGTTGGCAAAGCGGGCTGACTCCCATGGGTTGCCATCTGTTTGCCAGAGGCGCACCAGGTAAGCGGCCGCGAAGATATCTCCGGCGCCGGTAAATTCCACTTCAGGCACATGTGGGGCGTCAAACTGCCGTATCTCGTCGCCGCAAAAAACGGTGCAGCCGCGATACCCTTGTGTCAGCACCAGCAGCCGTGACCAGCGCCGGTATTGCGCGAGCATGGCGTCATTGAGCAGGTCTTCTTCGCTGATAATGACGGCCGCGGCCAATGGTAAATAGGCGCGCGCCGCCTGCCAATCTTGGGCATAGACACGGCCGTTTGCATCCCACTGCCGCATCCATCCTTGTGGCGTCAACCCGATCAGGCTGTTACTGAAGAGGTGCATCATGGCCGGGTCAATTTCATTGGCGATGGGGCCAAGGTGAACGATGGCGGCGCGCTGCCAGGCAGCGGGGATGTGCGCGGCCGTTAACCTGGCGGCCACCCCATGTATTGTTTGTACACGCCCCTCGGCGGTGTAACGATTGGCAAAGGTCGTGCTGCGGTCGGTGGCGAGGCAGTGGATGTCTATGCCCGGCAAGGCGTCGACTAAGTCGTAATCGGCATGGGCGCTGGTGAGAACGGCCGTATGGCAGCCTAAAATATGGGCGGCGCGGCCGGCATAGGCCACTGTGCCGCCCACCGCACAGCCATCGGGGGTCAGATCACAGGCAATGTGACCGATAACCAGATAATCTATGGGGATTATTGACGCCGTCGCTTGTTGTTTGCCATGCTTTGTTTTCACAGCAGCATTTTACCATTGGATGTAGGAATCGGGAAATGTGATGAGCAGATTCTTGTTGCATCAATCGCCAAACCCAGTTAAGATGTTCCTAATATGGACAAGAAATGGTTTCGGCAACGGCCGTTGTTCACCCTTCCCCAAATATTAGTGTTGCTGGCCGTCATCGCCGCACTGTTCATTGCTCTGGATTTGAATCGGCGCGCGCAAGCGGGCCGTTTAGTGGGTGTGGGTGAAGACGAACTGCGCCAGGAAATTATGCAAGAATCTACCCGGCAGGTTGCCTTGCAAGCAACACTTACCTACGTGCAAAGTGATGATTACGTGGCAGCCTATGCCCGCAACGAAGCAGGGCAGTTGTTGCCAGGCGAAAAACGAATTGTGCCTTTGTTGATTGCCGCTACGCCCGCGCCCACGTTGGCGCCCCCACCGACGCCAGATCCGCTTATTAATGCCCGCCCCTGGCAGGCGTGGTGGCAGATGTTAACAGACGCACCGCAACCGGCTCGCTAAGGCAGTTTCCCCCATTTTGCCTGTTTCGTATGGCGCTGTTTTGTCCTGTTGTTTGCGTTTCTTTACCCAATTTCCCCCAATTCTGGAAAAAAGCCGTTAAGAAGGCAGCCACCATTTGCCATTCAACTTTACATATGTTACCATATGCACCATTGTAAGGTTTACATATTATTAAAGATTGTTGACAAACTTCTATCGTGTATGATCTTTTTGTGTATTCCACGACTTGTCACCGTGCCGTTAGCTGCCAGGTTGATGCCATTGGCTTGTGACGCACCATGCTTTTTCCCAACCTTAGCGATTGGAGCAATTCCTGGTAATGGAAACCTCTAGAGGAATGAAAACATGAACCGTCGAGCGATCGCTATCCTCATTTTCATAGTTGGTATTTTGATATTATCTGCGGTTGGCGTCATGTATGTTTTGCAGCAAGATGCGGGTGACGCCACGCAGGACGTGTCCCCTGATGCCGATGTGCCATCCGGGGATATACCGCCGGGCGATGACGTTCAGTTGCCACCTGGAGTTGAGCCTGGGGACCCTTTACCGGAAATGGTAGAGGTGGTTGTCTCGTTGCAAACGGTTCCGCGTGGATGGCAGTTAACTGAGGCAGAGTTGTTCATAGATATGCGCCTGGCGACAAGTGTTGGCGACAATGTTATTACCAATATAAAGGATGCGGTTGGCTTATATGCGCGCACCGATATTTTCCAGGGGGAAACGCTGACATTTGATGCGTTGGTCATCGATCCCACCATCCTGGGAGCGAATGAGTATGGGCCTTCTTCGTTAATTCCACCAGGGTTTGTGGCTGCGGCCGTGCCGATGGATCGACTGTCTGGCGTGGGGTATGGGCTGAAAGCGGGTGACAATGTTGACATCATGCTTTCCTTCCTCTTTTACCAGATTGATGAACAGTTCCAAACCTATATGCAGAATGCGGCCGTGTTCTTTTTAGAAGACTTTATCGAGGCTGTTGAGACCGAGGACACTGAAGCGCTGGTCACACAGGATGTTATCATCATTGCCCCATACGGCCGTTTCGAGTCACTTCCCACCGGTGATCTGGCGCATATTGCCCCTTCAGAAGCGCAGCGCCCGGTGCTCGTTTCCATGATCCTGCAAAATGCAAAAGTTATTCAAGTCGGCGACTGGACCCCACCAGAAGCAGTGCAAGGACCTACCCCAACGCCGGAACCGGTTGAAGGAGAAGTGACGCCTTCCCCAGCGCCCCTACTGCCAACGGGGACGCCCTTTCCCAAAGTCTTATTAGTAGCCTTATCGCCCCAGCAGCAGCTCTTCCTGAAGTACGCCGTTGAATCAGGCGCCGACATAGACTTTGCTTTACGCGGGGTTCAGGATGGGCAGCTTTACTCTGTGCAGAACGTTGACATCAACTATCTGCTGGAAAAATTTAATATCCAGATACCACCGAACTTTAATTTTTCTGTTGATGCTGTTATTAAAGAAGTGGAATTAACCCCAACGCCCAATCAATCCGGTGGTGATGGTGCAGATAGCTAAGGCATAATCCTGGCTTCAAGGTAGGGAAATTGCGATGCGTCCAAGAACATTTATCCTCCTTATCCTGGTTGTAATCGTTGCCGCAGTGCTTGTTGTCCTCATCCTGTTGCGCAATTCTGGCAGTGGCACAACGGCAGGGGTGACCGATGCACTGCTAGAAACAGATACCAACCCTTCCGCTGACGAACCGAACATCCCCCCACCGACGCCAACCCCATCTGTTCGTTTTGAATCCGTCGTTGTGGCTAAAGTGAACATCCCCGTTGGTCAGCGTCTTACCCCTGAATTATTGGAACTAGAACTACGCCCGAATGCAAACATTGCCTTACAAGGTGGGTACACGTTTGCCGACGTCGAGGACCTGGTTGGCCGTATTATCAAAGTTGACGTGTCTGAAGGACAGGCCATCCTTAGCCCTATGATTGCCCTTAATGCTACCGACCTGGCATCCTTTGGGTCTGATTTAGCGTTATACGTTGATCAAGGCCGCGTTGCCGTTGCCTTTCCCCTCACGCTCAATAGAGATGAATCGGCGAATGACGCAGCAATTCGCGGGGCGGCATTTGCGATGCGCCCTGGCGATTTTGTTGACGTCATGATGACTCTGCGCGTTGTAGAAATAGACTCTGAGTTTCGCACCGCCTTGCCCAACATGACGCAGCGTGTTTATCAGGCTGGCTTGCTCGCTGGCACAGAATTCTTGTTCCCGCAGACAATACAAGGGCGTCTGGAGTTTATCCCGGCCATCAATCAGGTTGCGGAGATCATTCCTAGTGACAACTTCATTGAAGGCCAAGATTTTGAACCGGGAAGACCTATTCCTAAACGTGTGACACAGCTTGCCATTCAACAAGCAAAAGTGCTGTGGGTTGGCACGTGGCAGCCGCAAGACGAACTACGCGCCGCTTTAGCGCCAACTCCTTCACCGGTGGTAGCGGGCGAGACGGCCGTAGAGCCGATCGCTACGCCAGAACCCAGCATTAATTTATGCGTTTCCCCTGTTTCCAACGAACTGATCGAATGTCCTATTGTCCGTGAACAAACACGCCCTGACGTGGTGATTTTGAGCATGTCAGCGCAAGACGCACTGGCTCTAAAATGGGCGTTAGAACGCGGCGTAGACATTGACCTGGCGCTGCGGGCACAGGGCGACAATACGGTTTTCTTTACAACCAGCGTCAGCTTGCCCCAAATCATCAACGAGGGCGGGCTGGCTGTACCGACAGAGAGTGATTTTGATTTGCATCCACGTGTAGATGATCCAGACTTGCTCCGTCCTACACTGCCGGATCAAGTGCCGGCTAACTAGGGTTTTAGAAGTTCAACTTCTCCAAAGAAGTTGAACTTCTATACAAACTTGTTCCTGGATATTACCTGATTTGACGATACGTCCCTGGCTAAATTGAATAAGTGGCGAGGGACTTTTTATTTCATGACACTTTGTTCAGTGTGATGATGGATACCGTGACAAACAACATACCTGAAAACTACGATCCATCTGCTTTTGCTCGGCCTTCTGTAACAGTAGATGTTGTCATTTTTGCCCTTGTTGCTGAGGATTTGCAGGCACTGCTCATTAAGCGCAAGCACTCTCCCTTTGCCGGAATGTGGGCAATTCCGGGGGGGTTTGTGCGCATCAATGAATCACTGGAGGAAGCGGCCGCACGCGAATTAGCCGAAGAAACCAATGTACGTAACGTCTACATGGAGCAGCTTTACACGTTTGGACAACCTGACCGCGATCCGCGTACCAGAGTCATTACCGTCGTCTACGTTGCGCTTGTTCCGTATGACGCCATTGACCATCATCCGGGAGATGATGCGGCCGAAACAGGTTGGTTTTCTATGTTCAATCTGCCCGACCTTGCCTTTGATCATCGTGAAATCCTGGATTATGCGTTGACACGACTGCGGTATAAATTGGAATATACAGCAGTAGGCTTTGAACTGCTTCCTGATGAATTTACATTATCTGATCTGCAAAAAGCTTATGAGATTATTCTGCACGAGTCATTAGACAAACGAAATTTTCGCCGCAAAATTTTGTCGGCAAACATCTTAGAAGAGACAGGGCGCATGAAAAGCTTGGGGGAAGGAAGACCGGCAAAATTGTACCGCTACCAGCAAAATGCTATTGCCGAAATAAAAACGCGCCGCTTGTTTCCTTAGCGCCTATTTCAAATAGATCAGGTCGGTCAGGAGCCACAACAAATTGGTAAAGTCATTACGGCCGCTTAACCTTTAACTCCTGACGATCCGACTTTTACACAGGCTTGGGAGAGCGCGTAACCCACAGCGACATGAGCAATTCCATCCCCAGAACAATCTCTTCCTGCTCAACACGCAAACGCATCGGTCCATTAAATGGCGCCCGCCCCACAATCTCAAATTGAGCGCCGGGTATTAATTTGAGTGTTGCCAGGTACCGCAACTTTTCTGGCTCATTCGTGCGCACGCGGCTAATGGTTCCTGTTTGCCCTACCCCCAGATTGATCAGGCTAAAATCATTGAGTTCGGGCATATTGCCCTGTTTGTCAGGAATCGGTTCGCCATGTGGGCAGCGGGTGGGAAAATCGGTCATTTTCGCCATGCGCTCTGTCAACACATCGTTCAAGCCACTGCCCAGATCATCGGCATGTTCGTGTGTTTCATCCCACGTAAAACCCATTATTTGCACCAGAAAAACTTCCAAAATACGATGACGGCGAATTTCCAGGAGCGCTTCTTTTTTACCTAGCTCCGTTAATTCAACACCCTGGTAGGGCACGTGTTTCACATACCCGGCGCTTTTGAGGCGTTTCAACATGCGTGGTACGGCCGGCGCCGAAACATTTAACCGGTCAGCCAACGTTGTTGTGCTCACAGTGGGGTTGTCTTGTTGTAAGCGGTAAATTTCAGCCAGGTATTCACGCATGGCCGCACTTATCTGCATGCCTTGTTCTCCTTTTTATGATGTTAATGATAACAATTTCATCTTGATTATCCAAATTATCGCTGGAGAATGATGGCAAAACAAGAAAGCCCTTGCAAAGTTGCAAGGGCTTGTATCCGAAAAGGCGACGACCGGATTCGAACCGGTGATGAGGGTTTTGCAGACCCCTGCCTTACCACTTGGCCACGTCGCCATAAAGAAAGAAAGGCAGGCCTTTGCCTGCCTTTCTGAGAGCGGGCGACGGGATTCGAACCCGTGGCCTTCTCCTTGGCAAGGAGACGTTCTACCACTGAACCACG
>JACSRF010000510.1 GCA_014879875.1 Anaerolinea sp.
CCGGAAGTCGCGCGCGACACGCTGCAAATCGTCCCCGATGAACCGGTAGACATCGCCCCGCCGGCCCCACGCAGCGATCCCCTCACCATCCAATCAGAGGAACTGCCCGGTGCGCCCCCATTGGCCGCCCACGTCACCCGTATGCCGCCCATTCGCATTACAGAAGACAATCTGCAACAACCGCGACCGGCGCCACCGCCGCGACCGCCCGCGCCACAACCCAAAGTCGTCACGTCGCCCCCAACCAGCGCGCCCACTACGAACTTTGCCGATAACGTGCGCCAAATTTTCGGGCGCGGCCGTGAACCCATGAAAACGACGAAATTACGCATTGTGGTTGAAGAGTTCCCCGACGGCCCCGGCTTATATGGTCTGCAAATCAAAGTCTCCTGTCGCGGCGTGAAAAGCTTCGTCGCCGGAACCACCAACCGCGAAGGCAAATTCCTCTGTGAACTGCCGGTACGCATTCATTCCGGTCTGACCTATGATGTTGACATCACCTGGCCGCGTGACCTGGGCGGGGAAACGGAGCGCAAATCCATCACCCTGAACGCCGACCGCACTGAGTTCACGCTGCCCTTCTACCGCAAATTATCATGAGAAGTTCAACTTTTCTGAAAAAGTTGAACTTCTAAAAACTTTCGTTACGGTGTATTTAACCTTATGACCGAAGAAACCTTGATCATCACCGACCCCGATAGTGACCGCTACCATACCTTTGGCTACATAAGCTGGTGGAAACAAGAAGTCGTGCGCCAGGCCACCGTCCTCGTCGTTGGCGCGGGCGCGTTGGGCAATGAAGTGCTGAAAAACCTGGCGCTCATGGGCATCGGCAACGTCCTCATTTGCGATTTTGACACCATTGAGGACAGCAACCTGAGCCGTTCGGTGCTCTTTCGCGCGGAGGACAACGGCCGTCGCAAAGTAGACGCCGCTGCCGAGTCCGTCAAAGCCCTCAACCCCGACGTCAACGTCAAAGCGTGGCATGGCGACATCAACTTCGAGATGGGGCTGGGCGTCTTTCGCCACGTAGACGTGATCGTCGGCTGCCTGGACAACCGCGAAGCGCGTCTCTCCATTGACCGTTTCAGCCAGGCAATCGGCCGTCCCTGGGTAGATGGGGCCATCCAGGAGCTAATGGGCATTGTGCGCGTCTTTTGGCCGGGGCGCGGCGCGAACTACGAAAGCACCCTCACCGATTACGACTTCCAGATGATCAGCCTGCGCTACTCCTGCCCGCTGCTGGCGCGCAACAACCTGCTGCAAGGTAAAGTGCCCACCACCCCCACCAGCGCCTCCATCGTCGCCGCCTTCCAGACACAAGAGGCGTTGAAAATCATTCACGACATGGAAGTAGAACCGGGTAAGGCGCTGCTGATCAACGGTCTAACCAACGACATTTACAAAACAGAATACCCCATCGTCGCTGACCGGATGCACCCACAGCTAGAACCCATCATCGAACTGCCAACGGCCGTTGCCGCCACCACCACCCTCGCCGACATGCTCGCCATTGCGCGCGAACACCTGGGCGCAGAGGCCATCCTCGAATTCAGCCACGAAATTGTGATCAGCATGGTGGACCCCACCACCGGTGAAGAGGAATTTTTCTTCCAGCGTATGGCGCGCCTCAGTGAAGACAGGCTCATCTCACCCACCACCGGCGTCAAGCGCGACATGCGCCTGACCCACCGCATCACCGGCACAGAGGATTTCCTGGAGCGCACCCTGGCAAACATTGACGTCGCGCCACTCAGCATTATTCGCGGCCGTAATGGGCAGCAAGTGGCCTATTTTGAATTGACCGGAGACAAAGAGGGCTTTCTGTCATTTACTTAAGGACTAGGAACCGCGTTCCTCAGAAGGAACACGGTTCCTACAAACCCGCAGAAGTTGAACTTCTAACAAATGCAACCCAACGATCATTCACACGTATTAAATGGTGTAAAATAACAATCCACACCAACAACAATGGAGGCTTTTGAAAATGGCTAGCACCAAAGTGATTATTTATGACCCAACTGGTTCCAAGAAAACCCCAGTAGAATTACCCGATGACGTGCCTATGCGCCGCCTGATTCCCGCCCTCGTCAGCAAGATGGGGTTACCCACCAGTCAGGGCGCCAATCCAATCACCTATCGGCTTGACCATCGCTCCTCCGGCAAACGACTAGGTGATGATGAATCCCTCCGCGACGCCGGCGTCAAGGAAGATGACATTCTCAGCTTATTCCCAGAAGTAACCGCAGGCTAAATGAATTAGGAAGGATGAATTACGAATAATGACATATGTCACTATTCGTAATTCACCCTTGCCGATAAGGAAACCATGTTCGATATCCGTGAAAATCGTTTGCGGAATGATTACACACTCGTGCGTGAATTGGTGAACCGCAGCGAGTTTATCCACGTGGCGCAAACAGAAAGCGACCCACCCGATAAATACCTGATTCGCTTTACCTGTCGCGGCGTAGAAAAGATCAAACCCGACGGCGACCCCATTTACCGGGACGTGCATGAGGTCAGCATTTACCTCCATGCGGAATACCCCATCAAGCAGCCACAATTAAAATGGATGACGCCCATTTTTCACCCCAACATCCACATCACCGGCGCTGTCTGTATTGGCGCCTGGTGGGCGGCCAAAACGTTAGATGAACTGCTGCTGACGCTTGGCGAAATGGTGCAGTACAAGAATTATGAGCCACGTGATCCGATGAACTCCAAAGCAGCCGCCTGGGCGCTGCGCCGCAAAACCCTCTTCCCAGTAGATTCACGTCCGCTCAAAGGGCAGTCATTGGCAGACTTGATCGTGATCGGGCAGGAGGAAGATGATGAATTCGGCATCAACTTACTCTGAGCAGACACGACCGGGCCAGCAGGAGCCAACAGCAGGCGCATCGTCACCGCAAAACAACCCGCACCTGGCGCAAGCTGAATGGCAAACGCTGCCCTGGCAGCAGCCGCCGCTTGCCGATAAGTGCTGGCTGCACCGTGAACAACCGGTCACCAACCAGCCTTACGTTATTATCAGCCAGACGGCGCTGCAGCAAATAGATGCGCACGGCCGTAGCAATTTACGCACTGAATTAGGGGGCGCGCTGCTGGGCAAAGCGTACCGTCACGAAGACAAAATGTTTGTCGAAATTCGCGCGGCGCTGCCGGCCGTCAGCCCTGACCATGGCCCCATTCACTTCACCTTCGACGCCGACACCTGGACGCAGTTACAGCGCGACCAGGCTGCGCACTATCCAGACCTGGACATGGTGGGCTGGTTCCACACCCATCCGGCGCTCGGCGTCTTTTACTCCAGCGACGACGTAGTCGTTCACGCGGCGGCGTTTACGCTGCCCTGGCACGTTGGGCTGGTGGTGGACCCGGTGAGCAAGGAAGTGGGGTTCTTTGGCTGGATTAATGGTCAATTGGCGCCCTTTTCCGGCTGTTATGAACTGCTTGACCAATTTGCAGATACGATGATGCCCTGGCGCGTGGTGCGCACGGCCGTTTGGTACGATGGCTCCCACGAACCAGAAACGGAACACACGGCCGGCGTCTATGTACCCGGCAGTTCAGCATTGTCTGTGTCTGCTATCAACCCTCGGCTCAGTTTGCTGGTCGGCGCGTTTGGCATCCTGCTCAGCCTGATCTTGCTGATCGGCTGGGTCATACCCATGTCGCTGCAAGTGGGTCAACTGCAAAATGTGGTGCTGACCATGAGCAACCCGGCCCTGGCCGCCAGCAACACCGCCGCTTGCCCTGATTACCGGCTGCGCATTTTGTCGCCGCTCACTGGTACGTCCTACCCTGTTGGCGACAAAATCAGCCTCTTGGGTACAGCCAATCATCCAGATGCAGCGCGTTACCAATTGGAGATTCGGCCGGCCGGTACGGACAATTGGGCGCTGCTGCATACCAAAAGATGGGACGCTAGCCTGGGTCAATTAGGGCAGTGGAACACTGCCAGCTACCAGCCAGGCAGCTATGAGCTGCGCCTGAAAGCGGTAGACCGTAACAACGTGCGCCTGGCCGGAAGTGAAGTGTGCCAGATCAGCCTGGAGTTACGGCCGTAACCGGAGCGTTCTTGCATCATCTGTAGAATTTACACATGAAGCGTAATGCGTAATGTGTGATGCGTGACCGGAGAAGCATCACGTATCACAAGAAATCAAACGTTAACGACCATGACCATAACCGAAAATACCCCTGCCGCCTATGCGGCGATGATCACCATTTCCTTACCGGGAACAGACAAAACGGCGACCGCATCGGTGGTGCTGCTGCCCGATGACGCCGTAACGACGCCGGCCGGCGCCAAACCGCTGCGTGACTGCACACTGGCCGAACTACAAACCTTTGCCAACACCTGGGAAGCCGAGGTTTGGGAAACTTTCCAAAGCATCAAACTCATTGACCTGGATCAGGATGAAACGGTGCAGGTAACGGTGATGTGTGTAGCGGAAAGCGGAGACGCCCCCCTGTCTGATTGGGCGGAACAGATGGTGCTGTTGGATGACGGGGCATTGGGCGATGAGCCGTCGGGCATCGAAACGTCGGGCGTCGAAACGTCGGGCGTCGAAACGTCGGGCGTCGAAACGTCGGGCGTTGAGGCGGTGGATGGCGAGGTGTCGGATGTTGCGGCGTCGGATGCTGGGGCGCCGACAATGGCCGAGGAAGAGATACCACATCTTCAGGTTGCCGCCTCCGAACCCGTTTACGACGAGGAGGCCGCAGCTTTGGAAAAACCGGTCAGTCCCATTACCCTGCCCCCGCGCCCACAAGTGCGTATTGCCGGGCAGCGGCTGTCGCTCAACCGCTCTGGCTGGGCAGCCACCGATATTTTCATCGAAGAACCCGCCCTGCGCGGCGCGCAGGCGCACGCCCTCAGCAGCCCGAACCGCGAGGTGGCCGGCGTCCTAGTAGGGCCACGACCGGAAAAACAGCCAGACGGCCGTTACAATGTCTACATCACCGATACCATCATCGCCAAATACACCGTCATGCACGGGGCCAGCGTCACCTACACGCCAGAAAGCTGGCGCTACATGAACGACCAATTGTGGGAGCGATACCCAGACGAGTCGGCCATCATGGTTGGCTGGTATCACACCCACCCTGGCTTCGGCATCTTCTTGTCCGGCATGGATCAGTTCATTCATCAAAATTTCTTCATCCAAAAGTGGCACGTGGCGATGGTGCTGGACCCCATCGCCAAAACCGGTGGCTTCTTCAGTTGGGACCGGCAAAAAACGCGCGTCAACCGCTACGAGTTCCCCTGGCCGACGTGGGCGAATGAGTGGTGATCGGTAAACGGTTATCGGTTATCGGTTATCGGTTATTACTTGGTGAACGCCGACCGCCGATTACCGACCACTGACCACCGATTACCGATTACCGTCTTGACCCAACGTCCATTCCGGTTTACGCTTACCATACCATGACCGAACAAGAGAATCCGCTCATTCAGATTACGGCCGATGACATCAGCGAGGCCAACCGCCTCAGCCTACACTGCCCCATTTGCGCCAGCCCGGTGGAGAGTAATCCTACCGAAGCGGCGCTGGTCCCGGTGGTGTGTGGTGGCTGCAAAACGCTGTACCATCGCGCCTGTTGGGAGCAGGCAGGGGGAAAGTGCGCCATTTTGGGCTGCAACCACAACAAATATTTTGTCTACGGCCGTCCCGTCAAACCGGCCCTGAAAATTGGGTATCAAGATTTGACGACCGCGCCTTCAGCCAACGGCCGTCCCGACCGCACCTCTCAACGCACCAAAGATCTGAAACGGGAACAACAGCGCCAGGTAGAACAACTGCGCCGCCCCAGTCTACTGCGCCGCCTTTGGCAATGGCTGCTCGACCAGATACGGATTGATGAATAGCGTTGTTGGCAACACCGATCATCTTCACATCAAAATCTCCTGATAAACGGCATCAAACTGCGGCACAACCACGCGCCAATCATATTGCTGCGCGAATTGGCGCGCGGCGCGGCCCAGTTGGGCACGCTCTTCGGGATGGTTGAGCAGGCGCACAACGGCCGTCGCCACCCCCTCTGCCGTCTCCCCCAACAAAATCTCCCGCCCGTGCTGCACCGGGAACCCTTCCGCGCCAATGGGCGTGCTGACAATCGCCTTGCCGGCCGCCATTGCCTCGATGAGCTTCAAGCGTGTGCCACTGCCTATACGAAAAGGCATTAGCACGACGGCCGCGCCCGCCAGGTAAGGCTGCACGCTCTCCACCCACCCTGTCACCGTCACCCCCGGCAGCCCGCGCAGCCGCTCCAACCGCGCATGGGGTTTTTGCCCGACAATGGCCCAATTAGTTGACGGCCGTTCCCCCCGAAGCAACGGCCACACCACATCCGCAAACCACAATACCGCGTCTACGTTCGGCCGGTAATCCATCTTGCCCACGAAAAGCAAATCATAGCGGTCTAGACCAGACAGGTTTTGCAGCCCTGTCTGGTCCGCATACTTCTCTACGTCAATGCAGTTCGGAATCACCGTGATTGACGATTGACGCTTAGCGACTAACGATTGCAACTGCACCCAATCCGCCACCGACACACACGTCACCGCATCCGCTGCTGCACATGCCCACCGCTCAAAACGACGCAGCCGCGCCACCTGCACGGCCGAGTAAACGGCCGCCAGCCAACGGCGTGGATTACGCAAATCGGTGAGCATATTCCGCCGTTGCAGTTCCGCTTCCGCGTTGTGGTCGTCAAAGACAATCTTGCTGCCTGGGCTGACCGCGCGCGCAATTACCAGCGCCCGCGCCAGTTCAATCCCCTCAATTTGCACAATGTCAAACCGATTTTCCGCCAACAGGTGGCGCAGCTTGAGATTGAAAGCGGGGCTGTACAGCCGATGCGCCATGTCCGGGTGGCGCGTGGTCAGCAGTTGGCGCAGGCGCGTCGCCATGCTGCGGCGCGGCGCGGGGACAATCTCAATCCGTTGGCACAGGGTTTGCAGCGGGGCGATGGCTTGCGGATCGGCCGTTTGGTTCTCTTCTAAAAAACTCAGCAGGGTAATCTCATGCCGTTCCGCCAACCCGCGGATGATGTGGAAATTGCGCAGGCTGGTTCCCTGGTGTGGTGGGTAAGGAAGTTGGGGGGTCAACAGCAAAATCTTGAGCATCATGCAGCCAATGATAACCAATTCCCTCTCCCGGCGCGAGGCGCTTTGGTCATCAATACGTGTTACCATTGATGCCAATGTTTCAAAGTCAGAAAGAACATTTTCCGGTATTATTGCACGTAATTTGAAACAAACCCTTTCCAAATCGTATTACAGAGAGAATTATGACTTTGCAAATTGAATCTTCACTATTTCCTTTTTTTAGGCCGAAAGGCGTTGTCATTGTGGGCGCGTCGCAAAATCCGACGAAGTTGGGATTTGGCCTGGCGCGTAATTTGGTGCAGAGTGGGTATCAGGGGGCTGTTCATTTTGTCAATCCGAAGGGCGGGACGTTGTTGGAACGGCCGATTTATCCCACCATCGCCGCCGTGCCCAACCCGGCTGACCTGGCGATTTTGCTCATTCCCGCCGCGTATGTGCCACAGGGCCTTGTCGAATGCGGGCAGCGGGGCATTCAGGCGGTGATCATTGCCTCTGGTGGGTTTCGGGAGACCGGGCCGGAAGGGGCGGAGCTGGAAGATCAATGCCTGCGCATTGCCTTAGATTACAACATGCGCCTGATTGGGCCGAACTGCATTGGCTTGTTGGACACCCATTTCCCGATAGATACGACCTTTTTGCCGCCACCCGGACCGACGCCGGGCAATGTCGCTTTTATTTCCCATTCAGGGGCGATTTGCGCGGCCGTCATTGATTGGGCGCGCGGGCAGGGCTTTGGCCTGTCGCAGTTGGTGAGCCTGGGCAATCAGCTTGACGTGCGCGAGACGGACGTGCTGGCTTCGGTGGCGGCCGATCCCCATACGCGGGTGATTACGTTGTATTTGGAAGGGATTAGCGATGGCCGTCGTTTTGTGCGCACAGCGGCGCAAGTGACGCGAGAAAAGCCGGTGCTGGCGCTGAAAGTGGGGCGGTATGCCAGTGGGCAGCGCGCGGTGGCCTCACACACGGGGGCATTGGCCGGGTCGGAGGCGGCGTTTGATGCGGCGTTTCGGCGTGCGGGAGTGATTCGCGCCGATACCAGCGAGGAGCTGTTCGACTGGGCGCGGGCGTTGGCCTGGTGTACGCTGCCGCGCGGCCGGCGCGTGGCTGTCCTGACCAATGCCGGTGGCCCAGGGGTTGCAACGGCCGATGCGTTGGAGGCGCATGGGCTGCAACTGGCTGACCTGCACGCACAGACAAAGGAAGGGCTGTGGCAATTTTTGCCCCCGGCGGCCAGCGTGCAAAACCCGGTTGACCTGTTGGCAAGCGCGTCCCCGGAGGAGTATGCACGCAGTTTGCGCTTGCTGTTGGAGGATGAGGGGGTAGACAGTGTCATTGTCATTTTTCCGCCGCCCCCGATGTACACGGCAGGGGGCATTGCCCGCGCCATCATTCCCATCATTTATACGGCGGGTAAGCCGGTGATTGTGGCCGTCTTGGGCGAGCGGATGATTCAGGAGGCGGTGGAATATTTCCGGGCGGCCAGGGTGGTGGAGTATCGTTTTCCGGAGCGGGCGGCGGCAGCGTTGGCGGTACTGACGCAGCGGGCAGAGTATCTGGCGCGCGCGCCGGAAACGCCACAGCGCATTGCCGACGTCAGCCCGGAGCGGGTGCATCACGCGCTGCGACAGAGGCCGGATGCTGCGGAGAAAGCAGGCTTTTTGCCGCAGGAGGTGGTGAATGAGATGCTGGCCGCGTATGGGCTGGTGACGCCGCGCATTGGGTTGGCGACAACGGCCGTCGCCGCCGCGCAGCTTGCCGACGAAATGGGCTACCCGGTGGCGCTGAAAGTGGCCTCCCCGGACATCTCGCATAAGAGTGACGTGGGTGGGGTGCGCTTGAATTTGCTGAATGCAGACCAGGTGCAGGGTGCGTTTATGGAGATGATGGAAAAGGTGGGAACGGCCGTGCCCGACGCCCACATCGCCGGCATTCACGTGCAGCGCATGATCCCGCAGGGGCAAGAAGTGATCATTGGCGCGGTGCAAGACCCGCAGTTTGGACCGATGGTCATGTTTGGCTCTGGCGGGGTGGAGGTGGAGGGGTTAAAAGATGTGACTTTTGCTCTGGCCCCCTTGACCCGTACCGAGGCAGAGGGGATGCTGGGGCGTACCTGGGCGGGGCGCAAGCTGCAAGGGTTCCGTAATATCCCGGCGGCCGACCAGGAGGCGGTGATTGACGCCATTTTGCGCCTGGGGCAGTTGGCGGCCGATTTCCCGCAAGTGCAGGAGGTGGAGATCAACCCGCTGCGGGTGATGGAGGTGGGGCAAGGGGCTTTTGCGGTGGACGCGCGGGCAAAGATTACGTAGTCCAGGAACCGCGTTCCTTCTGAGGAACGCGGTTCCTAATGATGTTTCACCAACCAACGCCGCGTCAACTCCACCTGCACCTGCCACTTCCCATCTACCTGCTCAATGATGTCCAACCGTTTGAGGCGTTCTAACGTCTCCCCCAGGAACCGCGTTCCTTCTGAGGAACGCGGTTCCTCTAGTTCCCAGGAACGCGGTTCCTTCGCTACCTGAGCCAAAACCCGCTGCCCTTCCGCCCCGGCGTCTTCCCACAGGTTGGTGAAGTAGCCGACGCCACTGCGCAGCGCCCGCGCCGCCGCCTGCTCCACATCCTCCAGGGTCGCCAGGCGGGGATTCGGTTGGGCGCGGCGTTCGGCGGTATTGATCCAATTCACCAACTCCGAACAGACCAACTGCACCAGGAAGGGGTGGGCGCGGGTCAGGGCGAGGATGGCGGCGGCGACCGGGTCGGGGATGTCCAGCGGCCAGTTGGGGATGGGATGTTGGATCAGGCGGCGGGCGTGGGGGGCGTCCAGGTAGCTGACCTTCACCGGTTGGGCGCTGATGAAGTAGCTGTGCCAGTTGGGGCCAAGCGCCGAGAGGTCGCTGACCCCGGCGAAGAGCAGGTAAAGCCAGGGGCGGTGCTGCATCAGGTGGCGCATCGTCGCCAGGATGCTTTGCGGCAATTGACCGCTGCGGATGGCATTGCCCAATGCCTCGAATTCGTCGAAGGCGAGCAGGAGGGGACGCGGGGCGAGGGCCGCTTCTACGTCGTCCAGCCAGGCGTTGAAGCGGAGGGAGGGTTCTTGTTGGAATTGGGCCAGGTCGGGCGCGGCGGGCAGGGGGAGTTGGCGGTGCTGCCCCGCCTGGCGGATCATGGCGCGGGCGATTTCCCAGTAGAACGCCCCGTCGCTGTTGGCCTGCGCCCCTTGCAAATCTATGAAAACGGGCACGATGGCCTGCGGCAGTTGGCGCGGTAATTGTAGCAGGACGGTCGTTTTGCCCATGCGCCGCGCCCCATAGAGCGCCAGGGTGGGCTTGCCGCGTGGGGCGTTGAGCGCCGCCTGAATGGTCTGGTAGAGGTCGGCGCGGCCGACGAAGAGGTCGCTGTCTTGCAGTTGCAGCGGGTTGCCGGGGATGTAGGGGTTTTCCAGCCGTGCGGCCGTCGCTTCTAGCAGCAGGCTGCGCCACTGTTCGGCAACGGGGCTGAACTGGGCCACCGTCTCTTTATCCATGCCGGAAAAGGCCAGGCGCACATCTTCGATGGCGGATAGGGCGGCGTTTAGCTGGCGGCTGTGGGCCGGTTCGCGGGGGTCGGCCTGGGCGGCGGCGACGGCGCGGCTGACCTGGGTCAGGTAGTCGCGGGTGCGGTTGACATTTGCCCCTCGTTTGAACTGCGTCTCGTTAGACAGCCAGCCAAACGCCGACTCCCCCTGCGCGAGATCGTAAAGAGTGGCGGCGCGGCTTAACTGGCGTGAGGTTAACTCCAGACGGGCATCGCGGGCGGCCCATCCCTGGCGGAAAGAGGCGGCAACTCGCGCCAGCGCCTCTTGCCCCGCTTCTGGGAAAGCGGTGGCGGCGCGCACCAAAAATTCATCCAGGCCGATGAGTGGCGGCCAGATGAGTTCATCCCAAAAGACGGCGTGGCGGAAAATGGCGGCAGCAGAGCGGGGATCGCGCCCCCCGGTATAGAGGCTGAGGGGAAGATGCAGCAGGTAGAGCGGCAGGCGAAAATAGGCCAGAATAAAACTCGCGCCAAACGCCACGCCAAACGCCACGCCACCCGCCACGCCAACCGCCACGCCAAACGCCACGCCACCCGCCACGCCAAACGCCACGCCAAACGCCACGCCAAACGCCACGCCACCCGCCACGCC
>JACSRF010000317.1 GCA_014879875.1 Anaerolinea sp.
AACCGACAAGTTTTGACGGGTTATGTTTTGTGAAAAATCCGTCAAAACAACATTGTTGCACTACTAGCTGTTCTTGTCAGCGGCGTTGATTTTCAGGGTGTACTGCCGGCGCAGGGCGTCCACGGCAGCGTCTACCTGGGGCTGGTATGGACGGCCGTAGCTGATGGCTAAACGGGTGGGGTCGGCCGTAAAGAGGCAGCGTTGGGCTACCAGGGCGGCGCGCAGCTGCTCAAATGTTTCGGCGGAGGGGGCGGTGAGCTGGATGATTGTTTCGCGCTGTAAGGTTAAGGTGGGTTTGGGCGCGGGTTTGAGGCGCTCTTTGACCTCTTTGTGTTTGGGGAAGCGTGTTTGAGCGGCCGTGGGCAGCAAGTTCAGGGCATTCTCGCCATGTTGGATGGTGAGGGGAATCTGTTCTGCCTGGGAAAGGATGTCGAATGCTTTAGCGGGCCGGCGGATGAGGCGTAAAGTGGGCGAGATATGGGCCACAACCAGGTCGTCTAATTCGGGCAGCCGGGCGCTGCCCTCCAGCAGCGCCAGATCGCTGTAGAGGGTGAAGGTGTTGGCCTGCCCGGACCATTCTTCCAGTTCGATGGCGACGTTGCGCGGCAGCGGGGTTTGTACCAATTTTGTCAGGAGTGCCAGGATGTCTAGCTGTTCGTTGGCGGCCAGAGCGCTTTTGACCAGGGTTTTGTCGAGTTTGAGGATGCTGACGTTGTCGGTGGTGAGGCGCTGCGTGAACGGCCGTAACTGTTCCAGCACGCTCGCCGGATAGAAGGGCGCTTCTACGTGAATCTCAAAGGTGGGCAGCACGGTGACGGTGGGGCTGATGGGAGTGTTAGAGATGAATTGGCGGAAACGGCCGTTTAGCCGAAACGCCGCCAACGTGCCCATCTCCGGCATGTTTCCCTTATACGGTTTGGGGTCATAGGCCACGTCTATGTAGCCCAACGTTAGCGGGATACCCTCCAGGAACCGTTCCACATACCGCCCTTCCACCCGCCGGAAACCATCCGGCGCATCGTCCGGAATAGGCTCGCGGTTGTAGTTATAATAAGCCTTCTGGCTGCTTGTTTCGTGAAAATTGCCATAACGGGCCAACGTTTGTGGACGATCCCATTGATCGGTTTTGGGCAAATCGGCTGCCGGTGGAATCAAAAAGTAGGGGTAGTGCTGCTGTAAATAGTCAATCAGCGACGCGGTGGTATACCATTGACCCACAGCCAGATGGGCCAGCAGGCCAAAAAGGAAATGGCGTATCTCCACAAAATCAAGCAGCGGCATGACGTTCGTCGCCGAACCCCACGTGGGAAAGGAGTTGAGTTCACTTTGCAACTGCCTGTCGTAGAATTCGCGGTACTTTTTATTGTTGCACAGGACGGCAAACAATCGTTTTTCCTGTTCTAGCAAAGGCAGTTCCAGAAACGCCTGGTACACATCCTCCCGCAAGATGATGTAATTGTCGCGGAATGAGGGTTCCGCACTGCTGTAACCGGCATATTGACCCTTCGTGTCATAAGAGACAAAGCCAAGTTGCAGACACAAACTGTCTATGGCGTCCAGCCAGGGTGAATACCCTTCTTGCTCCACGTCGGCGGCGCAGTCGGGGTGGCTCATCACCTTAGCCAAACGACGGGCTTCGGCTTTGGGTATCTGGTTGCTGCGGTGGGCGCGTTTTATTTCCCGGCCGCGGATATATTCGACAAAAGCGTGGATGTCGCGCCGAATGTCGTAGGGGTTGCTGTAGGCGTTCAGGCCGGTTGGGGAACCGGTTTCCAGGCGCGGGGGGACAGCGGGCGGCAGTTGCCGGTGGCGCGCGGCCGATGGGCGAACTTCTGGTTTGGGGGCAGATTGAGGTTTACGCTTCATAATATTTGATGACGTGGCCGGCCTGCTCAACAATACGTTTGACCTTGTTGATGGCTTTGGGCGGGAAGGCGACATATTCATCCGACAGGACGAGAAATTCGTCGCTTTTTAAGCCGCGCTCTAATTGCACGCGCAGAGTAAGATCGGTGACGCAGGCGATGAACAGGTTGTGATGGATGATTTGTTTGCCCCACCGTTTCTGGGCGGTTTGCCAGGTGTCGGCAAAGGCGGGCGTGTGCTGGACGAGCCATTGCACCAGGGGCGTGGAGCGCAGTGAGATGGCCTCTCCGGTGCGAATCAGGTTGGGCACGGCGCAGAGTTCGTCGGTGAGGGTGAAGTGGGCGATGCGGTTAAGCTGCTCCAGGGCCAGGTAGGGGATGGTGTGCAGGTTGACGCGCACGGTGTGGTCGTTGACCACCGTCAGGTAGGCGTCGGGGGCGGGGGCGCTTTCGTCGGTGGGGTCCAGGTCGGCCAGGCGGTAGTGGTAACGGCCGTTTCCCTTCTGCCGCGCCAGGTAACCCCACTGCCAACCCAGATGACACAGGTCTTCGGTTTTGGCCGGGTAGCCGATGAACAAGGTAAGCGGCGCGTCGAGTTGGTCCGGGGCGATCCATTCATCCGGCGGCAGCAGTCGCAGCCAATAAGTGAGGGCGTCCAGCAGGGGAACATCCGGGGATGGCGTTTTGGCAAATTTATCTTTGGGGCGGCTGGGTAGGAGGGTTTGCCAGGCTGCTTTTTGCCATTCGATCAGGTCGGCGGCGCGAAACGGCCGTTCGTCTGTGAGGAGACGGCCGTTTTTCAGCTTTAGCGTATAGCTCGGCAGGGTTGGCCCTGGCGCTTTGCTCTGCCCCAACAGCGCCAGCAGTTTGGCGCGGGGCACATCCCGCTGCACATCGCCCGGCCCTGCCAACCGCGCTGTCTTCAGCGGTGAGGGTAGGTAGGGCAAAAACTCCGGTGGAAAGGCAAAGCGCCACTGCGCCATTTTTGTCTCACCGCCCAATACATCCTGCCCCATGATCAGCACACCCCGGCGCACCAACCTGTCGCGCACTTCCTTAAATACAGGTTGATAACGCTGGTTGTAAGTCCAGTAGCCGGCGGAGCGCCCGGAAGGATACAGACGCTCAAACAGGTCAATGGACGCCGCTTTCTGGCGCAGGTGCAGGAAGTGCAGCATCGCCACTTCGTCCGCGGTTAATTTGGCCATGGCCTGCGCCACGCCGATGGGCGACAGGTAGTAGTTTTCCAATGCGGCGCGGGAAGACAGTTCAGTTGTCGTAAAGCCACGCGCTTTGCCGATGGCGTTGATGTCGGCCTGACTGAGCAGGTCGTGGCACATTTGATGCAGGTAAGTGGTGGTGTTCATGAGGCGCCAATTCTACTGGTTAGCAGGCGTGAGGCAAGCCGTTATTGCCAATGAATCGTTAATTTCTTTTCTGGCCTGTCCAGGTTAGGTACTTAGGGCCGTTTATATCCGGCAAAATCCACTGTTCACCAAGCCATTTATTAAAAGCCCGGTCCGTTGTCGGTGTATGAATCACGCCTCCTTCGGGGTATACCGTCATTTCTCCGAGTACAATGCCTTTATTGGCATTAAACAAATCAACCCGGATAAAATCTAATCCTTCGCCAAGCCTTTCTGCTGCCCTCACAATTTCGGTAAGTTTTTCTGGCTTTTGCGGAAGCGGGTTTGGCGGCTGTTCAGAATGTCGCGGCATTGAAAAGGGCTGCCAATTTGCATCAACGAACAAATCCGTTCCCGTTTTGTGCATCGGGGAATCTACATTAATGACTTTGACAACGCCATCAAACACAAAACAACGATACACAACCAATGCGTAGCCATCATGCGGTTCCAATTTCTCTTCAACAAGGAGCAAGGGTTGAATATATTGATATGCCCATTGTCTTTTGGAGTAGGTTGAACCCAGCCAGGTATGACATAATTGCATACATTGTTCTTGGGTGATAATAGATTTTGACAAATCGCGTTCAATCAGCGCCAGTCCGCTCACCCAATTATAGAAAGTTCCATTCTCGAAGAGAATATTCCAACCACATCCATGAGTCGCTTTGATGAAATAAGTTTTGGGAAGCGCTCCAAATGGAATCGTTTCTGGCTGGTCTGTTACGAAGTACACATCTGCAGTCGGTATACCTTTTTCTTGTGCATACGCCCGTACACCCAATTTATCCTGAATTTGGATAAAAAGCGGGTTGTGATCATATTTCATGCGCCATCTTACTTTCCAAGAAAAATCGATAGGGGACAGGTTCAAATAGTCTGTTATTTTTGTGTAGTTTTCTTTGAAACGCGTCCGGATATTTTTACTAAAGTTTCTTCTGCCATTCGGTTCTGTCATGATTGAATTTATATCTTACATAATATTATGAAACCCTATTTTCTTGGGGAACTATACTGATCGGACTAGAGTTTGCCCCCTTTTACACGAGACAAATGGGACATCATCAAGTTTGGGGTTTTCTCATAGCTCGCCAGGGGCAGGCCAATCGTAAATCGCAAATCGTTAATCCTATAGTTTGTTGCGCTGAAATAGCAAAGTACCAAAATCATCATAGCATAAAATGACGAGGGTTAAAAACCAGAAAAACCAGGTTTGGGCAGATAGATATCTGTTGCCCGGCTGAATGGTCTTTATTGTCTACTTTTTTCCTGTTTTCATTGTAACAATGGACGGCTTTGACTACAATTTACACGTCATCAATCAATCGTAACCCTATTCGCCAATTTGAAAGCAGCTGTTAGAACCAGAGAATTTATTACAAAGAAACAAAGGCACAAAGAAACAAAGAGATTCTTTGTACCTTTGTTTCTTTGTGCCTTCGTAATAAATTCTTACAATTATCAGCCACAAAAAACGCTGGCAGCTTGAAGATAGATTCCTGCCTTCGCAGAGCCTGCCCCCGCGTAGGCGGGGGAATGACAAAGCGTGACCGAAATGAAGACTATCCCCCAAACGTCTAAACATTCAGGCTGAACGTTGGTTGATATTGAAATGGCTCTGGCGCAGTCTGACTTGCCCTCCTGGCAGCAGGAGGGGGTGAGAACGTGAGGGATGTAATGTTGAGGAGTCTGGTTGGACTGCGGAGTTGAAAGCCCCGCTGCCCCATCACTCTGCCTGTAATCCTAACGTCATCACCACTATACCCGGCTTGCTTCCTTGCGCCAGATAAATAAAGTAGCCGCTAAAGGGTGAGCCATAGGGACTTTCCAGGTCACTGTCCACGCGCACCTTTAAGTGGGGGGGCGTTTTGTCGGAAAACAAACGGCCGTTACCATCCTAATTCAAGATAACAAGCGGCGAGGTTATGATAGATGGGCAGTCGTTCATGGGGATTGTCTATGCTCTGTATGAATTTCTTGAAGCGGTCAATCGCTTCGGCCCACTGTTCATTACCCAGGGCGGACAGCGCCGCCGTCCACCGTTGTGATCGGGGTGATGGTTGACGATCAGCCTTTGATCTGGTTTTGGGTTTTTGTGATCCCTTTCCTGTGCGAAAACGTCGTTTTGCCATGATCTTATTTTGTCACAATTGGTCTTGGTGGGCTATTGGTCTCAATGGGGCTGTAGCGATTGCCGGGGGCGCTAAGTTTGGTGGGAAACGGCCGTTTTCCCCTTGTTTCAAATATTTTCGGCGCTTTCTGATTGGTAGGCGATCTGCACGGCCGTTTCCGTCACCGTATCATACGCCTTCACCAGCCAGCGCCGGGCGTCTGGCAAAAAGTCTGGTTCGCCCAACCGCTCTAGCAGCGGGTAAGGGACATCGGGCGCGGCGATGCGGACGGCATACGGCTCCACCTGCGGCCCGATTTGCCAGAAAGCCGCCAGCGATTCGCTCAGGGGTGGGGCGGGGGTATATTCAGGGGCAACGGCCGTTTCCCCTTCCGCCGCGCCTGTGCCCAAAGCAGCCAAAATCTCATCCTGCGTCTTGCCGCGCAGCCGGAACAGCAGGAAAGGGTCTTCGTCGAACCGCTCGGCCAGAATGTAATGCACCGCCGCCAGATGCTTGCACACACTGGCCGAATCGGGACAGTTACAACTTTGCTTTAGCTCCCATTTAGCCGGGAACAAATCCAGCCTGACCGCCTGAAACGCCTCCTCAATCTCCTGCGGCATCTCGCCGGCGAGCAGTTGGGCCACGAAATACGGCCGTTCCGCCAACGCCGTCAACACCTTTTCCCAATCCCTCTCCGAAAGCGGCGCGAGTTCAATCGTTATCTTGTACGGCGTGCGCCGCGACCCCTGCACCTTCGCGTTGAGCTTACCTTTGCTCTCCTCCAGCGACAGCACCTGCCCTTTGCGCGCATAGCTGCGCCCGCGCTGCAAACGGCCGCGGTCCATCACCCGCTCCATCGCCGCAATCCAGCGCGTCGCCCACCAATTCTTCACAAAATCGCCGCGCTTGCTCTTGGCTTTAATGCCCTCGTCCGTCTCAATTGTCGGTTTTGCGTTGTAGTACCAACTCATAATTCTAGGTACAGAAGACGGGTGATGTTATTGTTTCACCCTGAATCTTGCATACTGTAAATGGCATAACTTATTGCATAGGCAGCAACCAAACCAATCGTAACGGAATGTCTTGAAATAAATAGCTGTGCTAAAGCAGAGCAGACCCCCGCGAGAATGATGAGAATATACCATTTTGTCCGGAGCCAATCGGTAAATGATAACGGGAGAGCATCAGGTATATCAGGTTTAAGCCGAAGAATCAGATCATTGATTGTATTCTTCCACTCAGCTAAATCTCCGCTTTCTTCCCATAAATCTTTTAGTTCGGATGATTGCTTTATTTGATTTACAATTTTCTTAGCATTTGCAATCAACTCGTCATTAACCGATAGTTCATTGAGCGATATCCAAGTTGTAATTTCATCTGGTAAATCTTTGCTAGGATTACCTTTTAATGCAGCAACTATTTCTGCAGCAGCTAAAGCATTCGAACAATCAGGGGCCTCTAAATAAACTCCCTCAGTAATATTTGAAAAGGCGGCAAGAATTGGTGATAGATCATTGCCAATGCGTAACTCATGGCTCCAATCCATCGCATCATCGTTTTCAAAGCTGCCTGCACCCCAAGTTCCCATTTTGTTTATCCTCCCAAAATATTGTTTCTATTGTAATTTTTGCCTCACTGCCGCAATTTTACCAGAGTCCGCAAATCGGCCGTACCCATTTCCGTCAGCCAATTTTCCCCTTTGCCAACAATGGATTCGGCCAGCGCCTTTTTGTCCTCAATCATGGCGTCTATGCGTTCTTCCAACGTGCCCAGGCAGACAAATTTGTGAACGAGAACGTTTTTCGTCTGGCCGATGCGGAAGGCGCGGTCGGTGGCCTGGTCTTCCACGGCCGGATTCCACCAGCGGTCGAAGTGGAAGACGTGGTTGGCGCGGGTCAGATTCAGCCCCGTGCCGCCCGCTTTGAGCGAGAGCAGGAAGACGGGCGGCCCATCTTCGCGCTGGAACTGTTCCACCATGGCCGCCCGCTTTTTAGGCGGTACGCCACCGTGCAGATAGAGCGTCGGCACGCCGAATGTCTCCTGAATGTACCCCTTCAACAGCCCGGCCATTTCCGTGAACTGGCTGAAGATGAGCAGCCGGTCGCCCTCGGCCAGGATTTCTTCCAGCAAAGCGGTGAGGCGGTCGAGTTTACCGGAACGGCCGTTATCCTCCCCTACTTTATACGTTTCCGTCTGGTGCAAATATTGCGCCGGGTGGTTGCACACCTGCTTGAGCTGCATCAGCATACTCAGCACCAGCCCTTTGCGCGCCATGCCGCCTTCTTCCTGTTCTTCGATGGCCGCCAACGCATCCTGAACCACCGCTTCATACAGGGTGGCCTGCTCTTCGCTGAGGTGGCAGTACACCTTCACCTCCTGCTTGTCGGGCAAATCCTGGATGACGGTGGGGTCGGTTTTAACGCGGCGGAGGAGAAACGGCCGGGTCATCTGGCGCAGTCGCTGCGCCGCTTCCTGGTCGCCATACTTCTCAATCGGCAGCGTAAACTCCTGGCGGAACTGCTTCTGCCCGCCCAAAAAGCCGGGATTGAGAAACTGCATGATGGACCACAACTCCGACAGCCGGTTCTCCACCGGCGTGCCGGTCAGCGCCAGACGGAAATCGGCCGGTAGTTTGCGGATGGTTTGTGCCTGCTTCGTGTTGGCGTTTTTGATGTTTTGCGCCTCATCCAGGGCCACGCCAAACCAGTTGATCTGCTTGAGCGCCTCGCCATCGCGCCGGGCCAGGGCGTAGCTGGTCAGCACCATATCCACGTTTTGAGCTGCCTCAATGAACGCTTCATCGCGCAGCCGGTCGCCGCCCTGATGGACCAATGTTTGCAGGCCGGGAGTGAACTTTTGTCGCTCCAGTTCCCAGTTGGTGACGACGGACGTGGGGCAGATGAGCAAAACGGGGGCGGGCAGTCCAGCCATCTCTTCTTTTAACCGCTGAATCATCGTCAGCGTCTGAATGGTATTGTGGCAAATAATGTTGTTCGCCACAAAATTATGGTGATTGGCAACCTCCAAGTCATACACCCAACCATCATAAAAAACATCTTCAATGGATTTTATACGGCAATAAAAGACTTCTTGGTCAACCAAATGTTGTAATTTTTGGCGTGTCGCTTGCAAAAAATCATAGTCAAGCTGCGCATAGGTAGACAATGTTCTATCTGTCCATTTTGAACGTGGTTTCTGTCTATAAGCTTGTAGACGTTTTGTATCTTTTTGCGAGATATTTACGATTGCGGCCTCTGGTCTTTCATGGCCTTCTGCGATTTGCCAGGCTAGAAATAGCGCTAAATCGGTGTCTACGGCGTTTTCTTCGCCAATCAATTTGCTCGGAACGCAAACATAATCGCCTACAGCTAGATCATTACGCCAACCTGTGTTGGTTAGAAGTTTGTGCTGGCGGGTGATGGTGATTTGATTGCCATCTTCCAGCGTGATTTGGCGGACGGGTTCTTGGATATGTTGGCGATACAATTTATGAACAGCGGCTACGGTTATGTTGCCTGTTTGTTCATCAATCGCATTGACAGTTAATAGCTCTGCGGGTTCCGCCCAGTAGCCTTCGCCATCAAATTCTTCGTTTTGAGCGAATCTCTGCCAGAGGGTTGCGGCTGTTTGGGGTAGACCATTGACGACGATGTTTGTGTCAGCGGCGACACACTTACCAAGTCCCATGTCGTCGGCCAGGATGACGCCCAGGCCCCAGCGGCGGGCGAAGTGCAGCCAGGAGTAGCCGTATTGTTGATACGGCCGTAACGTCGCCCGCAATCCCTGCGGTACCGGCAGCATCTCCAGCTTCTCATCCCCCTGCAAGCGATTCAGCCAGCTTTGCAGCCAATCGTCTAACTCCACCCCATCCACCGGCAGGCCGCTGCGCTGCTGTTCTTCGACGGTCAGGCCCAGGCGCATCGCCTCCGGCAGCGACAGCGTGCCCTCCATGCCCTGCTGCTCCCAAAAGCGGATGGCGGCCTCGATTTGCTCCGGGTCGAGCTGCACCCATTGGCCGCGAATCTGCACCAGCGGCGATTTGAGGGCCACCAGGGCGTCGAATTCCTCGCGGGTCAATTCGGTGTCGCCCAGCGAAAGCTGCCAGCGATAGTTGACAAGGTTATCCAGATTCATGTGGCCGGTGGCAACGGCCGTTTGCCCCGTTAACTTCGACGTACTGCCCAGTTTCAGGCGCACGCCCAAGCGCGTGCCCGGCTTGTTCCACCAGGGGGGCGCCAGCAGGCCAAAACCGGCGCGCTGCAACTGCGGCGCGCATTGGCGCAAAAAGGCATAGGCTTCGTCGCTGGTCAGGGACATGCCGGCCGGGCTGCGCTGCTGCAAACTGCGTTCAATCGGCTTAAAGAAGCGAGCGGCATAGCCCAGGCCGGTGAGCAAACGCTCCTGCGGGCGGTCGAAGTAGCGGTCTAGCGCCTGCAAAATGCTGCCCTTCGTATTCCAAACTTCGACGGCGGGAACCAGCAGGCTGGCGTCGTCGCGGGCTTGCAGCAAATAGTGAAGCTGCCAGGCGGCCTCCCCCTTTTTGCGCCGCGTGGTTCCTTGTTGGGCGGGCGCTTCCAGGCGTAGGGCGACGCGGTAATGTTTGTCGCCGGCAATGGTGAGGGCGCGTTCCCAGGCGCGGAAGCTGCCGGCAAAGTGCTGCATCTGCCCGGCGCTGGCCTGGATGGCCGGGTCGGCGGCAAAGAGCGCCCGCAGCCAGGCGGCGGCCGGGTCGTTGGTGGTGGGCAGGTAGAGTTCTTGGGTCGTCCCCCAATCACGCATGGCGACGTCGGCCAGGTGGTTGAGGAAGCTGTCTAAGATGGCGCGGGGCGGGATGGTTTCGTCGGGGTTGGCGGCGTCGGCGCGGCAGATGGGGGGCATGGCGGCGGCCAACTGCGCGGCGCGGCGGGCTTCGGCTTCGCCATCGAGGAGGGGCTGCCAGCGGGCTTCGTAGCGCGTCGCTTTCCCATCACGCTGTTCGATGAGCGTGGGACGGATAAGCTGCCGCGCCAGGAGTTCGAGGATGAAGGTGTAGGCGGTTTGCCAGAAACGGCCGTCTACCCCCAGGCGATAGGGCGCGGGCAGTTCGTTTTGGTGCAGCCAGGTGAGCAGGCGCACGGTTTGGGCGGCGTCGAGCGCGCCGCCGACGACTTGCCAGGGCAGCAGTTCGGGCGGGCTGTCGTCACGCTCCCAATCGTGCAGCAGGTCTGGCGAGGGGATTGGCCCGAAGTGGTTGGTGGGCAGCCAGAGGGTGAGGGTTTGGCTGGGCAGTTTGGCGGGCAGGCGAACGACCGTTAACAGAGCTTTCAGCCCATCTCTATCAACGGCGAAGGGATGGGGTTGGGCTGCTTTTTTGCGCCGGTTGCGGGTGGGTTGGAGGGCAGCGGCCGTTTCCAGCCAGAAGAGGCAACGGCCGTTTTCCTCTGGTGTGGTTGGCGTGAGCCAGTGAAGGTGGAGAATTTGCATAGCGTTTTTCAATGACGGTACGGCCGTCATGACCAATTAAAGAAGGGACCCATTACGCTCATTCTATTGTGCTGCAATTCGCCTGGATTGGCTACTTATAAAATTGTGAAATAGGGAAAACTTCGCTAAAGTGGAACGCGCGGCAGGTGTAGCAGGTAGAAAGCAACAAGCTCTCGACTAAATCGAGAGCTTTTCAAACCGTGCTATGAGACGGGAACGACGGGCTTAGACGCCTCTCTAGGAACCTGTCGGAGAACCGGTTTTCGTAGCCGCGGTATTCTTACCGCGCTCGTGTAAGCGCGACAAGGATGTCGCGGCTACAGCTACTTTTCCGACAGGTTGCTAGCAGCTTGTCGGAAAAAGAATTTTGGACGCAGATTTTCCTGATTAACGCAGATTTATTGGCATTTT
>JACSRF010000513.1 GCA_014879875.1 Anaerolinea sp.
TAAAAGTGCTAACTTATTTTTGAATGATGACTTAGTATTGTAACATACGGTGATTTCAGGGGTACGGCCGTATCCATCTTACGTAGATCACATCACGATGATAGCGTCTACAAAATGGCAACACACCATCCTAAAAACTGACCACCGATTACCAATTACTGACTTCCGATTACTTGTATTATAATCAATCCCTCAAAGAGGATTTGCCTTTACTCATAAATATGGAGATATGCCATGTCAACGAAAATTCTAGTTGTGGAAGATGAAGAACGTATCCGCCAATTCCTCCAACGTGGGTTAAGTTTTGAAGGGTATCGGGTAGATGTTGCCCCCGATGGCCTTATCGGGCTTGATCTGGCGCGCGAGAACCCTCCCGATCTGGTACTGCTGGATGTCATGCTCCCTGGCGAGATAGATGGGTTGGAAGTGTGCCGTCGCTTGCGCGCCGCCAGCGACATTCCCATCCTCATGTTGACAGCCAAAGAAGCAGTAGAAGATCGCGTTGCCGGTTTGGATGCCGGAGCAGATGACTATCTGGTAAAACCCTTTGCCTTCAACGAACTGCTGGCCCGCGTGCGCGCCTTGCTGCGTCGCGTGCAGCCAACACAGCCGCAAGTATACCGGTTTGGCGATCTGGAACTGGACACTGGGACACGGCAAGGCAGCCGTGGCGATCAGGTATTTGACCTGACGGCGAAAGAGTATGAACTGCTGGAACTATTCATGCGCCACCCACGCCAGGTATTGACGCGGGAAGTGATCTTCGACCGTGTCTGGAATTATGATTTTGGCGGTGAAAGCAACATCATTGAAGTGTATGTACGTTACCTGCGTCAGAAGACTGAAAAAAATGGGATGTCTCGTTTAATTCATACCGTGCGCGGCATTGGCTACGTATTACGTGAAGATTCGTAACTGTGTCTGTTCAAAACCGTCTTCTGCTCATCTATACATCAATTTTCACCACAGCCTTCTTTTTGGTAGCGCTGCTCGTTTATTTTTTACCGCTTAACCGAATATTGACACAAACAGATGTGGAATTAGAAGCGATTGTGTCTCAAGTACAGGCTGAGGTGGTCGTGCAGGGGCCCCGGGACATGGCCCGTTTATCTGTACCTAAAGATCTGGCAAACTTCAAAACGGCCACGATTTTTATGATTGCCATCAACATGCAAGGCGAGGTTGTGGCCCGTTCCAGCAACTTGATCGGTGTAGGCGTCATTCTCGACCCAGACGGCCGTGACGTGGCGAATAAATTCAATCTGGTACAACATGGTCAATCCATCCTGCGCGTGCTCACGGTCCCGCTTTCCATTACAGACGGCGATCAAACCGTCGTTATTGGTCATTTACAAGTTGCCCGCCTGTTGGATACGTATGATGATTTCAATCGTTCACTCATCATTGCTTTGCTGATTGGCTTTGGGGCGGCCACCGCTTCCCTTTTTCTGGCTGTGTGGGTGACACCAAGCCTCTTCAAACCCCTGGAAGATATTGCCGCCGTTGCTCGCCAGATCACCCGCGCCGATGATTTAAGTCGGCGCGTTCCCGATCCGGGCCGCAATGATGAGTTTGGCGACCTGGCGCGGGCACTGAACCAGACGCTTGAGCAAATAGAACATTTCTTTCAAGCGCAGCAGCGCCTATTGGCCGATGTATCGCATGAACTACGCACACCGCTGACAACCATTCGCGGCAATCTAGACCTGATGCGGCATATGGGCGTGGCGGATCCGGAATCAATGGATGTTATTCAAGATGAATTAGAACGCATGACGCGGTTGATCGGTGATTTACTGCTGCTGGCGCGCGTTGATTCAGGTAGTTTGCCACTGGAACGGCGTCCGGTGGCGTTAGACAACACCTTATTTGAGGTGTATCGGCAGGTTAGCCGACTGCAAAAAGATGTCACGGTGACGGTAGCAGAGATGGATCAGGTGTCTGTTTTGGGGGATGCCGACCGGTTAAAACAATTGCTGTTGATCTTGGTGGATAACGCCATCAAGTATACGCCGGCAGGCGGCGTTGTCAGCATCAGCCTGTCACGTGCCGATAGTTGGGCGAAATTACAGGTTCATGATACAGGGACGGGCATCCCGGCACAGGATATCCCTTATATTTTTGAGCGATTTTACCGGGTAGATAAAGCGCGAGGACGGGCGCAGGGTGGGTCCGGATTGGGGTTGGCGATTGCCAAATGGATTGCTACGGCGCACGGGGGATGGATTCAAGTAGAGAGTGTTGTCGGCGAAGGCGCGACCTTTACGGTTTCTTTACCGGCGCGTAAACCGGTAGAAGAGACGGATCATGAAGCAGAAACGATAGATAATACGTCTACGACAGTAACACGCCCTTCGCTGCGCGCATTACGGCGACGTTAAGAACCTGCGAGACATTATCACGGTTTAGTACGGATAATATCTCGCAGGCCTGGTTATTCACTGGCTGCGGCGAATGAGTAAATAAGCGCCCAGGCCAATGATGATCAACGGCCAAAAGATGCCCCCATGAATCCAGTGGAGCCAGCCCAGTTGATTGAGTAAGAAATAGATACCGAGCAGGATAAAGATGGCGCCAACGGTTCCTGGCCGGCCGACCCGGTTCATGCTGCCGGCGACGGTATTACCCATTTCCTGGATATTTTTCTGAATGATTTCAGAGTTTGGCTGGTTCGCTGTGTCCACTTGTGGCATGATAACCCACAAGATGACGTAGATGGGAAACCCGATACCGCTGGCAAAGAGGAGAACTACAAAGGCCAGACGGACAAGAACGGCGTCAATGTTGAGATATGCAGCCAATCCACCGCAAACACCCGCTATAATTTTGTCTGTATCGCTTCGTGTTAATCTTCCTTCAGACATGTTGATGACCTCCGTCTATTTTTCTACGTAATCATTCACCCCCGCCGGTTTCGACAAGCTTAACCGATGGGGAGGTGAACGGTTACTTTCAAGGGACTATACGGGTTAATGGGGTGGAAGTTGCGAAGGTATTATGAGAGCCGGCTGAACGGCCGTTCCTCATCTACCAGAGTAATATGTCGGCGCTGCCGGTGAATCTAGCCTCCAGGGTCGTTTTTGCTATACTGACTGCTGCTGTATGCTAGTGATAGAGTCTGCCAGACAAAACAAGTCTGGCGTTTTTGATAATGACGAAACCTCTGTTTTGGAAACAGCGAATGGCGCGCCTGGTGCGCATCCCTCTCTTTCATGGGTTGATGCGCCTGGCAATTCACCTGGTTGTGTCGCGGCATCGAATTGGCGTAACGGCCGTTGCCCTGGACGATCAACAACGAGTATTGCTGCTGCGCCACGTGTTTCATCCACACGTACCCTGGGGATTACCGGGGGGCTGGCTGAACCGTGGTGAAGACCCGATGACCGGCGCGCTGCGTGAATTGCGTGAAGAAACCGGCTTAACGGCCGATATCGGCCCGGCGCTGCACATCTCCCGCGATCCGCACCCCTGGCATATCACCATCGCCTTTGCCGTCCGGTTACATCCCGGTAACATGAGCCTTAGCCCAGAAATTATTGAAGCGGATTGGTTTGCCATAGACAATTTACCGGAATTATTTCCGTTTATGCGGGCGGCCATCGAAACGGCCGTTTCCCAACAAAACAACCAGAAACTATGAGAAGAAATACAACCCCTGGCCTGGGACAATGGCTGACCGTATCACTGATGGTCGCTGCGGCCATCTTCTTGATTGTTAAACTATACCAATATGCCGGTTCACGCTCTTATTTTCCGACCGGCCTGACAATTGCGGCCGTTGATGTTGGCGGCATGACCCCAGAAGAAGCGAGCGAAGTCATTACCAACCGTTATATCAATGCGCCCATCGGCCTGTACCATCAAGAAAACTCATTTGAAGTAAGCCCAACAGAGGCTGAGTTCACCCTCGATCTTAACGTGATGCTCAATGAGGCAGATTATCAGCGCAGCCAACAAGATTTTTGGGCCGGGTTTTGGGGGTTCCTGTGGGGACGGCCGGTTGAAGTCCAACCTGTTCCCCTCAGCGCGACCCATAACCGCGAGGCATTGGCCGATGTATTAGACCGCATTTCGGTCATTGTAGACCAACCGCCGCAACCACCACAGCCTATACCTGACTCCTTAAGCTTTCAATATGGCGTGTCGGGCACAACCATTAATAAGGAGGCCAGCTTTGCCGACATTGAAGCGGCGCTGTACCGCCCCAGTAACCGTGAGGCGCGTCTGGTCGTAGAACCCGTCTTACCAGAACGGCCGAGCATCAACCTTCTCGCCCGTCTCCTGACCAACCATCTGCAAGAGTTTGAGCAGCAAACAGGCGGTATTGCCAGCATTTTCATCCTCGATTTGCAAACAGGTGAAGAAATCGCCATCAATGCCAGCGTGCCTATGTCTGGCATGGACCTGATGAAAGTGCCCATTGTCTTAAAAACGTATGAAATGCTCGACCGGGCGCCGACCCTGCGGCAGCGGCAGCTTATTTCCGATACCCTGGTGATGCGTCCAGATCACGTCAGCGCCAATGAACTTCTAAACGTCATCGTTGGGCAAGAAGATCCCTTTCTGGGAGCACAATTGGTTTCCGAATCGTTGCAGCAATTAGGTTTACAGAACACGTTCATCATTGCCCCTTACGATTCTGGAACTGTCTCTGGGTTGCGTACCCCAGCTACACCTGCAAATTCTGCCGAAAATGTGCTCACCCGACCAGACCCCTATATGCAGACAACCGCCGAAGATATGGGCTTGCTGCTGGCCGCTATTTATTACTGCGCCAAAGGGCAAGGAGGCGTGCTGCTCGCCATTTACCCCGACCTGGTAACGCCGGCCGAATGCCAGAGCATCCTTGAATACATGCTGCAGAACAAAACGGCCAGTTTGTTGGAAGCAGGCGTGCCCCCGGATACGGCCGTTGCCCACCGTCATGGCTGGATCAGCGACACGCATGGGGACGCCGGCATCATCTTTTCCCCCGCCGGTGATTACGTGCTCGTCGAATTCCTCTACAAGCCAGATTGGTTAGAATGGGTCATCAGTTCGCCATTACTGGCAGATATTTCGCTGGCAACCTACAATTTTTTTAACTTTGACAATCCCTTTTTCAACAACTCACGCCTTAACTAATCGTAAGTCCAAAATTGTCAATCGTAAACACGATACAAACCAATACCGGTATCAATAACCCATGCTCAGAGCATTACAAAAATATCTCACCATCACCATTTTAATCATGGGTGGAAGCTATCTGGCTTACGAAATGTTCCTCTACAGCCGCGCCCAACAATTGCTGCCTCCCAAGACGACCATTGCTGGCCTTCAGGTAGGGGGCATGTCTGTGCCCCAGGCAACCGACGTCCTTATGCAGCATTACATGGCGCCCATTACCATTTATTATCGCCAGGATCAGGTGGAACTCGATCCGCAAGAAATCGGGTTCGCACTTGATGCGCCGGCCATGATTCAAGCAGCGCAAGCGCAGCGTGATCAGCAAGAGACCTGGCGTAGCTTTCTTGAGTTTGCGCTCAAGCAATCCTTAGACCCGGTGCAGATTCCTTTACAAGCGACGCATGACCGGGATTTGCTGCTGGCGCGGCTGCAACTGATCGCCTCATTCCTGGACAAACCGGCAAAAGGACCACAGCTACTGGCAGGCTCGGCCACCTTTCAATATGGCGAGGCAGGCTATGTAGCCGACATTGACGCCAGCATGGCCGACGTAGAAACGGCACTCTACCGCCCGCAGCAGCGTGAGGTAAACCTGGTTGTCGTGGACCAGGCAGCCTCCTCATTTGATATGCAGCTGCTGGGGCAAAACATCACCGACCAGCTTGGGGCGTTTAGCGGCATCGGCAGTGTGTTTATCATGGACCTGGGGACAGGCGAAGAGGTGAGTATCAATGGGGATGTGGCAATTTCTGGCCTTAGTATTTTGAAAATCGCCATTTTTCTGGAAACATACCGGGTGTTAGATGCACCGCCAAACGAGTACGTGCAAGGATTGTTGTATGATACGGCCGTCCTCTCTAGCAACTATGGCGCAAATTTACTACTGCACGTGATTGCCGGCGCGGACAATACTTACGAAGGGGCGACTAAGCTGACCGAATCTCTGCGCCGGTTAGGGCTAGAAAACACCTTCATGGCTGTCCCTTACGACGCCACTCCCGTCGCCAGCCGACCCAGTACCTACATCACGCCGGCCAACACAGACCCAAACCTCATCACCCGCCCAGACCCGGCCATGCAGACGACGGCCGAAGAGATCGGCACACTCCTTGCCATGATCTATTATTGCGCCCAGGGCAAAGGCGCATTGCTGGCTATTTATCCGGGCGAACTAACCCCAAATGAGTGCCAGGCTATTCTCGATTTGATGGTGCAAAACGAAGAAGGCAACCTGATTCGTTTCGGCGTGCCAGAGAGTGTGCGTGTGTCACATAAACATGGTTGGGATTTTGTGACGCAGGGAGACGCCGGCGTTGTATTTTCACCTGGCGGTGATTTTGTGATTGTCGAATACGTCACCGACCCCAACAGCAGTTGGTTGTCACATGAAATTGGCTTCCCACTTTTGCGTGAAATCACCCGCGCCACCTACAACTACTTCAATTTCGATACCCCCAACCTGGAAGACCCAAATATCCGCGCCGAACGCGAACAAATAGCACGCGAAGCGGCGGCCGCCGAAGCCGCCGCCGCGGCCGAAACCGAAGCTGTTGACGAGGCCGGCGGGGGGGGAACGGCCGTTTCCCCCGACCAATCCACGCCAACCCCATAATTTAGCTCACCGGTGTAAGATGTGATAGAGAACAATGCTGAGGGCAACGTGAACGTTGAGCGATTGTCCTTTGCCATACATCGGCAGAAAAACGGCCGCATCACAAGCCGCCAACGTCGCTTTCGTCACCCCATGATCTTCATGACCAACAACCAGGCACGTTTTGGCAGGGTAATCATATTCGTAGTATGGGACGGCCGTATCCGCCAATTCCACCGCCACCACCTGATACCCCTTGCGCTTCAACTCCGCAATAGCCACCAGCGGGTCCTGCTCATACCGCCATGGCACGCGCAAGCTCTTAAAACGCCCCACTTTGTCAATGGTCGGATGGGGCGGCGTAGGCGTAATGCCGGTCAATACCAACTCAGTAACGCCAGCGCCATCGGCCGCCCGAAAAACAGAGCCAACGTTCGCCGGGTACTCAATACTCTGCAACAAGGCAACGAGATCAAACTGCGGCCGATTTTGCCGCTTAAAATCGCGCAGAAAGCGTTTCAAGTCCGTGCCAATCAATGGTTTCATGTTCTATTTCTATCGTCACGAGGCAAAAGCCCGATGGATCAGGCAAAACGTGGTAAAAGCAGCTTCCTGTACCTGCGGATCGCTGTCGCGCACGGCCGTTTCCAGCGCCGGCAGAGACTCAACCACAGGGAACTGTCCCAGCAACAAAGCGGCCGCCGCCCGCAGTGTGGACTGCGAAGATTCTGTCAAAATTTGTACCAGGAAAGGCTGCGCCGCCGCCCCATCGGGAACCACCCGATTTTCCTGAGCCGCATACGCAACCAGCCAGCGCTGCTGCTTTAACGGCAGCGGCCGCCAGGCAGATCCCTTATCGCGGCTGCGTATCTGGTTAATCGCCTCCGTTGCCGCCGCGCGCGTGTCCCAATCCCTATCGCCTCGCTCGATTTGGGCAAATGCTTTTTCTACCCAGGGTTCATCCAGCAGCGTTAACCCCACAATCGCCGCGCGGCGTACCTGCGCAGATTCATCTTCCAATGCTTCCCGCAAAATTTCCACCCCTTCCCGACCATTCAAAGCCAACGACACGGCCGTCACCCGGCTCATGCCCTCGTCTCCCTGAATAAGCCCCATCAGCAACAGGTTTTCAGCCAGCGGCGTCGCCAACCAGGCCAGAGCGGCAACGGCCGTTTGCCGCACCAGCGCATCGCCATCTTGCAAAAAAGTTTCCAGCAGCTCCACCACCTCACCCGGTTTCCGCAAACCGAGGTAAGACAAAGCCATCACGCCGGCACGCCGCAAAAAAGGATCTGACCGTTCCAACAACTGCTTCACAAAGGTCATCGTACCTTCTTCATCCGTTAACGCCAATGCCGCCGCCGCCCGTTGGCGCAGCAGGCGCGTGAACGTAGGTTGGCGCGTCAATTGCCCTAACAAGATCAAGGTACGGCGACGCCATTCCCCATCATCCGGCGCTTCAGGCATCCAGGACGCCACCAAAAACAACCCGTCGCGCATCAGGTTAGTCACTTGAGTCTGTAACAAGGGTTGCGCCAATTCGCCGACGCCGGCCTGGGCGACATAAAAACGAAGCACGCCACTCCAGTACAAATCGCGCACATGCGCCCTGGCTTCGGCGGCTAATTCATGCGCTACCATATGCTGCGCCGCCAGAAAATCACGCCAGACACCGCTAAGGAAACGAAAACGGCCGTCTGCGTCTTGCACAAACAACGGCGACGGCGACAAAGACGCCAACAAATCCTGCTGCGTCACTCCGATAGCTGCATCACCAGCCGCCGCCAGAATAGTCTCCGCTGCCAACTGCACATCCGCTTCCGCCAAACTCAATCGCTGCTGCGCTTTCTGCGTATAAGCCAATTGCTGCCACAAAAGTTTGACGACTTTTTGCGCAGGCGTTGGCATCCCCGATGGCAAAAAGGAGGGCAAACTTAACGCCATCAATTCATACTGCCGGCGCGGTTCGGCCGCCGCGCTGGCCCGTTTTGCCAACGCCACCATCCAAAAACGCTGCGTTACGTCAAGCGGCCGATAACCTGGCAGCCAGTAACGGTTAACAGGCAGCGGATTGTTAGAAAGCGCCTGCGCCCATTGCGCCGCAAAGGCTTCCACTTCGCGCAGCCGCCAGGGTCGTAAAACTGTCCAGGTAAAGCCCAACGATAACAGTGGCCCATAGTCAATGAGGGCCGCGGCCGCCATGACCCGTATCCCCGCATAAGCTTGAAGCAGCCGCTGCAGCCAGGTCAAAACCACTTCTCGTTGATCCGGAGCTAAATCATCCCACCCATCCAAAAGCAGCAGCAGCTTACCCGACCGTGTTTTCCGCCGCAGTAATTCATGAACATTCGCATGATGCAGCGTGGCGTGTCGCTGCTGCAAAACCAGCGCGAGTGGGGTCAGGGGATCGGCCGTTGTGTCAACCAGGTGCAGTTCAGCTATGTGTACCAAAACCGGCGTCCGCCCGTTCAAAAAAGCATACGCGCCATCCGCTGTGGCGCACGCACACAGATAAGCCACATAAGCCAATAAAGTCGTTTTGCCAGCGCCCGGCTCGGCCATCACCACCACACGCTGCCCCGACCGCAGCAATTGTGGCAAACTCATTTCCGGAATGGGCGTCGTTGCCACACGCGCCGCCAATTCCGGCCAGATCATGTCTAACTGACCGGTTCCCCAATCAGGCGGGTTTTGTGGATCAATCTCTGTAGACGGTTGCAAAAAGCGGGGTGGCACAAAAATCTGTTCCAGAGTTGCCCATTTGTGGCCGAGGTGGTACTGCTGGGTGCAAACGGCCGTTTCCGCCAACAACCGCACCTCCACCCCTGCCCGCGCCTGCGCCAACCGCTGCTGCACACGTCCGCGCACACGTCGCCACTGTCGCATCATGCCCGGCCACGCGCGCTGCCCCAACAACACCAGCAGCACACCTAACAGCAGCCCCACCAGCGCCGAAAGAAAATCAAAACGCCACCCCGATCCAATTTGCCACAAGCTCAATGCAACCAAAGCAAATCCTTCTGTCAACACAGTACCAAAGTCCGGTGACATTATAACACGCTTGCCTGACAAGAAAAAAAGCCCTGGCGTTCAGATGGACGCCAGGGCTTTTTTTTGTGCAATGCGCCTTACGGCTTGATGATCATCGGCAAATAGAGATAGCGCATGGAGACAACGGCCGTCGTCGTCAACGTCAGCGCATCGCTCGCGCCGGGGTCGCTTTGCGAGGTTGCCGTGATCGTCACCACGTCACTAGCGCCATCAGCGGCGTCAGCCGGTACAGCGACATGCACCATCACCGACGCGCTCGCTCCCATCGCCAGCATCACGCTGCTGCTGCCCAACGTCGTCGTCCACGTTCCGCCCATCGCCACCAGGTCGAAGGTGTCCGTCGTGTTGCCCGTGTTCGTCACCTGGATGGTGTACATGACCATCGTGCCCACGTCGCCCGCAGCCGCCATGTCCGCCGACATCACCACGCCATACACCGGGTCTACCACCGTCATCGTCACCGGCACTGTCACCAGCGGTGTTACCGGGTCATTGCTGTTGACGCACAACGTCCCCGTGTACACCCCCGTCGCCAGTCCGGCGCTGTTGAAGGTCACAGTCACGTCGGCGCTGCTGCCCCCAACATTTGTCCCAGAAGTCACGTCCAGCGACAGCCACGGGATATCTGTCGGCGTCTGGCAGATGAACGGCCCTGTCTGCCCCTCAATGATGAAGGGCAGGTCTTGCAGCGCTTGCGCCGTGCCGGTGTCAATCAAGTCCTCCCACGTGGCTGCTCCGGGGTCGAACTGCACCGCATTGGCGCCCGGTTTGCCCGTCTCGCCCAAAATCGAGACCGGCGGCGCCCAGGGGCCAGAGGCCAGCGACCCATCGCTCTGCCAATCCAGCCAGTAGGTCCCCGCGGGCAAGAAGACGCCCACCGTCGCTTCGTTAGCCATGATCGGTCGCGTGTTGCCGGTGATGTCCGTGTCCGTGACGCGGTACATGTTTGTCCAGCCGCTGCTCGCCAGCAGGTTGGTCGTGGTGTCACCGAAGACGATGTTGCTGGCCGGGTCTCCGGGCGGACCATCCCAGATGCGCAGGTTGACGCCGGTGAACGTTGAGGTCGTTGTCGAGCCGGTCTGGTAGGCGAAGAAGGTGATGGCGTCAATGAACCAGCCACTCCCGGTTACCTCGAAGTCGTCAGCGACGCGGAAGCCGCTGCTGACGGCATGGCCGAAGCCGTAGGTGCTGTTGCCCAACCCGGTCTGCACCGCGCTGGCATCGGCGCCGCCCGCGCCGCCGCCGGGATGCGTCACCTGCGGCCCGTTGTCGTAGAGCACCGCCGCCGGCCCACGCCACAGAGCCGACTGGCCCTGAGCAGCTTCCGGCGCAGCGCCCTCAGGCGCGCCCGCGCCCAAGCTGCCGTTGCCCGAATGCGTCGAGCCGCTCGCCCAGC
>JACSRF010000233.1 GCA_014879875.1 Anaerolinea sp.
CCCCCTCTAATGCCAAAAGCAAGAATTGTAGAAACTGGTGATGTTGCCAAGGTGTTGTAGGTGTAGGTTTGGCTGTGTTGGCCGCTGCCTACCCCATTGGTTGTACTCTGGTTGCAAAACGAAATCATTCACTCCCTGCCCCCTGAGCGTTCGCCTGAGCTCACGCCGAAGTCTTGTCGAAGGGGGCAGGTTTCGACAAGCTCAACCTACGGGGGGGTGAACGGTTACGTTTACAGGCAAAAGCAGTTGCCATTTTACGCCCCCCTGACTATCATTCCAGGCGCAAGCATCTGTCATGCGCTTTGACAAATCGCGCGGCATTGACGCAGGAGACAGCACGCGCCACGGCGCACCAACAAATGAATGAAAACCGTAGCCCGATTTTCCTAAATCAGGCGGGCGATTTGGGAAAATCGCCCTACTTTATACGAGGAGAAAATTATGGACAAAGATACCACCATCAAACGCGCCCGCGAACTGCGCCGGGCAGATAAACTAGACGAGTCACAACAAATTTTGCTCGACCTGCTCGAAACCCATCCCGAAGACCCTACCGTCCTATTTGAAGTTGGCGGCGCCTACGACGTACTTGGCGATGTCAACGAAGCGATAAGTTATTACGAAGAGGCCATCGAAATGGGCCTGGCCGGGGCTGAACTGCAAGAGTGCCTGATTTGCCTGGGAATAAGCTACCGCACCATCGGCGAGTTTGGCCAGGCTGTCTCCATTCTGCAAGACGCCGTGGAACAATTCCCCCACGACAACAGCGCGCACGTGTTCCTCGCCCTGGCGCATTACAGCGATGACGCCCCCGATGAGGCCGTGCGCCTGCTGTTAGCGGTGCTGCTGCAAACGACAAAGGATGAAGGCATCCTGGCTTACGCCGACACGCTCGATTTTTACAAAGATAATCTCGATGAAGTGTGGGACGAAGAGTAGGGGTGAAGGATGAAGGCGCTTGTTTTTCATGCACATGGGGGCCTGGAGCAGGTTGGCGTTGCGGATGTGCCGGAGCCGGTTATTGGGCCGGACGAGGTGCTGCTGGAGGTGAAAGCGGCCGCTTTCAACCGGCTTGATTTATGGGTATTGGCGGGTTGGCCGGGGTTGAAGCTCAAACTGCCCCACGTCATGGGCAGCGATGGCGCGGGCATTGTCGCCCAAGTGGGGAGCAATGTCCGCAGCGTGGCCGTTGGCGACCGCGTGGCCGTCAACCCGACCGTTGGCTGTGGCCGCTGCTTCTTCTGCCAGGCCGGCAACGAGCATATGTGTGATCGCTTTGCCATTTTAGGCGAGCATCTGGATGGATTTGCGGCTGCGTACACGGCCGTTCCCGCCCGCAACCTGGTCAAAATGCCCGCCGACTACCCATTCACCCACGCCGCCGCGGCCTCCCTTGTGTTTGTCACCGCCTGGCACTCATTGATCACCGTTGGCGCTCTGCAAGCGGGCGAGTCGGCGCTGATTGTTGGCGCGGGTGGCGGCGTCAACACGGCCGCCATTCAGATTGCCAAACTGGCCGGCGCCGACCCCATTTACGTCGTCGGCAGCAATGCGGCCAAGTTGGCGCAGGCAGAACAGCTTGGCGCCGATGTGCTCATCAACCGCGCGGAGGCGGATTGGGGCAAGGCCATTTTTCAGGCCACCAACCGGCAAGGCGTAGATGTCGTCGTGGACAATGTTGGCGCGGCCACCTTCTTTACATCACTGCGCGCGCTCAAAAAAGGAGGGCGTCTGCTCACCGTCGGCAACACCAGCGGCCCCCGGTTCGAGTTCGATAATCGGCTCATCTTCGCCAAACATTTACGCATCCTCGGCAGCACAATGGGGCCACATCGTGACTACGAGAAGGTGATGGGGCTGCTGTTCGACGGCCGTCTCCACCCCATCTTAGACGCCATCTACCCCCTACATGAAGGCCGCGCCGCCCTACAAAAATTGCAAGACGGGGACGTAATGGGCAAATTGGTACTAACCACCGATTCCTGATCGCCGATTACCGATTTACGATTTACGATTTACGATTTACGGATTACGGCTTACGGCTTACGGATTACCGATTACCCCCTCCCCATGACCACTCACCCTCACAAATGGCGCATCCTCACGGCCGTCGGCATGGGCATCTTCCTCGCCACCATTGACGGCAGCATCGTCAACGTCGCCCTGCCCACCCTGGTACGTGAACTGCACACCAACTTCGCCACCGTGCAATGGATTCCCCTGGCCTATCTGCTCACCCTCTCTACCGTCCTGCTCAGCATGGGCCGCCTCGGTGACATGATCGGTAAAAAACGGGTGTACGTGTCTGGCTTCGTCCTGTTCACGCTCAGTTCTATGCTCTGCGGGTTGGCCCCCGGCGTCTACTGGCTCATCGGCTTTCGCGTGCTGCAAGCCATCGGCGCGGCCATGACGCAGGCGTTGGGCATCGCCATCGTCACCGAAGCATTCCCCCCGGCCGAACGGGGTAAAGCGTTAGGCGTAGCCGGCGGGTTGGTCTCGTTAGGCGTCGTCGCCGGCCCCACGCTGGGCGGCCTGATCCTGGACGCCTTTTCCTGGCGTTGGATATTTTTCGTCAATTTACCAATAGGCATCCTGGGCATCTTGATGACGCTGCGCTATGTGCCACACACAACGGCCGTACGCGCCCAACGGTTTGATTACGCGGGTGCGGCCGTTCTCTTTGGCGGGTTATTGGCGCTGCTGTTAGCCCTGACACTGGGGCAGCAGTGGGGCTTTGCCGACCGGCGCATCTGGCTGCTGTCGGGCATGGCCGCGCTGCTGCTGGTTGGTTTTATCATCACCGAGCAGCGCGTCACCCAACCGATGATCAACCTCAACCTGTTTCGCAACGAACTTTTTAACATCAATCTGCTGACGGGTCTGCTCACCTTCATCGCCGTAGCCGGGGTGTTTGTGCTGCTGCCTTTTTACCTGGAAAACATGATGGGCTATGGCCCGCGCCAGGTTGGGCTGCTCATCGCTGCCGTGCCTGTGCTGATGGGCATTACCGCCCCCATTTCCGGCGCGCTTTCCGACCGGTATGGCACGCGCCCCATTGCGACCATCGGCCTGGCCGTTTTGGTAGCGGGCTATCTGGCAATGAGCCGCCTGACGCTCGCTACCTCCCTGCCGGTTTATGTGCTCGCTGTTTTGCCCTTTGGCGCGGGCATGGGCATTTTCCAATCCCCCAATAACAGCGCCGTGATGGGGTCTGTCCCGCCGCCGCAGTTGGGCGTCACGTCCGGGCTGCTGGCAATGACGCGCAACTTGGGGCAAACGGTGGGCATTGCCACCATGGGGACCATTTGGGCCGGGCGCGTGATGGCGCACGTCGGCGGCGCGGTTAGCGGCGGCGTGACAGCGGCCCCCATTACGGCGCAAATCGCCGGCCTGCAAGACACTTTTCGCATTATTGCCGCCCTGGTCAGCGCCGCTTTTTTCCTCAGCGCCTATGGCATGGTGAAGGCGGGGAGGGAAGGAAGAAGGAAGAAGGAAGAGGGAAGAGAGGTGAAGGATGAGGTTGTTTGAGATTTTGCTGTTGGTTGCGTTGGTTCCGGTGATCGCCTGGCCGCTGCTGCCGCTGCGCCGCCCCCGTTGGCTGCTCTGGCTGCCGTTTTTGGGGCTGCTGTTCACGCTGCTGCACCTGGGGCTGGAAGGGGATCGCTGGCAAATGGTTCCGGGATATGGGTTAACGGCCGTTACCCTCCTCGTCGCCCTCCTCCACCTGGCCCAAAACGGGTGGCGCATCTGGGCCAAAGACACCCAATCCCCACCCACCACGCACCGATCCCGCCTGCTTTCATTATTTGGCCTGGTCATCCTCGCCATCGCCTTTGCCCTGCCCATTTTGCTGCCCGTGCCCAGCCTGGTGGCGCAAACCGGCCCCTACGCGGTGGGGACGACGACGCTGCACCTGGTTGACAACGGCCGTAGCGACATTTACGCCCCCGAAGAAGGGTCGCCGCGCGAGTTTATGGTGCAGTTCTGGTATCCGGCCGCGCTGACCGGCACCGAAAAGGAAGCGGTCTTTCTGCCCGACCTGCCCGTCGCCGGCCCGGTCATTGCCGCGCAATTTGACCTGCCCAGTCTCATGCTCACTCACATCAACCTGGCCGACCTGGACATCTGGCAAGACCCACCCGCAGCCGCCGGCCCGTTCCCGGTCATCATCTTTGCGCATGGCCTCAGCGGCATTCGCCAACAAAACACGGGCATGGCGCGCGAACTCGCCAGCCATGGCTACGTCGTGGCGGCCATTGACCATACTTATGCCAATGCGCTGTCGCTGTTCCCGGACGGCCGTGTCATCTTCTACGACCCCTGCCGCCTCTTCACCGATTGTCGCAGCAACTACGTGGATGGGCGGCGGCTGGTGCAGCAGTGGGCGGGCGACATCGCCTTCTTGCTGGATACCATGACTGCCTGGGACGAAACGACCAGCGGCATTTTCGCCGGCCGCCTCAACCTGGAACAGCTAGGTTTGTTTGGGCACTCAACCGGGGGCGGCGCGATGCTGCAATTTTGCCTGGACGACCCGCGCTGCGACGCCGGGTTAGGGCTAGACGCCTGGGCGCTGCCTGTTGACGAGCGCATCTTGACCACGCCACCGCCCCAACCCTTCCTCTTCATCAGCACACCCCATTGGCTGGGTGAGGAAAACCAGGCGCGCGCCCACGCCATTTTAGACGCCCTGCCCGGACCCACTTACGAATTGACTTTAGCCAATACCGGTCATTACGACTTTACCGATCTGGTGCGGCTCTCGCCACTGTCGCCGCAGCTCGGTCTCTCCGGCGGCATTAACAACAAGTACAGCCTGGCATTACAAAACCGCTACGTCCTCGCTTTTTTCGACAAATACGTGCGAATGCAGGATACTGGCTTCTTATCACAACCATCGCCATACCCAGAGTTAACAGTGCGGCAACGTTAAGGAGACAGCACGCGCTGCGGCACACCCTGTAACGCGATTTGCCAAATCACGCTACATTTTCAGGACAGGAAGATAGAAAATGAAAGAACACCCACCAACAACAGCAGAATGGCAGCAGTTATATGCGCTGATGCAGCAGGTCAAACAAGTAGCGCCCTGGGAATTCATGACTGAAGAGATGGTTTTCGGCGTGCAAAATCCACAAACCAGCGACATTGGCTTTATCAGCGTCATGGGTAGTCTCGGTGAACACCTGTCTATCGCCGTTTATCTGGGAATCACCGCTTTGTATCACTTTTGGGCGGTTCATGAACAACAGGCGCCCGCTGAGCAAATCTTGGAAATATCCCATTTGCAAGCTTCCTTTGAGGATCGAGAACTGGTGACGCCAGAGGATCGCGCGGTGATCAAAGCAGTGGGACTCAAGTTTCGCGGCCGACAGGCGTGGCCGTTATTTCGCAGTTATCGCCCCGGATTTGTTCCCTGGCATCTTACGCAAGACGAGGCGCGGTTTTTAATTCACGCGCTCACGCAAATGTTGGTGATCGCACAACGTCTGGCAGAAAACGACGAAACGCTGGAACCGCCGGACGAATTCACGTATCTGGTGCGTGTTCCTTCCATGCAAGGGGACGACATTGTCTGGCAAGATCAGATGATGCACATCCTGCCACCGGAACCGCAGGGCATTAACATTCAGATGGATTTGAATGCCCTGACGTTTGTCAAAAGCCTGCCGCAGCGTAACGTCAATGTGGAAATAGATTTCTTCATGATGCCGGTGCGGATACAAGAGAAGAAGGAAGACAGGCCGTTCTTTGCCTACAATTTACTGCTTGTGGACAGCCAAAGCGGGATAATTCTTGGCGTGCAAACCATGGGCGCCGACCCTTCGTTTGAAGATATGCTAGGGCGTGTTCCGCTGGAAATCGTGCATATTCTGGCGCAAAGCTCACTGCGCCCCAAGTCTATTCTTGTACGGCCGTCGCGCACCCAAATGCTGCTGGCCCCACTTTGTGAGGGATTGGGCATTCACCTCAAAATAAAGCCAAAACTGCGCGAGTTAGACGCGGCAAAAGCGAGCTTCTTAGCGTTTTTGGAGCGGTAGTTAAAGAAAGCGTATAACCAGTGGTTTTCAACATCCCTTTTGAAGTTGATCACATAGGGTTCTCTTTTTCTTTGTCTCTTTCTATCTTTGTGTCTTTGTATTAAATTCTTTTCTGGTTTGTCCAGGTTAGGAGTTAACATGAACCAACAACTAAACAAATACAGTTCCCGCATCACCCAACCCAAAGCGCAAGGCGCATCCCAGGCCATGCTTTACGGTACCGGCATGAGCGCGGCCGACATGGGCAAGGCACAGATAGGCATCGCCAGCATGTGGTACGACGGCAACACCTGCAACATGCACCTGCTCGACCTGGCCGCCAGAGTGAAAGCAGGCGTCGCAGAGTCCGGTCTGGTGGGGATGCGCTTCAACACCATCGGCGTCAGCGATGGCATCAGCATGGGCACGGATGGCATGAGCTACTCGCTGCAATCCCGCGAGATCATCGCCGATTCCATCGAGACGATGATGGCCGCGCAGTGGTACGATGGCCTGATTGCCCTGCCCGGCTGCGACAAAAATATGCCCGGCTGCATCATGGCAATGTCGCGGCTGAACCGGCCATCCATGATGATTTATGGCGGCACGATTCGCGCCGGCTGCACCGTGAAGTACGACAAGCTGGACATAGTGTCCGCCTTCCAGAGCTATGGCGAATACATCGCCGGTAAAATTACGGACGAGGAACGGCAGGAGATTGTGCGCCATGCCTGCCCCGGCCCCGGCGCGTGTGGCGGCATGTACACGGCCAACACCATGGCCGCAGCCATCGAGGCGCTGGGCATGAGTCTCCCTTACAGCGCCTCCTACCCGGCCGAATCACCAGAAAAACTGGACGAATGCGCGCGCGCCGGGGCAGCCATGCGCCTGCTGCTGGAGCGGGACATCAAGCCGAGCGACATCATGACACGGGAGGCATTTGAAAATGCGATGGTTGTCGTGATGGCGTTGGGCGGTTCGACCAATGCCGTGCTGCACCTGATCGCCATGGCCCAAACGGCCGCCATCCCCCTCACGCTCGATGATTTCCAAACCATCAGCGACCGTGTGCCTTTCCTGGCAGATTTGAAGCCCAGCGGCCGTTTCGTCATGGAAGATTTACATCAGGTGGGTGGCGTACCGGCGTTGATGAAATATTTGCTGGAAAATGGCTACCTGCACGGCGACTGCCTGACTGTGACCGGCAAAACGGTCGCCGCAAACCTGGCCGGCGTGCCCAATCTGGCCGCCGGGCAGGAAATCATTCACCCCCTGGACAAACCGATCAAGCCAACCGGCCACATCCATATTTTACGCGGCAACCTGGCCCCAGAGGGCGCCGTCGCTAAAATCACGGGCAAGGAAGGGGAACGCTTCTCCGGCCCGGCGCGGGTGTATGATTCGGAAGAGGCGATGCTGGCCGGGTTGGAAGCGGGCGCAATTCAGAAGGGGGACGTCATTGTCATCCGTTACGAAGGGCCAAAGGGCGGCCCCGGGATGCCGGAGATGTTGACGCCGACAAGCGCGATCATGGGCGCGGGGTTGGGGCAAGAGGTGGCGCTGTTGACCGACGGCCGTTTCTCCGGCGGCAGTCACGGCTTCATCGTCGGCCACATTTGCCCGGAAGCGCAAGAAGGGGGACCGCTGGCGCTGGTGCAAAATGGGGACACCATCACCATCAACGCCATCGCCCGCACCCTTGAAGTGGCCGTGCCGGACGCGGAACTGGCGCGTCGCCGCGCCGCCTGGACCATGCCCCCCTACAAAGCCACGCGCGGCGCACTGCACAAATACATCAAAACCGTGCAGTCTGCTTCGGCCGGCTGCGTCACCGACTTGTAACATAGTTGTTTGGCTCTTTGGGAACTCAGGGGGTTAACAGGCCCCTTCGACAAGCTCAGGGCAGGCTGTGATGCGTGACGAGTGATGCGTGACCAGAGAGACTACACGCATCACTCGTCACATGTCACACCGAACCCCATGAAATCCTGTAGAGCCAGTTGTTTATACTGCCATTTGGTTACAGGTTACAGGTTACATTTGTCAGAGTAACTTGTAACTTGCAACTTGTAACGGGTATAGAACTGACAGGTCTCTTACTCTAGCGCCGCGACGTATAACACATTGCCCGCCGTCACAAAAATGCGCAGCGGCGTTTGCGCCACCGCAAAATCGGTGATCCGGCCGAATAAATCTTGCCCATTTTCATCGTTGGCGCGGTATTGGGCCACTACCAACCCGCTGCGCCCAATTTCCACAATGCGCCCCGTCCCCGGATCGGCCACAAAGACAGAGGTATTCAACCCCCGCCCCACCAGTTTGGCGGCCACCGGGCTGGCAAAGGGCAGGTTCAGCCCATTTTGCAGCAGCGTGGCTTCGTCCCATTGAATGCGGCTGGAGCGCGTGTCATAATAACGCAAACGGCCGTCGCCATACAGCAGCAACAAACTGGCATCCTCGCTGTAAATATCAAGATCAACGGCCGCTTCCAGGCTGGGGTTTTGGCTAAAGGCAACCACGCGGTCTTCGTCATTCACCAGAAACCCATCACCGTCCGGGTAATATTTCCAAATCTGGCGCGCTCCGGCGTCCAACACATAGAGCCGCTCATTATACGTCGTCATCGCCACCGGCAGCTGCCATTCGCTCGATAAACCGAGCGGCGCGACGCGAATATTGGTAAAATTGGGGTGATACGTCAACAGCGATCTACTAGGCGTTCCACTGGCATCCAACATCGCAAGGCCATCACTGCTAACGGCGCTGCCCCGCGGTCGCCACATAATATCTACAATACGCCCCACTGAATGTATGCCAAGAGCCTGCCGCGGAAACGTAAGCGTAGCCGGCTCGGCCGTCAATAAATTGAGGTAGTTTTCACTCGTTTCATGCCGATAAACGGCGCTGTTGACGCTATCCAGCGTGTAAATACCCCCATTAAAACCACTTTGCAGGGTAACGGCCGTTAACTGCACCCCTTCTGCGTAGGTATACAACGGCCGTGCCCGCAAACGCAGCACCCCATCCAGGCGATCCAGGGCCGTATAGGCTTGCTGCCGCAGCCGCGTCACTTCGCCATCGTTGGGGCGCAGCGTATCCGCCTCCACCGCCAGCGCCAACATCGCCTGGTAATAAGCCCGGCTCATCGCGCCATCCTCCGCGCCTTCCGCCAACACCAGGCTTTGCCCCATTTCCTGCTTAATTTGCGCCATGCGCTGCACGCGGCCGCGCTGAAAATAGACGCTGCTGACAACGAGCGCCATAATCACGGGGATGATCACGGCTACAAGCGCAGGCCAGGTCCACCTGACCGGTTCAGGTTCGTCTGGGGCCGGAGAACGCAGTCGTCCAATCACGTCTGCCAGCCAGCCGGTGAAGCGCGACAATCCCAACGCCGCCTCAGATGTTGCTTTGCGTGCCGTCGTTTCCACATCTACCGGCAGCGCCGGGCGCGTTGTTTGTTCGCGCATTGGCTGCGGTGAGGGGGACGTGACGGCCGTCCGCAGCGGCGGCGGCGCATTGCGGGAAGCGTTAACAGTCACCTCCGGTAAATCAGATGGCGCTTCGTCGGTAAATTCCAACAGCAGCAGCCGCGCCGAATCACTGCCAACAATGTCTATCAGCTCCGCCAATCCCACTTCCACTTCCGTGTCCACCAATGCCCGCTCAAACGTGTGCGTGGGTAAATGGGTCAGGCGCGGATCGGCCAACAACAGCATATCGCCTGTTTGCACGCGATAATGGTAATAACGCATATCCAACCCGGCCGTGCGCCCTAACGGCGTGATCCGTTCTGGCGCGTGTGCGGGCAGGCGCTCAATGCCAAAATTGTGCCCCAACAGCGCCAGCGATTCCCCCGTTTGCAGCACAAATAGTTCCCCATTATGCAGCACAGCGCAGGTAATGGCCCCTTCGCGCACCGGGCCAGCGCCGCTCAGGTTTAGACGCAGCAGTAAATCGTTGGCCTGGGCAATGGCCTGGCGCAGGGCGGCGGTGACGCTGCCGGCTGCCTGGTAATAGCGGTGGCTGATGGCGTCGAGCAAATCTTGGGCGAGCACGGCCGTTTCCTGTGACTGCCCCGTCAACGTCAGGTGCATAAAAAGAAAGTCCCTTTCACGCCCCCGCGCCGCTTTGCCCGGCGCAAATTGGGCCAGGATGCCGGGAACGGCCGTTGCCGGCGCGCTGCCAGATTCACCTTGCACTTCCCCATCAATGACGTAAAGTAGACCTGTTATCGCTTGTAATTCCATATAATCTAAGCATAGCATAACCGTTCACAGGGACAAAGGATTACACCATGCCTTATCTGCAACTTCGTGACATCACCCTTTACTATGACATTCAGGGAAACGGCGATCCGGTTTTGCTGCTGCATGGGCTGGGGTCTAGCAGCGACGATTGGGAATTACAGGTCCCTATTTTCGCGCAAACCTATCAGGTAGTGACGGTAGATACACGCGGACACGGCCGTTCCAGCAAACCGCCCGGCCCCTACAGCATCCCCCAATTCATGGCCGACATTGCCGCGTTCATGGAAACGATAGGCATTGCCCCGGCGCATGTTCTCGGCCTTTCCATGGGCGGCATGAGCGCCTTCCAAATGGCCGTAGACCGGCCTGACCTGCTGCGCAGCCTGACCATTGTCAACAGCTACCCGGAATTACTGCCCCAAACCTGGCAAGATCGGCTGGCCTGGCAGCGGCGGCAGGTCATCATCCGCCTGCTGGGCATGAAACGCATGGGCGTCTACCTGGGGGGCATCCTATTCCCGGAGCCGCACCAGGCAGAACTGCGCCAGATACTCGCCCAACGCTGGCTGCAAAATGACAAAAAAGCGTACCTGGCATCTATGCACGCCATCTACGGCTGGAGCATGGCCGCGCGCCTGGGGGAAATCCGCTGCCCCACGCTGATCATCACGGCCGACCACGATTACACGCCCGTCGCCGACAAAGCCGCCTACACCGCCAAAATTCCGGGCGCGCGGCTGGTGGTCATTCCCCATTCCCGCCACGCCACGCCCATTGACCAGCCAGACCTGTTCAACCGCGCTGTGCTTGATTTCTGGCAGGGTTTGTGACTACCAAAAGAGCGGAGTACCTTACAAGTCAAATGCTTGCACACCGAGCAAGAAGTTTTAACGCAAAGGTGCAAAGGAGCCAAG
>JACSRF010000514.1 GCA_014879875.1 Anaerolinea sp.
ATCATTCACCCCCGCCCCCTGAGCGTTCGACTGAGCTCACGCCGAAGTCTTGTCGAAGGGGGATCGGTTTCGACAGGCTCAACCGACAGGGGGCGAACAGTTACCTCGCGCCAGCGTCGCCTGAATGGAATGATAGGTGGGCAACCCGCTTGACGCTGGCCTTGTTGCCAGAGCAAAAATTGTCAACACCTTGCGCCAACATGGGCAAACTTTATAGGACCACCAGGCAGAGAAAACAGCCTGCGCCCGGCGATGATGCGCTGCCGCGCAAAAACAAGCCGTTCGGCGAAAATATCGGCTGTCAGGCCATTGCGCCAGGTCGAGCGGGTTGCGCATGAACGCAACTACCGCATAATTGTCGTCCGTGAACAAATTTAAGCGATGGGCACATTGGTTGTGGCGTCCACAGTGGCGTATTGTGACGGTAAGCGGGCTGCTCTTATTTGCCCTGGCTGCTTTATACCTGATTTACCAGGTATGGCAAGCGGTGGGCTACCTGCGCGCTGCGGATGACCCGCGCAATCAGGCGTTTTGGCAGTGGGCGATGGGCAGTGAGAGCGAACGCGAGGCGTTGGTGACGGCGCAGCGCGCAGCCTGCCCTGGCGCGCCCTTTATTTTGCCATCCGACGGTTTTGTGGGGTTGCTCTATGCCGACCCGCGCGGGCCATACTCCGCCAGCCGGCCGCATCAGGGCATTGACATCTTCAGCAATGCGCAGCCGGGGGTGACGCCGGTGTACGCCGCGTATGATGGCTACGTCAGCCGCGAGGCTGGCTGGAAAAGCACGCTGATTCAGCGCGTGCCGCAAGACCCGCTCGACCCGACGCGGCAAATCTGGCTCTATTACACACACATGGCTGACCGCACCGGGAATGATTTTATCGAGGAGGCGTTTCCACCGGGGACGCAAGAGGTGTTTGTGCCGCAGGGGACGCTGTTGGGGTACACGGGGGATTATAACGGCGCGTCGGCGCGGACGGTTTGGACGCATTTGCACTTTTCCATTGTGCGCGATGATGGCAACGGCCGTTACGTCAACGAGTTAGAATTCAACAACACGCTCGACCCATCTCCCTACCTGGGCATGGCGCTGCATTACGACTGCGCCGATGGGGTGGTGAGTTGCGTGGCTTCGCCCGAATGCGTGCCTTGATGCGGGTGACCGGTCAGGAGTCCCGCCCCTGCGCGCAGGCGCTGTAGCTGCAGCCGGTCTCCAGACCGCGCTGCCCCTCACAGTATAGTTAAGATTGACACTCACAAGCGACAATGCTAGAGTAAAGTCATTACCTGAGTTACCATTAAATGGGAAGATAACAATGGCCGTGCAAACCTTAGACCGTTATATTGAGACAACGCCAGACGTGATGGGCGGCAAGCCGCGTATAGCGGGGCGTCGCATATCTGTACAAAATATTGTGATCTGGCATGAGTGGATGGGGTTAAACGCCGATGAAATAGCTGCTGAGTATGATCTAACGTTGGCAGAAATTTATGCCGCATTAGCTTATTATTTCAACGATCCTCAAGAAATTGACCAAAGCATAAAAATCAGTCAGGCGTTTATCGCTGAAATGAAACAGAAAATCCCCTCAAAATTAGCTTTCAAGTTTAATGAGTAGCAATATCGCTTACCAGGCGGATGAACATATACCTTCCGCTGTTATCGTAGGATTACAGCGACGCGGTATTGACGTGTGGAGTACGCGGCAGGCAGGTTTATTAGGCGCGTCTGATGAAGACCAATTAGCTTTCGCTACGCGGCGCCAACGAGTCATCATCACTCAAGATGACGATTTTTTGGTTCTTCACGCTCAAGGGATTGAACATGCTGGTATTGTGTTTGTTCAACCCGGTAGAACCATCGGCCATGCGGTGCGCGGTCTATATTTCATTTACCAAATGCTGACGGCCGTAGACATGCAAAATCACGTTGAATTTTTGTAACAGTTGTGGCGGTCTTGGCGTCCTTTGTTTTCTCGATTAGGTTATCCGTTTGTTTCTTTCATTCGTTGTAGACATCCCGAAAGGCGTTATGAATAGTCAATGCCTTTTTCTAGCCGGTTGACGGCTTTGGTGATTTTGTTGTAGCTGTCCCACAAGGCGTCCTGGTTTTCGGGGTGGGTCACGGCCGTTTGCGCCATCTCAATGCTCGCTTTCAACAGACTAAACGCCGGCCCCCAACTGGGCGGCGACCCCGTCTGCGCCCGCAGCGATTTCGCCCCCTCGGCCAACGCGGCCAGGGTCGGCTGCCAATCCTTCAATTCAACGTCAAACTGGTCTTGAAGCTGCACCGGCGTACCCCCGGCAAAACTAACGATTATTTCTCCCCGTTGTTTTGCCTTGTTGTAAAGTTCCTTCAAGTTTCCCTTTATCCCACCGCCAAAAAAGATGGAGTAGGTGGAGATCAGGCCGTCATAGACAACGACGTCTTTGAATGGCAGTAAAACGGTCTTGCCATAGACTGGCAGCATCTGCTTGTGGAACATATCATCGAGCGCATCGTACAGGCCGAGCACGCCGTACACCTTTTCGCCCTGAATGAAAATGGCGTGCTTTTTTAACATGCGCTCAATGAAAAAGTCGCCGCGCACAAAATGCTGCCATTGGGCCACAATGTCCAGTTGTGCGGCGGGCAGTTTGTCGGGGTTGGCCTGTACGTATTCCGCAATGAACTGCGGGTTATCCCACAGCGCATTGCGTACTTCCAGGCGCGTTTCGCCCGCCAGGACGCTGTAGGCGGCAACCGTTTGCACTTCCGGGAGCAGGTGCAAACGCTGCTTCACGTAGAACTGCAATGACCACATCAAATCAAAAAACAGTTTCGCGTCTTGTTCAGGTAGTTTCATGGTTCAAATCCTATTTCCATAGTTAAATGGCCTGAAATACAGGCAATAGCTGCTTGTTCACTGAGTGCGGTAAATCAATGAGAATAAACATATCTGCCGGGTATAAATAATCCTCGCTTTCATTAGACATTATTTGGAATAAAGTTACACAGTTACACTGAGTCATTAGTTACACAGAGAACACAGAGGAGACACGGAGATTCACAGAGAGATTGGGGAGTTTTTACGCTTAATTTCTCCTGATCTCCGTGTAACTCTGTGTATCCTCCGTGCAACTCCGTGTAAACGCAGAGTACACGGAGAATACACAGAGATTCACAGAGAGAAAACAGAGAAAGGGTCATGCGTATTGATGCAAATTGCGAATTGAGGTGATTTGTTGTGCTGGTTCATTGTACGTCAAGTGGTCCGCAAAGCCGCATACACGCGCTGCGGCGTGAACGGAATGCGCCGGATGCGCACCCCGGTCGCGTCGAAAATGGCGTTGGCGATAGCTGGAGCCACGCCATCCTTGGGGATTTCGGCGATGGCTTTGGCGCCAAAGGGTCCGGTCGGCTCGTTGGTCTGCACCAGGATCGCCTTCAGCCAGGGCATCTCGTCGGCGCGGTAGATTTTGTAGGGGCCAAATTCGTCGTTGATCAGGTCGCCTGTCTCGTCGTAGGCCATCTCTTCGCAGTGGCCGTAGCCCAACGCCTGTACCATGCCGCCCTCTACCTGTCCGCTGGCGGTGAGGGGGTTGATGGGCACGCCGGCGTCCACGGCCATGACCAGTTTCGTCACCGTCACCTGCCCCGTTTCCGTGTCCACCTCCACCTCGGCAAACTGCCCGGCGAAGGGAGGCGGGGAGGCGGCGCTGACGTAGCTGGCATTCGCCATGATCTGCCGTTGGTCGGCCTGGTGCAGGCTGTGCAGGGCGATGGCTTCCAGGGTGATGCTACGGCCGTCCGGCGCAACTGCCAATTTATTCTCCAGGCGAATGTCCTCCCAGCTATCCAGTTCCAGCATCAACGCCGCCCGCTCCCGTATCTGGTCGGCTACCTGTTCGGCGGCGCGTTTAACGGCCGTTCCCGAAATATACGTCGTGCTGCTGGCATACGCCCCCACGTCGAAGGGCGTCATGTCCGTATCGCTGGAATACATCAGAATGTCGGCCAGGGGCACGCCCAACACCTCGGCGGCCATCTGCGCCAGCACCGTGTCTGACCCCGTGCCTAAATCGGTCGCCCCCACCAGCACGTTAAACGAGCCATCATCATTCATTTTGATGGACGCGCCGCCCATGTCCAGGCCGGGGATGGCCGTGCCGTGCATACACATCGCCGCGCCCAGGCCGCGCCGCAGATGGGGCTTGCCCGGCACTTCATGCCAGTTCGGCTGCTGCTTTCGTTCCCATTCGATGGCTTTCATGCCCTGCTCAAAACATTCATGCAAACCGCACGAGGCAATGTAAGGCACTTCCGTCACCGTCTCCTTTTCCCCTTCGCCGAGCAGCGGGGCGATGGAGAGCGGATCGCCGGCCTGCACCCAATTTTTGCGGCGGAATTCGATGGGGTCCATGCCCAATTCCTGGGCGATTTCGTCCATATGCACTTCCAGACCAAAGAGCGCCTGGGGCGCTCCATAACCGCGATACGCGCCGGGCACGGGCAAGTTCGTATAGGCAACGATGCAATCAAACTGTCGGTTGGGGCAGTTATAGCTGCTCAACCCGCGCAGACCGGTGACGGTTTGCACGGTGAGGCCATGCGTGCCATACGCGCCGGTGTTGGCGACGACGCTGAATTTTTGACTGCGCAATGTGCCATCGGCCATGACGCCCGTTTTCCAGATGATGGACTGCGGGTGGCGCGTGCGGCTGCTGCGGAACTCTTCGCTGCGGGTCAGTTCCAGGCGCACGGGACGGCCGGTTTTGATGGTCAAATGCCCCACAATGTCCTCGATCAACATTTCCTGCTTCACGCCGAAACCGCCGCCGATGCGCGGTTTGATCACGCGAATCTGGCGGGCGGGCAGTCCCAACAGCGGCGCGACCATGCGGCGCACGTGGAAGGGAACCTGTGTGCTGGTGCGGATGACCAGCCGCTCGTCGCTGTCCCACCAGGAGATGGCGATGTGCGGCTCGATGGGCGCTTGCTGCACCTGATGGACGTAGTAATTGCGTTCAAAAACGAAATCTGCCTCGGCGAATCCCTGTTCTACGTCGCCCAGGTGGGCTTTGATGTGGTGGACGATGTTGCGGCTGGCGTCGTGGATGTCGGCCGTGTCCGGCTCATCGTGGATGATGGGCGCGCCGGGTTGGATGGCCTCGTTTTCATCGAAGACGGCCGACAGCACATCATATTCCACTTTGATCAGCTTGATCGCTTCTGCGGCAATGGCTAAGGTGTCGGCGGCGACGGCCGCGACGCGGTCGCCGACGTAACGCACTTTGTTGTCGAAGCTGACCTGATCGTGTGGATGCGGGTTGGGGTAGCTTTGTCCACCGGAGGCGTATTTGACGCGCGCGACGTTTTTGTAGTGGATGACGGCGCGCACGCCGGGCAGGGCCGTCGCTGCGCTGTCGTCTATGTCCAGGATGCGGGCGTGAGCGTGCGGGCTGGTGAGCAGTTTGGCGTAGAGCATCCCGCGCATGTCCAGGTCATCCACGAAGGCAGGGTTGCCTTTTGCCAGTTTGATGGCGTCTACTTTGGTTTCTGGTTTGCCGACGACGGCCGTTGTCGGCACGCCCGATTTCAACTCGATGTCGGTCTGGGGTTTTGCCTCGGTCTGGATTGACGATTGACGATTGACGATTGACGATTCTCCGCCAGAAAATTCCGGGGTATCGTCGGCGGGGGGCATTGCGGCGAAGTAGGTGGCGTCTATGATGGGGGGGCCTTCGTAGGGGGGCACGTCTTCGTCGCGCAGGTAGGCTGCCGCGCGTAAGATCGCTGCCACCGGTTTGACGTAGCCGGTCTCGCGGCAGAGCACGCCGCTGAGGGCGTCGCGCGCGTCGGCTTCGGTGGGGTTCGGGTTGGCGTCTAGCAGCGCCTTGGCCGCCAGGATCATCGCCGGGGTGGAGTAGCCGGACTGAATAGCCCCCGTTTCCATGAATGCTTTTTGGATGGGGTGCAGGTCGCCGACGGCCGTTGTCAACCCTTCTACCGTCTCAATGCGTTTGCCGACGACCTGGCCGACGAGCAGGGTGTCGCTGTTGACCAGTTTGCCATCTACGAGAACGGCCGCTGCGCCCGTCGCGCCGTCATGGCTGCCAAAGCGCACGCTGAAGCAGCCTGCCTGCCGCAGGGCGTCGCGCAGGCAATCGGTGGGGCGGGCGTTGAGGGTGATTTGTTGGTTGTTAATGGTCAGGGGGATAGTCATGGGGAGTCTCCATTAATTTTGTCCATATGCCGCAAGGAATTCGTCACGCGAGATACCAGTTTGCGTGAGAATTGTGCGTAAGGTGGACCCTTTGATGGTACGGTGATTGGGAAGCGTCAAAGGGGTTTTGCTGCCGTCTGGATTTTCGCGCAGCATGGCGATGTGGTTGCCTTCGCGCATGAGAGTGAAGCCAAGTTGTTCAAAGGTGCGCAAGACCCTATAGAGAGGAGCATCAACCGGGAATTTGGGCATTATGCAGGCAAGGTTATAGGTATGTCGGCTTCGGCCACAAACGCCTCTAGTATGGGCATTTCTGTTCTCAAGGTTTCTGGGCCAAATGTCTCGATATGAAAAAGGATGGCAGATTTCACGTTAGCGAGCGCTTCCTCATAGGTGTCTCCTTCGCCCACAACAACACCTTCGATTCCCAACGGATAGGCAACGTATCCATCTGGATGTTTTTCGACAATCACCTTCAATTGTTTAATCATCGTTTTCTCCCTGAACGCGCAGGTGTAACTGTGAGTTACCCTGTCATAAAAGGGTTCGTTTGCATGCACCGGAAGCATTTTTTGGCTTTGCTTAATCGAGCAGGCTGTCTAGCTTGGAGAGGTACCATTTGCCAGAGAGCAGCGCGGAGACATCTTTCGCCATGTCGCCGGCTTTTTGGTAACGGCCGTCAGGGTTTTTTGCCAGCGCCTTGTTCGAGACTTCATCCCAGGGCACGCGCGAATTAGGCAGCGCCTCTTGGACGCTGGGGATTGGCTCGTTGAGGTGGGCGAGGACGGTGCTGATGACGGTGGGTTTTTTGAAGGGGAGCTTGCCGGTGAGCATCCGAAAGAGGACGATGCCCAGGGCGTAGATGTCGGCACGGCCGTCCACGTTAGGCGCGCCCTGGATTTGTTCGGGACTCATGTACTCCACTGTGCCGATAAACGAGTCGTCGGCAGTGAGGCCGGCGGCGGCGTGGGCATCCTTGGCAATGCCGAAATCAGACAGCAGCGCGTCCCCTTCGGCATTGAACATGATATTGGCCGGCTTAATGTCGCGGTGAATGATCCCTTTGGCGTGGGCGACATCCAGCGCCGTAGCGACGCGATCAATGACCGGGGCGATTTCTTTCAACGTCATCGGCCCGTTTTCTAGCCGCTCTTCCAATGAACCACCGGACATATAGCGCATGACGATGAAGGATTGCCCTTCGTGCTGCCCAAAATCGTAAATGGGCACAATGGCTGCATGTTCCAGCGCCGCAATGGTTTGCGCCTCAAATTCAAAACGTTGTTGGAACTTGGGATCGGCCGTCAACTGGCTGGTCAGCACCTTGATGGCGACGTCACGCTTCACGTAGGGATCATGGGCGCGGTAGACGACGGCCATCCCGCCGCGCCCTAGCTCGTCAATGATTTCATAGCGCCCAAATCGTGTTGTTGTCATAAGTGATCCCCTGAACTCTTGATGATGGGATTCTAATACAACTACCAGGGGGCGTCAAACAGCAGGGATGGGGGGTGAAGGATGAAGGACGAAGGATGAGGGATGAGGGATGAAGGATGAATGGGGAGAAAAGACAAAGCCCTGACCGTGCGGCCAAGGCTTTGGGGGAATAGTAGGAATGGATTGACGAATTACCGCTTACCGTTCACCGCTTACCGACTCACTTGCCACTCAGCGCGGCGTGGGCGGCCGCCAACCGGGCAATCGGCACGCGGAAGGGGGAGCAGCTCACGTAGTTGAGGCCCAACGCATGGCAGAGGGCGATGGATTCGGGGTCGCCGCCATGCTCGCCGCAGATACCGACTTCCAAATCCACGCGCGCGCCGCGCCCTTTCTTCACGGAGATGTCCATCAACTGGCCGACGCCATCCGGGTCAATGGTCTGGAATGGGTTCTTGGGCAGAATGCCGTCTTCGACGTATTTGACGAGGAAGTTGCGTTCGGCGTCGTCGCGGCTGTAGCCGAAGGTGAACTGGGTCAGGTCGTTGGTGCCAAAGGAGAAGAATTCGGCCGTGCCGGCGATTTCGTCGGCCGTCAGCCCGGCGCGGGGGATTTCGATCATCGTGCCAAACTTGTACTCAAACTGTACCCCTTTGCTATCCATCACATCTTTGGCGATTTCTTCCAGTTTGGGTTGGATGAAGAGCAGTTCGTTGACGTGGCCGGTGAGCGGGATCATGACCTCCGGTTTTGGCTCGAAACCGCGCAGTTTGACGTCGGCGGCCGCTTCAAAGATGGCGCGCACTTGCATCCCGACGATTTCGGGCATCATGACGCTGAGGCGCACGCCGCGCAGCCCCATCATTGGGTTGCTTTCGTGCATGGACTGGATGCTTTTGAGCAGGTCTTCTTTGTCGGTGTCCACGACGCCGTTGATGCGGTTGGCGATGACCTCTTCGAGCAGGGCGTGTTCATCGGGCATGAACTCGTGCAGCGGTGGGTCAATGAGGCGGATGATGACGGGGAGGCCGGTCATGGCCTCGAACAGGCCGTCGAAGTCGCTGCGTTGGAACGGGAGCAGTTCGTCGAGGGCGGCTTGCCGTTCTGCGACCGTGTCGGCCAGGATCATGCGCTGCACGATGGGCAGGCGGGCGGTCTCGAAGAACATATGCTCGGTGCGGCAGAGGCCGATGCCCTGAGCGCCGTAGGAGCGGGCGCGGCGGGCGTCTTCGGGATAGTCGGCGTTGGCCCACACTTGCAGACCGCGCGTCGGCCAGCCGGCCGGTACGCTGCGGATGCCGTCGGTGGCGCAAATTTCGTCGGCCCAGGTGAGCAGGGTCATCAGTTCGGTTTGTTCTTCCAGGGAGGGGGCGACGGAAGGAATCTGGCCGAGGAACGCCTCGCCGGTGGTTCCATCTACCGAGATGTAGTCGCCTTCGTTGAGGGTGATGCCGTTGGCTGTGACCTGGCGTTTTTCGGCATTAATGCGTACTTCGGAGGCGCCGACGACGCAGGGGATGCCGAATTGGCGGGCGACGACGGCCGCATGAGACGTGGCCCCGCCTTCACTGGTGAGGATGCCTTTGGCGGCTAACATGCCATGCACGTCGTCGGGTTTGGTGAACGGCCGTACCATGATCACATCTTGTCCATGTTCCTTCGCCATCTTTTCGGCTGTGTCCGCATCCAGGTAGATGCGCCCAACGGCCGCGCCGGGGGAAGCATTGACGCCGGTGGCAAAGCGCGTGCCCTCGGCAACCGCTTTTTGCTTCGCTTCCAGAATAAATTGGGGATGCAGCAGTGTGTCCACCTGTTCTGGCTTGACGCGCTTGATCGCCTCTGTTTTGCTGATCAGCCCTTCTTCGGCCATGTCTACGGCGATTTTCACTTCGGCTTTGGCGGTACGCTTCCCACTGCGGGTTTGCAGCATCCACAGTTTGCCGCGTTCAACGGTGAATTCCACATCCTGCATTTCACGGTAATGCTGCTCTAATTTCTCTTGCACTTCCATGAATTCGGCGAACGCTTCGGGCAGTTCGGCGCCCATGAATTCGATCTTGCTGGTGTTGCGGATGCCGGCGACCACATCTTCACCCTGGGCGTTGATCAGGTAATCACCGTACAGTTTGTTTTCGCCGGTGGCCGGGTTGCGCGTGAAGGCCACGCCGGTGCCGGAGGTGTCGCCCATGTTGCCGAAGACCATTGTCTGGATGTTGACGCCGGTTCCCAGGTCGTGGCGAATGCCGGCGGCGTTGCGGTAGTCAATGGCGCGTTTGCCGTTCCACGATTTGAAGACGGCTTCGGTCGCCAGTTTGAGTTGTTCGTAAGGGTCTTGGGGGAAGTCGAAGCCCATGTGGGTTTTGATGACGGCTTTGTACGCTTCGGTGAGGTCTTTCCAATCGTCGGCCCCCATTTCGGTGTCAACTTTGTAACCTTTGGCCGCTTTTTGTTTGTCCAGGGGGTGTTCAAAGGCTTCATCGTCAATGTCCAGCACCACCGAGCCAAACATGTGGACGAGGCGGCGATAAGCGTCGTAAACGAAGCGTTCGTCACCGGTGAGTTGGGCCATGGAAGCGGCCGTTTCGTCATTCAAGCCGATATTCAACACGGTGTCCATCATGCCGGGCATAGAAAACTTGGCGCCGGAGCGGCAAGAAACCAGCAGCGGGTTTTGCGGGTCGCCAAATTTTTTGCCGGTTTGCGCTTCAATGGCGCGCATCGCTTCCAATTCTTGCTCCCACATGTTGGCGGGGAACTGCATCCCGGCGGCCAGGTAGGCGTTGCACGCTTCGGTGGTGACGGTGAACCCAGGGGGGACCGGCAAGCTGATGCGCGTCATTTCGCCCAGGTTGGCGCCTTTACCGCCCAGTAAACCGCGCGCGCCTTCCCAATCTCCGGCGTGTTTTTCCGCTTCTTCTACTTCTGTGAACAGATATACATATTTCATTTACAAATCTCCATTCCTACTGAATTGATGCAAACAAAAAGCCATTGCAGCGCGATTTGATCAAGTCGCGTTACATGACTTATGTTTGTCGCTGACTCTATTTTTACCGTCCGAAATTGTATGAGTGATTTACCCAATTGGGGAGTGACATCTGGCGCAGGTAGCTGTGACAAATGTCATTATTGCCGGGCAAACACACCAAAACAACTGTGCTTCGCCCCATAACTTTACAACCAAATGATGCTTTTAGACAAGTAACAACGGCCGAAACTTGGTTTCGGCCGTTGTCATCAAAGGAGGAGGTAGAATATGGCAGATTGTTTGGTAATCTTTACACGTACTTGCTCAAGAAGTTGAAAACCTCAAGCATATTGTGTACCATACGTTTGTGTGCAAATTATGCCGAAGTTTGGTGGGACAAAGTAGTGATGAAAGGCATGGGTATCTCTTGACAAATGTCACGTATCTGTTTCATCATGTGTCTTCAAGTTGATTAAATCGCCTAAACCACTGCCTCTGGCAGTGGAACAAAAAAAGGTTCTACCAGTGTAGTGAATA
>JACSRF010000517.1 GCA_014879875.1 Anaerolinea sp.
TCGAACGCAACTTCGGCATTCCCATCCACTACTACGCCCGCGTTGACTTTGAAGGCTTCAAAACCATCGTAGACGTCATTGGCGGTGTGGACATGGCCGTCAGCTGCCAGTTCCGCGATTGGCGGCTCAAATCGCCCGAACTCGACGTGGAAGACCCAGACAACTGGGAGGTTTACACCCTGGAGCCGGGCATCTATGCCATGGACGGCGACCTGGCGCTGTGGTATGCCCGCTCCCGTCTGCTCTCCAGCGACTTCGACCGGGGGCGGCGGCAGCAGCAGTTACTACGCGCAATTCTCAACAAAGGAGTTGATTTCGGCCTGATCACCCAGGCGCCCGCGTTGTGGAACACCTACAAAGACAACGTGGAAACAGACATGGACATCGGCCGTATGCTGCAATTAGCCACCCTCGCCCCCGACATTCGCAGAAATGGCGTGCAAAACCTCTACCTGGCCGGCAAAACCATTCCCTGGAGCAGCCCCAGCGGCGAAAGCGGCGCTCAGGCCACCCAATTACCCATCTGGGAAGGCTCCGGCATGATGGAGGAAACCTTCGCCCGCCTCTTCCGCCCACCGTCCCTCAGCCGCGCCAGCCGCGCGCCGATCACTGTGGAGATCATCAATGCCAGCGGCAGCGATGACATGGCGCGCCTGGCGGCCGATAACCTGGGCTGGTATGGCTTTGTCCCCGTCATCAGCGGCGGCCAACCCGAAACGACGGAAAACGTCGCCACCACCCTCACCTACTACGGCCCCAATCTCAAAGGCGCCTACGATTGGCTCATTAGCTGGGTCGTCAACATGCAGCCAGCGGACATCATTATCAACAGTGATGAAACCTTCCTCTACAATTACCGTCTCATCCTCGGCGCCGACTACGATCCTTGCATCAACCAATTCTACGCGCCACAGAGCTTTGGCAATTAATTAACCAGATTGGTTCAATCTTGAAGATTGAACCAATCTAAGATTGTCAAAACAGATCGCAGCAGGCATAATTCGCCCATTCGCCTAAGCCCCCATGGAGGTAACAAAGATGACTGCACAACCTGCTGCGGTTCCGTTGCAAGACCCAAGTGACAAGGAGTACAAGCGCCGCGTGCGCGCCTGGGTTATGTACGACTGGGCCAACTCCGCTTTCGTCACGACAGTGATGGCGGCCGTTTTACCCGCCTATTACAGTTCTGTCGCCGGCGCTACCCTGCCCAGCGCGGCCACCGCCACCCAATATTGGAGCATCACTATCAGCATTTCTGTCTTTATCGTCGCCCTGTTATCTCCCATCTTGGGCACGGTCTCAGACATCATGCGCAGCAAGAAAAAGTTCCTGTCCATCTTTGTCACCATCGGCATCATTGGCACAGGGTTTTTGGTGCTGGTAGATACGGGGGATTGGATGCTGGCCTCCATTTTGTTCATCATTGGGCGCATTGGTTTTGGCGCGGCCAACGTTTTTTACGATGCGCTGCTGCCGCACGTCGCCAAAGAGGAAGACCAGGATCGCGTCTCAACACAAGGGTACGCTTTGGGCTACCTGGGCGGTGGGCTGCTGCTGGCCGTCAACGTCGCCATGATCTTCATGATGCCCGGCAATTGGGGCGTGCGCTGGTCATTTCTCACCGTCGCCATCTGGTGGGCCGTTTTTTCCATTCCCATTTTCCGCCAGGTCCCGGAACCAAACACAGTCAGCAAAAAGCTGCAAGAAGGGGAAAGCCTGCTGCGCGTCAGCTTCGCGCAACTAGCAACAACGCTCAGGGAGATTGTGTTGTACCGGGACTTGTTCAAATACCTGATTGGGTTCCTCATTTACAACGACGCCATCGGGATCATTATCTCTGTGGCCGTCATTTATGGGGCAGAATTGGGCTTTGGCACGATGGAACTGGTGCTGGCGATTTTATTGGTGCAGTTTGTCGGCATTCCGTACAGCCTGGTGTTTGGCAATTTGCCCAGCAAAAGCAATAAACGGCAGACGATGTACGTGGCCTTTGTGGTGTTTAATATCATCGCGCTGCCCCTGGCAGGCATCGGCAGCACGGTTTTGCTGCCCAAGACGTTGACGGGCACGCCTTCACCCGATTTTATGGCGACGGCAACGGCCGTTGGGCAAGGCCTACACCCCGTCACGGCCGACGGCTTCACGCTCGCCGGCGACTGGCAGACCGACGTTATCTCCGGGGAGATGCGCGGCGAAGGGTGCGCCTGGTACGCCTTTTGGTGCGATCCGGCCGAAACGGCTGCCCCTTACGCCAGTATCACCGCTCCCGGCGCGCAGCTCGATTTTGCCTACAACGGCCAGCCATTGGAAATCACCTACAGCACCGGGCCAGATCATGGCATCTGGGCGGTCCTCATAGATGGGCAGCCCTTGCGCGATGACGAAGGCCAGCCCGTATTGATTGACGCCTACACCCCCACCATTCGCTATGACGTGCGGCAAAAATTCCAGGCCGATGACGAAGCGGAACACATTTTCAGCCTGGTCAACACCGGCGACAAAGCAGCCGCCAGCAGTGGGACGCGCCTGTCGGTAACGGCCGTTAACGTCCTCCCCCCGCTGCGTACCAGCAACCTGCTCGGCATCATCGGTCTACTCTTAGCCGTGGAAGCCATTGGCCTGCTCTTCGCCTTTTTAACCGGGCCAACCCTGTTCAGCCGGTTAGCGCACAGCCTGGACACCAAGCGCAGCATCTTCCTGGCGCTCATCGCCTATATGCTCATCTCCATTTGGGGCTTTTTCCTCAATTCAGTGGTGGAATTCTGGTTCCTGGCATGGATGGTGGGCGTGGTGCAAGGGGGCAGCCAGGCGCTCAGCCGCAGTCTCTACGCGGCGCTGACGCCGCACACCATGAGCGGTGAATTTTTTGGCTTCTTCAGCATTATGGAAAAATTCGCTTCCTTCATCAGCCCATTTGTATTCATCCTCGCCATCGCCATTTTTGGCAGCAGCCGGCCGGGCGTGTTGGCGTTGGTCATCTTCTTCATCGTTGGCATGTATATTCTGACCAAAGTGGATGTGGAAGCGGGCAAAGCGTTGGCGCGGCAGAAGGACGCGGAAAACCTGGCGGCAGCGGGGAACCCGTAATCGGTGAACGGTAATCGGTGAACGGTAATCGGTGAACGGTAATCGGTAATCGGTAATCGGTGAACGGTGATCCGATAACCGATAACGGATTACCGATAACCGATTACGGCCACTCCCCCCGCCGCTCCTGCTTCTTACGGCCGTGCTGCTTCTTCGTTTGCAGTCGTTTTTCCACGGCCGTCCGGCTGGGTTGGGTGGGGCGGCGTTTTTTGGGGACTTTAAGGGCGTTGGCGAGGATGGTGCGGAAGCGGAGAACGGCCGTTTCCCGGTTCTGCAGCTGACTGCGCGAATCTTGTACGTCAATGTGCAGCACCCCATCCTTATCCAGGCGCGCCGCCAATTTTTGCAACAGGCGCGCGCGCGCCGCCTCCGGCAAACTGGGCGAAAGCTGCACGTTAAACAACAACGTCACCCGCGTCGCCGAGCGGTTTACGTGCTGCCCACCGGGACCGCTGCTCGTCGAAAAGCGAAATTGCAGCTCCGCCAACGGGATTTGCACAGACTCATTAATCAATACAACCCGATCTCCATTCTCGTCAAACATGCAACGCAGTTTAACAGACCTTGATTGACGATACCATTAAAACCCATTAAACTGCCGGTAAAGAAGGCAAACGATGAATGGCATAACAACCAGACTCGATATGTCAGACAATGAGTCGCCCCATTATGTCCACATTTTTTTCATGGATGGCGTTGGCCTGGGCAGCGCCGACCCGAATAGCAACCCATTCGCCACGGCCGTTCTGCCCCATTTAACCACCCTGCTCGGCGAAAATTGGTACACGCGCGAACGCGGACGCATCACCACCCCCCGCGCCAGCCTGGTCCCCACCGACGCCACCCTGGGCGTGCCGGGCAAACCGCAAAGCGCCACCGGTCAGGCCACCATTCTCACCGGGCGCAACGCGCCGCAGGTAGTGGGCGAGCATTATGGGCCGAAGCCGAACACGGCCGTCGCCAATCTCATCCACCAGGGGACCCTCTTCCACGACGTGGCCGCCGCCGGTGGCCGCGCCGCCCTGCTCACCCCCTACCCGCCGCCCTACTTTGACAGCATCAACAACGGCAAACGCCTCTATTCGGCCGTACCCCTGGCCGTCACCAGCGCCGGCTTTCCCCTGATGACGGTGGATGATTTGCGCAACGGCCGTGCGGTCAGCCCCGGCTTCACCAACCAGGCGTGGCGCGACCTGCTTGGCTATACCGATATGCCCTTGCTCACCTTGTGGGAAGCCGGCCAGCGCATCGCCGCCTTAGCGCAGCAATACCCGTTCAGCTTCTTTGAACATTGGCCCAGCGACCGCAGCGGCCATCGCGGCACATTGGCCGCCGCTCGCGTCCATCTGGAAATGCTCGATACAGCCATCGGCGGATTGCTGGATGCCTGGGACGATGCGCATGGGCTATTAATCATCACCAGCGACCACGGCAACATTGAGGAAAAAGAGCATCGTCAGCATACCACCAACCCCGTCCCCACCATTCTCGTCGGGCCGGATCACGCCAATCTGGCGGCGGCCATCCATGCCCTGACCGACATCGCCCCCGTTGTACGCCAGTTTCTTGGTTTGCCACACCCACGGACAAACTGACAGTTTGTCCTACATTTGTACAGGAGATAAACCATATGCCAATCAGTTCTGAACAGTTCCGTAATGCGCTGCGCCACTTTCCGGCCGGCGTCACCATCGTGACCATCAAAACCGTAAATGACGACAGACTGCATGGTCTGACAGTCTCCGCATTTGCTTCCCTCTCCCCGGAACCGCCGCTGATCATGGTCGCCATTGACAATCGTGGCGTCGGTCATGACATGCTGGAACAGGAAGGTACGGTTTTTGCCGTCAACATCTTGCCGCACGATAAAATGGACTTATCGAATCGGTTTGCCTGGTTGAAAGATGAGGATCGCTTTGCCCAAGGGGATTGGGCAACGGCCGTTACCGGCGCACCCATCCTCCAAGACGCTCTCGCCTGGCTCGACTGCACCATCTACGCCCGCTACCCCACCGGCACACATACCATCTACGTCGGGCACGTCCAGGCCAGTGAAGTCCCCCGCCCCGACGAATGCCCTCTCATCTACTGGAATCGCGGCTACCGCCAGTTGCGAGTGAGTGAGTGAGGAGAAGAGGGGGATGGGGGTCGGTGAACGGTAATCTGTAATCTGTAATCCGTAATCCGTAATCCGTAATCCGTAATCGGTAATCGGTAATCGGTAATCCGTAATCGGTGAACGGTTGTCGGCGAGGATGATCGCGACGCCCGCCTATCCATCTTCGCCCATCTCTTCTAACCCAAGCGCCATCAAATAACCGCGCGCCCGTTCCGTCAGCGGATAGCGGTTCACCAACTGCCAGAAACGCGCCCCATGATTCGCTTCCTGCAAATGGGCCAATTCATGCACCAGCACATAATCACGTACCCAGGCTGGCATACTCGCCACGCGCTGGCTGATACGAATCGTGCCGCGAGACGGCGTGCAACTGCCAAAACGCTTTTGCTGATTGGTCACATAGCGAATTGAACGCCAGCGCAGCTTACCGGCGAAATATTTCTCATTCAGCGCCTGCGCCTGCTGTGCCAGCGCCTCATCTGATTGCGGTATCGGGCGCAGCCGCCGCTGGAGGCGCTGCTGTAACTTCTCAATCACCGACTGCAATTCCGCGTCGCTCATCGTCGCCGGCGCGCGCACAACCAGCGTACCATTCTGCAGCTCGGCGCTGACACTCCTGCGTCGTCGTTCGCTGCGCACAATTTCCACAGGCCAACTCGTCTCAGTTTGTGTATGGGTAGACATGGGCGCTAATTGTACCAGAAACGCAAAACCGACAGGCAAATGCCTGCCGGTTTACCATACCCGTACCATAAACACCACTTGCCGCATCCTATGGCGAGCGCTGCCACATCAGGTAAAGCTGCTGCCGCACGTCCTGCAACTGCGACATTGTCATCTGGATAGCCGTTTCATAGGCCGCCAACCGTTCTCGCGCCAACTGTAACTGGTGTGTTTGCTCCACCAATCGTTCGTGTAAACTGTGCTCCCGCTCCCGCAGTGTCACTGCTTTGGTCCCATTCTCGTTCACGACTCTACCTCACTCTTTCATACCAATACCTACTGTCACCGGTCTGCACGCTGCGGTTACTTATTTCCATATTTCATTTTGATTGTAGCATAGGGATGCGTGAAGTTGGCGTGAAAATTAGTACCTCAGTACCATCTATCATGTCCGGCGTGTAGATGGGTATAATGGGTGTGAATTGTGCGGCAACCAGACTGTAGCCCAGGTTGGCAACCTGGGCTACAGTTTCCAAAAAGGATGTGAGAGCTATGAATAAGCGATTTGATATTGTCGTTTGGGGCGCGACCGGCTTCACCGGCCGTCTGGTGGCGGAGTACCTGACACGGCAGCATGGCGTGGATGGGCAAACGGTGCGCTGGACTATCGCCGGCCGTGACCCCAAAAAACTAGATTCGGTGCGGCTGGCGTTGGCGCACATCAACTCGGCCGCCGTCAATTTACCCTTGCTGGTAGCCGACAGCCATGACCGCGTCTCATTGGATACGTTGGTGCGGCAGACAAAGGTGGTTTGTTCTACCGTCGGCCCTTATGCGCTTTATGGGACGCCGTTGGTGGCTGCTTGCGCGGAAAATGGCGTTGATTACTGCGACCTGACCGGTGAAGTGGCCTGGATACGGGAAACTGTGGCCGATTACCACGAACGGGCAGCGCAAACCGGGGCGCGCATTGTGCATTGCTGCGGCTTCGACTCCATCCCATCCGACCTGGGCGTGTTGATGATGCAGGAGTATGCAAAGGGCAAATACGGCCGTTCCCTCCCCGAAATCAAGTTCTTCATCACCGGAATGCGTGGCGGCTTTAGTGGGGGCACGGCTGCCAGTATGCTCAATATGCTCGAAACGGCCGCCAAAGACCGCACCCTGCGCCGTCACCTGGCCGACCCGTTCGCCCTCGTTCCCGATGGCGCGCCCAGCGATGCCCGCAACGCCGACCAGACCAGCGCCCGTTGGGACGCCGACCTGGGGCGCTGGACGGCGCCCTTTATCATGGCGGCCATCAACACGCGCATCGTCCATCGCAGCAATTATCTGTTGGGGTATCGCTACGGCCGTACCTTCCAGTACAGCGAAGCGATGCAGTTTGCGCGCGGTTTTGTCGGTGGGCGGCTGGCGGCTAACGGTTTCAGCTTCGGCCTGGGCGCATTGATGGGGATGGGGCGCTTTGGCCCCGCACGCGCGCTGCTGCAAAAAACGGCGCTGCCCAATCCCGGCGAAGGCCCGTCTCAAGAAACCCGCGATAACGGCTACTTCCGCATCAAACTGATCGGCAAACTCCCCGCCTATGACGGGCAGCCGGTCATGCTGCTCAAAGGGGAGGTCGCCGGAAGCAGTGACCCTGGTTATGGCGAAACGGCGAAAATGGTCGCCGAATCCGCCCTCTGCCTGGCGCTGGACGACAAAATCGCGCGGCGCGGCGGCGTCCTCACCCCGGCCGCCAGCATGGGGATGCGCCTGGTAGAAAGGCTGCGGGCGGCGGGCATGACGTGGGGCGTGGGGAGTGGGGCGTCGTGAGTCGGAAAGCCGACGCCCCAGGCCCGATTCACAACGCTCCACGCATCCGCTCATACCCCTCCCGGTCATCCAAATCCAGCAGCACAGCGTCATCCGGCATGGGGATGAGGCACAGATCATTGGCGTGGCGTTGCAGCAGGTGGCGCGGCGCAGCGCCGGGGGGCAAGGCGAGCAGTTCAGCAAAGAAGCGACGGCCGATCAACACCGGATTGCCGCGCTGCCCCTGGTACGTTGGCGCAATCAGGTCTCCCCGCATCTGCCAATAAGCGACCAGCAGTTGCTCCATCATCGCTGCCGTCACCAATGGCTGATCGGCCAATACGACCAACACAGCGGAGACGTATGGCGGCAGGTGACGCACGGCCGTTTGCAGCGAAGACAACATCTCGCCGGCCGCATAGTCTGGGTTGTGGATGGCCGCCATGCCACGCGCGACCGCGATTTGCGCCACTGCGTCCGCGTCATAGCCGGTGACGACGGTAGTGTCGTGAACGGCAGTTTCCCCCACTTCCGCCAACACCTGCCCCAGCACCGTCGTCTCGCCCCAGGGCAGCAGCAGCTTGTTGTCCGCGCCCATGCGCCGCGATTCGCCCGCCGCCAGCACGACGGCCGTGACGCGGCGATGCACTTCACGGATGGGGTAAGGGGTTTTAACGGCCGTCAACAGAACTTGCGGAATGCGGAGTGCGGATGGCGGATGGCAGAGCACGGCCATGGCGATCTGGCGGGCGGCGGTTAATTGGACGGCCGTTTCCACCTTGTTAATCACCGGAATCACCCGCGCCCCCTCCGGCGCGCCCTTCATCCCGCCCTGCGGATGCGTCAACAACGCCGCCACCATCGCTGGAGTCAAGATGATTGACGATTGACGATTGACGATTGACGATTGTTCAACGTTTACCGAATACCGATCACCGCTTACCGAATACCGATCACCGATCAACGCCTCCACCCGTTCCGGCCGGTGCGCCACTTCGCCCAGCGGGGCGTCCAGGGCGTCAATGCCCACCACCGGCACGACCAGGGTTGTCTCCAGCGGGATCATCGGTTCGTGGTCGGCCGGCGCTTTGATGGGGCGCATCCGCGAACCGTCAGCCTCCACCAGCACGTGGCGCACAGTGGGGCGCGCCAGCAGTTGGCCGGGCAGTTCCGGCGGCGCCCCAAATGCCTTTTCCCCTTCCACCTGCCCCACCACCAGGCACAGACCAAACCGCGCCAGAAACTCGTCCAACCGCGAGAGATCGCCAACGACAGGCGGCGCAGGCTGCGCCGCGAAAAAAGTCGCCGCGCGCGCGGCATCCTCTGCGGTTAGAAAGCAAACGGCCGGGGCCAACTTCATCTGCACGGCAAAAATGCGCGTCGTCGTCGTCACCACCACGCCCGGCCCCAGGTCGGCCGCCAGGGCAAACATCAGGCTCGTCTTGCCGCCGCCGCCGACAAAAGCGACCAGTTCATCTCGTTCTGCCAGGTTCAATGCTGCCGCTAACATGAGGCTATGGTAACGTAGACCTGGCATGTTTTCAAAACATGCCAGGTCTCTTTGGGGTTTCCAGGCTTGGATGGTACAATTTCCCCTTGTCGTCGCCCATATTCTGACGGCCGACGACCGAGAACCGACGATCAAACACGGAGTAACCCATGGCTACTGAAATCCGCATTGAACATATTGCCGACTACGTTGGGCAGCAAGTAACGATCAAAGGGTGGCTTTACGCCAGCACGCGCAAAGGCAAGCTGCTGTTTGCCCGCCTGCGCGATGGCACAGGCATGACCCAGGGCGTCGCCTTCCTTCCCGACATCGGCGAAGAACTGTTTGAAACCTTAAAACGACTGGGGCAAGAATCCTCGCTCATCGTCACCGGCGTCGTACGCAGCAACGAACGCGCCCCCGGCATCCCCGGCGGTTACGAAATCGCCATTGAAGCCGTAGACGTGCTGCAAAACGTGGCCGATTACCCCATCACCCCCAAAGAGCATGGCGTTGATTTCCTCATGGATAACCGCCACCTCTGGCTGCGCTCCAGCCAACAGTGGGCGATCATGCGCGTGCGCGCCACCATCAAACGAGCGATCATTGACTTCTTCGACAACAACGGCTTCCTGAACATAGACACCCCCATCATCACCCCCAGCGCCGCCGAAGGAACCAGCACCCTCTTTGAGGTAGATTACTTTGAGGAAAAAGCGTACCTGGCGCAAACGGGGCAGCTTTACAATGAGGCGAACATCATGGCTTTCGGCAAAGTGTACTGCTTCGGCCCCACCTTCCGCGCCGAAAAGTCAAAAACACGCCGCCACCTGGCCGAGTTCTGGATGGTGGAGCCGGAGATCGCCTTTTGCGACCTGGATGGCCTGATGGCGCTTGAGGAGGAGTTTGTCAGCTACGTGGTGCAGACGACGCTGGCGAAACGGCGCAACGAACTGGAATTCCTGGGGCGCGACTTGAGCAAACTGGAAGCGATCACCCCACCCTTCCCGCGCATCAGCTACGACGAAGCAGTGGAACGCATCCTCGCCATCCGCGCAGCGACCACAGACCCGGAGCAAAAAGAGCTGCTGGCAATTGAGTGGGGCGACGATTTTGGCTCGCCGCATGAGACGGAACTGACGAAGCAGTTTGATAAGCCGGTGTTTGTCTATGGCTATCCCAGCCAGGTGAAGGCATTTTACATGGAGCCGTGGCCCGGCCGTCCTGAAGTGTGCAAGAGCGTGGACCTGTTAGCCCCCGAAGGGTACGGTGAAATCATCGGCGGCAGCGAGCGCATGAGCGATCCTGATTTGCTGATCGCGGCCATCAAACGGCACGAACTACCAATAGAGCATTACCAGTGGTACGTTGACCTGCGCCAGTATGGCAGCGTGCCGCACAGTGGCTTTGGCCTGGGCCTGGAGCGCACCGTTGCCTGGATTTGCGGCACGGAACACATCCGCCAGACCAGCCCGTTCCCGCGCACGTTGAACCGGCTTTATCCGTGATAGTGCGGTAGTGCGGTAGTGTGGCTATCACACTATCGCACTATCAATGCGCTGCACGGCCGTTTCCCACCCTGCATCCACCCGCTTCCCCCGTACCGCCTCGACCAGCACAAACAAAATGCGCTCGATGTCCGAACAAGGATGTTCGGACTTTTGTAAATCGAACATCCCTGTTCGATGTCCGAACAAGGATGTTCGGACTACAGATTTTCATTCAGAGCGCATCTGAGGATGCTTGCTCCTCATCCCTCAAAATCACAATGTTGAGGTAGTGGGAGGTTGAGAATGCGAAAAACATTGTCTATTCACCAATTACTGTTTGAGGGCTATAATGGGGCCGTGATCATTATCTCTAATGTGTAAATGTAACGCGATCTGGCAGAGGGTGTGCTTCAAATGAGTTGAGCGTTTGGCCGATCCGCCCGATGATCAATCATCGGGCTACAAAACAACGCCGGATAAATCCGGCTCGAAGCACAGCGCA
>JACSRF010000337.1 GCA_014879875.1 Anaerolinea sp.
TTAGATTGGTTCAATCTCCGAAGATTGAACCAATCTTGACCAACTTATTGAAGTGCCATTCCTAAGCGAGCGCCATCTCCACAGCTTCACGATAAGCTGCATCCCTGGCAGCCATCGTCAGCGCGCGTCGGGCATCATCCAAACGACCCGTATCCAGATATAGCAACCCTAATGTAAAATGCGCCGCGGTAATATGTAGTCCTCCATTGATCGCTTTTTCATAACAGGCAATGGCTTCTCCCAACTGCCCCCGAGACTGTAAATCAATACCCTGTCCAATCAGAGCGTCGCGCTCCAACTTACTCAAGCCGCTGCCCCCTGTGCCATAAAGCAGGTCTTCATCCTCTTCGTCACGGAAAATTTCTTCGGCCAACTGCTCTTGCGCCAACCGGCGCGCGGCATCCAGCGGCAGTTTGTCCCCGGTCGGCCCTTTTGCTTTTAGGCTTTGCTGACGCTCTGCTTCAAAAACGGCCGCCATCTGTCGAATTGTATCTGCCAGGCTACCTTCTTCCGGTTCTGGCGTGGCAACAACTTCCTCTTCAATGACTTCTTCCTCTTCGCGCAGCGCCTCTTCACCGTGCCGGATCAGCTCCATAGCCGTCAAAATATCTTCGCTATCCGGGTCAATACGCATGGCGGCGCGGCACATTTGCAGCGCCTTTTGCTTCTCGCCACGCATTTCCAAAATACGGGCAATTGCCAGGTATTCGCGCACGGCCGCTTTGGTATTGTTGCGCCGTTGGAAAACGCTGGCCAGCCGCCGGTGCGCGCTGAGCAGCCCTGGTTCCAGGCGCACAGCGCGCTGCCAGTTAGAAATTGCGCCATCCAAATTGTCGTGGCGCAGTTGCAGTTCACCGGCGGCCATATATGTGCGGCCCGCCTCGTCAAGCTGCCCCAGGCGCTCTTGCATATCGGCTACTTTATTTAGATAGGAAATCTCACCCCTGGAATAACGCGCCGCCAGTTTATAACATTCGAGCGCTTTGTCCCACTGTTTTAAGCCTGTACAGGCGTGGCCTAACACATCGTAGGGGGCTGGTTCGGTAGGGAATTCCCGAATTGCAATGCGCACAACGCCAATCGCTTTTTTCCACTCTTTTTGTGTGTTGTAAGCTTTGCCTAATCTGAGCGCCTCTTGGTACTGAGTACGGTTGCCTGCCATCTAGGACCTCTTCTGCTGCAAATGAATTTATGAACTACCTTGTGAACTACTGCTTTTGATAATAATGCACACCGGGAAACAAAGCAAGAGAAACGGCCGTTATGTACTGGCGGTCAGCCGTCGGTAATTGGGCGTCGGGAGCGCCGACTACCGATTCCCGTTCACCAGCCCGGCCAGCGCCACGTTTCCCTGGCTTGCCAGCAGCTTTTGTGGCGTGAACCCCAACGCCTGCCAGCGCGACAAATGAAGATGCGTTACCGTCCACTGCTGGCATATGGCGACGCCCAGTTCGGCTACGTCCTGGGCGTCGGCGACCAACCATTGCAAGGGGACGCCGGCAGTGGCAAAGGCGGCCTGTGCGTGGCGGCTGAACGCATGTGTGAGGACGTCTAAGCCGATGCTGGCGCCGGCAAAGTGGCGCTTTAGCAGGCTAAATAAGGCGACAATTTCACTTGGGCTGAGAAAGAAGAGGACGCCTTCAGCCAGAAACAAGATGTTGGTCGCCGCCATCGCGGGCAGCGCCGTCGGCCAGGTGGGATCGGTCATTGAAGCGGCGAGGAATTGATGATCGGCCGTTTCCACCTCCAGTTGACAACGGCAGGCAACAGCCGACGGTAAGTCCAACTCAATCCACTGCAACCCGGGGCGGGCAAAGCGTTGGTAGCGTGTAGATAAACCGGCGCCCAGTTCGACGACAAGCGCCTGTGGATGTTGTGCCAGAAAAGCAGCCGTGATGTCATCGTAGAGGCGGGCGCGCACGGCCGTTCCCAGTTGAAACGCCGGAGAATAAGCGGCGCTCATCATGGCCTGGATAGCGGGCGGCGCACTCAGTTGCGCATACCAGCGCGCTGCCAGCTCGTCATGCAAAATGGCGTCCGGACGCATTGTCTCTTCGGCGCGCGCGCGCAGGGTTAAAAGCAGTGTACCTGCCGGGCCATCCAACCACACAGCGTCCATCACCGGTTCACGTGGATGTCGGAATGCGTGGTATATTGCCCCAACACAGCTTGCACGGCAGCGAGCACGGCCGTTTCGTCGGCAGTGGCCGCTATCGTCACCTGTATCTGCGCGGCCGTACCATGAACTTTATGTGGTCCGACGGTGACGGTAACGGCCGTTACCCCTGCCACGTCACTCACCGCCTGCTGATAAACCGCTTCAATTTCCTGCCACACCAACTGCGGCTTAAAAATCTTACCAATTGTTGTCAGCGGCAGTTCGGAGACAATCTTGATCTGCTTCGGCACGGCGGCCCGTTCGCCAATCTGCTCGCGTGCATATTGCAGCAAATCCTCCGCCGTTACCGTTTTACCTGGTTCCAGCAAGACGTAGGCCACCGGCAGTTCACCCAAATGTGCATCCGGCCGCCCCACGGCCGCCGCCAACGCCACCGCCGGATGCGCGTGCAGCGGGTCTTCGATCAATCGTGGATCAATATTATGTCCACCACGGATGATCAACTCCTTTTTGCGTCCGGTTAACCAGAAATAACCATCTCGATCCTGCCGCCCCAGATCACCCGTATTGAGCCACAAGTCACGGCCGTCGCCGGTATCCACCCAAATGCCTGCGTTGTCCCGCTCTTCCTTATATCCGGCGAACACATTTGGCCCGCGAATGATGACGATACCAATTTCATCAGGGTCGCAGTCACGTAGATACTTGCCCGCTGCGTCTAGTTCTACCACCTTCATCTCTTGATACGGCAGGCGGAACCCAATCGAGCCAATGCGCCGTTCCCCTTCACCTGGGTTAACCGAGCTGACGCAGGTTCCTTCGGTGAGACCATACCCTTCTAAAATACGCACACCCGTCCGCGCCTCAAATGCCTGGAAAACCTCAACCGGCATGGGCGCGGCGCCGCACAGGGCATAATGCAATGAAGTGATGTCTTGATCGTCCGCTGGCACATTGAGCAAAGTGCTGTAAACGGTGGGAACGCCGCTAAAAAAGTTAACCCGATAATGCGCAACAATTTTCCAAAAATTGGGCAGCACGCCTGCGCCGCGATAGCCGGCGGGTGTGCCCAAGATGACTGTTGCGCCATGGCTAAACGGGATCATGCCGGTAACGATGACGCCATTCACGTGGAAGAGGGGCAGGCCACAAAACATAACTGTCTCTGGCGAGATTTCGATACCTCTCGCCGCCGACCAGGCGTCAAACAGTTCATTATAATGGGTGTGCTGCGCCAGTTTGGGCGTGCCGGTGGTGCCGCCGGTATGGAAATAAGCTGCGATGTCGTTGGGGTGAATGGTACGGCCGTTGACCAACTCTACCGCTGGATAAGCCGCCAGTTTCCGCGTGAAATCATAAACAGGCTGGCGCACCCGGGGCTGTTTGTCCCGCAGCCGCAGCAGCTTCACCGCCCATTTCTTCACGCCGCCCAAATAATTTGCCAGGTCTACTTGCAACACCGTTTGCAGCGTCGGTACCTGATCTAAAATCCCGGCTACTTTCTCCCATACATTTGTTTGCGGGAAAGGGGCCAGCGTTACCAACACCTTCGTCTCGGCGGCATTCATAATGTCGGCCATCACCGCCGCTTCCAACAGCGGGTTAATGGGATTCACAATTCCCGCCGCTTCACCACCCCAAATGGTAAACCACGCTTCTGGAGTATTGGGCAAGATCATAGACACGACGTCATGCGGCCCAATCCCCAGGTCATGAAACATATTGGCTGTCTGATTAATCCGCGCCATCAACTCCTGATAGGTGAAGGACACCGCTTGCTGGTAAGTCGCCCCTTGCAAGAAAAAGATCAGCGCCGTTTTACCCGGATTAATCGCCGCTCCTTGTTGCAGCGCGGCATAAGTCGTTGGCGGCAAATTGCGCGCAGCCAATGGCGTCTGTTCGATTGTTTCCACATCGGCTAATGTTGTGATTCCGGCCATTTAGATCCCCCTATTGTTTGCGAGCTAACAACAGCCACATCCCTGCCAACAGCATGAAGCCTAACATAAAGCCAGCCCCAATGCCTAAACCTAAGAGAACAGCCCGCCTCATCTCCCCGGTAAACAAGGAAATGAGCAGCGCAATGACCCCCATAAATCCCAGTGCGCCGACCATCATGATCATGCAGCCGGGCAGGGTGTTTTCGTCATCCTCACGGCCGCGCCGGGCGCGCACCCGTTGATGTTCGACAGCCGCGCCAATCACCGCGCAAGCCAGGCCAACGATGCTGCCCAACCAGAATGGAGGCAGTATGCATAGATTTTGCATGAATAAAACGGCCGTTTGCTGACAAAAATTCATGACCTCTTCCCATCGTGTATATCAGGGCATTAGGAGTTTGCCGGGCGCGCCACCTTGAAATAGGGTGGTATTTTATCACAATTAGGCGCTGTACCAATGGCAACTATGGGCAGGAACACCATCACGGTACAACCTGCTCTGCGCTGCTGGATCGGAAGATGACGGGTTGGTGGCACGGTTGACCGATCTGGATTGTGGCATAAAAAAAGCCGTTTCCAGAACCAGATGTGTCTGAAAACGGCCGTTTAATAATGTTGTTGAGCAGCGACTTTAGCAGCTGCCGCACTCACCAAAACGTTTTAATTCTACCAGCGGTTACCACCGCCACCATAACTATCACGACGATTACCGCCATTGCGATTGCCACCGCCACGATTACCTCCACCAGAGCGCTCTTCGCGCGGGCGGGCTTCATTGACGCGCAAATCACGCTCGTCAACCATTTTACCGTTTAAGGCATTAATAGCCGCGTTAGCCGCCGAGTCTTCCATTTCCACAAAACAAAAACCACGGAAGCGTCCGCTATCCCGGTCATTGATCATGGCGATGGATTCTATTTTGCCAAACTCGGATAACATGTCATTGACCTGTTGCTCGGTGGCATCAAACGATAAATTTCCTACGTATACTTTTTTCGTCAACTTAAACTTTCTCCAAAACTAAGCGCCAGCAGGATGGTCGGCTGGCGACCATTCCTGACTGGTGTATCAAAATATTACTTGTAGCATACACGCATTTGTGGATTAAACCAGGAATCTGCCTACATTGATGCAAATGCTCATAAGCTAGTGTCGGAAAAGTCCGGCTTTTAATCGTCAGGCGACTACCTATCTCGTGTAGAGGCTACTACCTAACCAGCCAAAAGCCGGACTTTTTGGGGTTCTCCGACAAGCTGCTAGGGAAATTTGGCATTGATGATTGACGATTACCGGTTTCCGATTTACGATACCCCTCTCAATCGTAAATCGTAAATCAACAATCGTAAAGAAGGGGGTTCACATGCGACTGGGTTTAATGTTAGGCTATGCCGGCCGAAAAATCGAACTGCCGGTGGAATTGGTGCAAGAAGCAGATCGTCTGGGCGTGTATGCGGTGTGGACGGCCGAAGCGTATGGCTCTGACGCTGTGTCGCCGCTGGCCTGGCTGGGGGCGCTCACCGGCCGCATCAAACTGGGCACGGCGATCATGCAAATGCCGGGGCGCACCCCGGCCAATGCGGCCATGACGGCCATGACGCTGCATCAATTGAGCGGTTCCCGCTTCCTGCTGGGGTTGGGGCTTTCCGGGCCGCAGGTGGTGGAAGGGTGGCATGGGGCGAGCTATGCCCGGCCGCTCACCCGTACCCGTGAATACGTCGAAATTGTGCGCCAGATTTTTGCCCGCGCCGCGCCGCTGACCTACGACGGTAAGCTGTACCAGATTCCCTACCAGGGCGACGACGCCACCGGCCTGGGCAAGCCGTTGAAAAGCACCCTCTCCGCGCAGCCAGACATTCCCATTTACCTGGCGGCCATTGGTCCTAAAAATGTGGAACTGACGGCCGAAATCGCCGATGGCTGGCTGCCCATCTTCTTCTCGCCCGATAAATACGACGCGGTTTACAAAGATCAGGTGGAAATGGGCTTTGCCAAAGCGGGTGGCGGCAAGGGGTATCACAATTTCGACATTGCGCCGACGGTGTCGGTGGTGATTAATGATAATTTAGATATTGCTTATAATATGTTACGGCCGTTTCTCGCTCTCTATGTCGGTGGCATGGGCGCGAAGGGTAAAAATTTCTACAACGACCTGGCGCGGCGTTACGGCTACGAGCAGGCCGCCGACGAGATTCAAGATCTCTACCTGCGCGGCGATAAAGGCGGGGCCATGTCCAAAGTGCCCGCTGAACTCATTGATGAAGTGGCCCTGGTTGGGTCGCGGGCGCGGGTGAAGGATCGGTTGCAGCGCTGGCTGGACAGCCCCATCACCACGCTGAACATGACCGTCTTCGACGTGGCGACCTTGCGCGTGATGGTAGAATTACTGGCAGAACTGACATAAGGAAGCCATTGCCTGATGCAACCCTGGAAAACGCTTTCGCGCCAGACGATTCTCAACTACAGCAAGTTTCTGACGGTGGAACAGCACGCGGTTGAACTGCCCACCGGTCAGGTGATCCCCGATTGGCCCTGGGTGGTGACCCCGGATTATATTAACGTGGTGGCGGTGACGGAAGACGGCCGTTTCCTCCTCTTTCGCCAGACCAAGTACAGCGTCCCTGGCACGACATTAGCCACCGTCGGTGGCTACCTGGAGCCGGGGGAAGAACCGTTAACGACCGCGCAGCGCGAACTGCGCGAGGAAACGGGCTATGCCGCGCCCGACTGGCTGGCGCTGGGCAGCTATGCTGTAGATGGCAATCGCGGCGCGGGCACGGCCCACTTCTTCCTCGCCCGCCGCGCCTACCCTGTCGCCGCCATTAACGCCGATGACCTGGAAGAGCAAACCCTGCTGCTGCTGACACGCGCCGAGGTGGAAACGGCATTAGCGGCGGGTGAGTTTAAGGTGCTGGCGTGGACGGCCGTTGTCTCCCTTGCTTTGCGCTACGTGTAATACAATTTACGCGCAGCAGCAATTTCCTGGTTGATACGCGCCTGCCGGAAATACGCATTGGCTTCTGGGGGCAGCCTGGCGCTTATGTCGGCAACAGCCTGGGCCGCCTGCTTAAGGTAAGCGACGGCCGTTTCCTTCTCTCCCACCGCCAGCCACACGCGATACGCGGCCAGGTAAACCCAGCGCCGCCACATGGGATGATCCTGCTCATGATCCAACCCGTTCAACGCCGCCTCCACTTGTTTTTGCGCTTCGGCTAGCTGCCCCCCCGCCAGGACTGCCAGCGCCAGCGCCGCGCGGCTTTCCGTCAGCTTCAGCCGTTCGCCCAACGTTTGCCACAGGGCACAGGCGTCTAGCAGCGCAGTACGCGCGGCGGTCGTTTGCTGCTGATCCAGATAAGCCAACCCCATCCCATTCAGGCAGTTGGCCTCGCCGCGCTGGTATCCCTTCTCGCGGTTTATGACAAGCCCTTCCTGATAATAGCGCAGCGCCAGTTTCGACTCTCCCTTCTCCCGGTACGCTTCGCCCAGGTTATTCAGCGTCATGCTCAGGTCGCGTGGATTGTTAAGCTGGCGTGCCAGGGCGAGGGCTGTGGTGTACCAGTGAACGGCCGTTTCATAATCCCCCAACTCATAGGCCACGTTCCCCAACAAAAGCTGCTGCGTCCATTGGTTATGCCGGTCATTTAACGACTCGGCAGTGGATAGGATTTGCAGATGGGTCTGGCGCGCCTCCTCATAATCACCCAGGGCCTTGAGCGCCAGAGCGCGGCCGCTCAAGGCGCGGAACTCATAGGGCGTGGCTTGTAAGTGGCGGAACATACGCGCCGCTTCCGCATGCATGGCCGCCGCCTGCGCCGCGCCGCCCGCCTCAAAAGTCAGGTTTGCCAGTTTGTCCAGCGTAGACGCCTGCCCAAAACGGTCGCCAACGGCCGTAAACCGTTCATGCGCTTGCGTTACCCATTCACGCGCCTGGCGGTAATCTCCCTGGTTACGGGCAATACGCGCCAATGTCTCCATAAAAGCGGCTTCGCGCGCGCCATCATCCGCCTGCCGCGCCAGCGCTAACCCCGTTTCCGCCAACTGCTGCGCCACCGCCTGCTCTCCTTGCAGCCAGGCAAACTCTGCCTGCCGCCAGGCCACCTCCGCCTGCCACTGCACATTTGCCTGCTCCTCGGCAAGTTGTTGCAGCCGGGTCAGGTCGGCGTGCAGCGCAGCCTGGTCGTGGAGTGCGTGCCATGCCTGCGCACGCCCACTGAGCACAGCGTACAGAGCGTCCGCTGCTGCCGCCGGCAATGCGGTGAGTGCCTGGTTGAAGTGCGCAACTGCCTCGTGATAGGCAAAGCGGTTGAGGGCAAGCTGCCCCGCTTGCAGCGCATAGCGGGCCGTTTCGGGGCGACGCCCCGCGCGTTCGGCGTGGTGAGCCAGCGCGCCAATCACCTCATCCAGCCGGTGGTGGTAAAGTGTCTGCAAGGCGTCGCAGATACGGCCGTGCAGCCAGCGGCGGCGTGCTGGGCTGAGACCATCGTAGACCACCTGGCGCAGTTTACCATGGCTGAAATCGTAACTACTTTCCCCCTGGGGCGTGACAATGCGCCGCTGCCACAATTCATCCAGCGCCGCTACCAACCGGTCTTCGTTCAAATCGCTGGCCTGGGCTAGCACGTCGAAGGTAAAGGAACGGCCAACAGCCGCCGCCAGATTGGTCACTTCGCGCGCTGATGAAGAGAGCTGCGCCAGGCGGCTCTCCAGCATGGCCTGTACCTTGTCCGGCAGCGGCGGCCGGTCGGCGGCGACCAGTCGCCAGTTTCCCTGCATGGCGCGCGCCGTCTCCACAATGAAAAGGGGGTTGCCTTCGCTGTGGCGGTAGAGGGCGTCGGCCGTTTCTGTGTCCAGGGTTTCGTGTAGCAGGTCGGCGGCGAGAGCGGTCGTTTCCGCGGCCGTCAACCGTTCCAAAGAGAGTGTGGTCAGGCGTTCGTTTTGGCGACAAGCAGTCAACAAATCGGCCAGCGCGGGGGGGATACGTTCTTCGCGACGTAGGGTCGCCAATAGCAGCAGTCGCTCTGGGGCGACGCTGCGCAGCAAGACGTGCAGCCAGCCCAATGTTTCGGCGTCTGCCCAGTGAATATCGTCCAACAGCAGCAGCACAGGCTGGCGGGTGGGCTGCACAGCCTGGGTGAGGGCGGTAAAAAAGCGCTGCTGCTGCCATGATTCGGTCAGCGGGCCGGGCAGAGGCAGGTTGGGGTCATCCACCAACAATTGCGGAACCAGCCGCGATAATTCGCTGCGCCACAGCGGCGCCAATCGTTCCAGAGGCAAAGCCTGCAGCCAGCCGACCAGTGGGGCAAAGGCCAGGTCTGCGGCAGCAGCGTAACAGGTGGCAACGGCCGTCGTCACGCCCTGCCGCCGCGCCCAGGCCAGTAATTCTTGCGCCAGGCGGCTCTTGCCAATGCCCGCTTCCCCTTCGATGAGTATCATGTGCGGCGCGCCCTGTTTAGCGGTGCGCCAGCTTTGCAGCAAATGCTGCCATGCTGCGCGCCTCCCGATCAGACGGGCTGTATCAGGCGTCGGGGGCGAGGTGGCGGGCGGCGCGGCAGATGGGCGCGCCGCAGTGGCTAAAAGCTGTTGGTGGATGGCTTCGGTCTCTGCGCCAGGGGGCACGCTTAGCTCTTTCTCTAGCACGGCGGCGCAGGTGTGGTACATGCGCAGGGCGGCGGCGCGGTCGCCATAGGCCAGGTAAAGGTGCATCAGGCGGCGGTAGGCGACCTCGCGCAGCGGTTCTTCGCGCAGCAGTCGTTGGGCGCGGCGAATGGCTTCCAGCCAATCTTGCTGGGCGGTCAGCAGGTCTATTAACCGTTCCAGAGCGTCCAGAAAGCGTTGACGCAGGCGGCTGCGTTCCGGCAGGGACCATTCGTCGTAACAGCCGGGCAGCAGGTCGCCCTGGTAATGGCTGATGGCTTGCTGCAAGTGAGTGATAGCAGCCGTTGTATCTGCGCCAACGGCCGCGGCCAGCGCGCGCTCGAATTCGGCCACATCCAGCGTATAGGGCACGGTGGGCAGCCATTGCACGCTTTTCGTTTTAATTTGTACGTAGTTGGCGGCTTGCGGCCAGCTTTGGCGCAGGCGGTGCAGCAGGTTGCGCAGGTTGGTACGCGCCTGGCTCTCGTTAGAGTCGGGCCAGAGTTGGAAGGCGAGGTGGCGGCGCAACTGGGGCGCGTCGCGGCGCAGCAGCAGCAGGGTGAGGAACGCCTGTAAACGGGGAGCGTCCAGGTTTGGCAACGGCCGTTCATCCTGGATGAAGGCAAAATCACCGAGCAGCCGGACATTGAGACAGGGCGTGTTGAGAATATCAGGTTGTGACGCTGCCATGTTTATCAGTTTAGCGGATAGGCAAAATGGGAGTCAAGCGCGTGGTTTTATTCGAGGGGAGCAATTCCTTCACGCAGGGCATACAACGCGGCCTGGGTACGATTGGCAAGGTGGAGTTTGCTGAGAATGTTGCTCACGTGCGTGCGTACGGTGCGCTCGCTGACGGTCAGTTTTTCGGCGATGTCCTGATTGGTGAGTCCCTGGGCAACCAGTCTGAGAATCTCTAATTCGCGGGTGGTTAACGGTTCGGCGGCGGCGGGCTGGTTTGCCGGGCGTTGTAGTTCCTGGACGACTTTGCTGGCGATAGCCGGGTGGAGGGAGAGCCGCCCGGCGTATACGTCGTGAATGGCTTGTAGTAAATCTTGCGGCGCGGAATCTTTGAGCAAATAACCTAAGGCGCCCGCTTTGATGGCGGGGAACACTTTTTCATCTTCGGCGAAACTGGTGACAACCAGGATGCGCGCCTCTGGAAGCGCGGCTTTAATATCCTGGATGGCTTCAATGCCCCCTTTGCGGGGCATTTGCAAATCCATGACGATGACGTCGGGCTGGAGCGTCAGGGCAAGTTGGATAGCTTCGTTGCCATCAACCGCGCTGGCGACCAATTCTATGTTTGGTTCTGTCAGGAGCAGGGCGCGAACGCCTTCGCGCACAATGGCATGGTCGTCGGCGTGGAGAACACGGATCATGAGCTTCTCCTTGTAAAGCGAACATCCCTGTTCGCTGTCCGAACAAGGATGTTCGGACTACAGATTTTCA
>JACSRF010000525.1 GCA_014879875.1 Anaerolinea sp.
AAGAGAAAACCTTTGCATCTTTACTTCGCATCTTGGCTCCTTTGCACCTTTGCGTTAAAACTTCTTGCTTGGTGTGCAAGCATTTGACTCGTAAGGTACTAACGTGACCCAGATTGCTAACCTGGGCTACCATCAAATCATCACCACAATCACAAATAAAAAGACCAAAATCACCAAAACAGGTAAGTACGGCGCCAGGAACGGCAGCGGCAAGTTGTCAATCATCATGCTGACCGGCGCCGGCGCAATACCTGGACGAATAAAACTAAATGTTTCAAACGGATAAGACACGCCGGGCAACAACTGCGTAAACCCGGTTGGCCCGGCCGGATATTCCAGAAAGGCCCAGATCGCGCCCACAAGCAAATACCCATTGATCGCTCCAACCACCAGCCCCAGCAGCTTGTCTTGAAAACTGTCCCGAATCCGCAGCCGCTCAGTAATGCGCGTTCCGGCAAATGCCGGTCCCTGATAGCTGAAGAACGTAATGGTCAAATGCACCATCGTTAACAGGTAGAATTGTCTGCGCCGTGTTTCAAAATCCAACATATTTTGATCAACCGTCGTGGATAACAACGTCGAAATAATTGGGAAACTGATGAGCTGACTCAACGCAAACAACGACAAAATCAGCCCGGACGTGGCAATGACCTCTCTTGTCCAGCCGCGCATCGCCCCGATCAGGCCAAAAAAGAGGATCAACACCCAAAACAATGTATCTAACTCAATCATGACAACCCCATTGCGCGCCCTGTAGTCATCAGGACTTCAGCCAGTTTTGCCGCTGCCGCCGGTTGGTGTAATGTCTGCACGGCCGTCCGCATCCCCGCCAGTTTCGTTTCATCATGCAGCAGCCCCTTCACCGTCGCCGCCAGTTTGGCCGCCAACGTCTCATCCGTCAACTGCACGGCCGCACCGTGACGTGTCAGGAAATCCGCATTCACCTTTTGGTAACGCCACGCCCAGGTCAACGGTACCAAAATAGATGGCAGCGCAAACGCCGGCGCTTCGCCCATCACGCTGGCCCCGGCGCGCGTCACCATCAAATCCGCCGCCCGCAGCGCCGCGCCCATCTCCTCATGCAAATAGGGGTACGCCCGGTAAAAGGCGCGCTGCGCCTCCGGCAGCCGCGCCAGGTTTGCTTCCACTTCCGGCCAGGTCAGCGTGCCGCTGATATGAATGATTTGCAGCGTGGGCAGCAGGTCGGGCAGCGCGGCCAGCAGCGCCCGGTTAATATTTTGTGACCCCCGGCTGCCGCCAAACGCCAGCAGCGTCGGCCGCCCTGGTTGTAAATCAAACTGCGCCAGCGCCGCTTCCCGGCTCATCTGCGCCGCCCGCTCTAACTCATGCCGCAGCGGGTAGCCGGTGACGACCAGCTTGGCCGCCGGCACAAACTGACGCGAATCGGGGCTGGTGCAGGCCACTTTAGCCGCCAGCGGCATAACCGCTTTAATCGCCGCTCCTGGTTCCACGTCGGGCAAGAAGATGACGATGGGCACGCGCCGCAGCCAGGCCACAAGCGCCACCGGGACTGACATATACCCGCCGGTCATCAACATCACATCTGGCCGAAAGCGGCGCAAAATGCGCCCGGAGGGGATGAGGCTTCCGGCTAACCTGGCGGCATTGATCAGCTTGACGCGCCAGGGCACGCCGGCAATCGCCCCACCGCGAATGGTGGTCAGCGTCAGCCCAGCGCGCGGCACGAGCGTCTCTTCCATCTCGCCCGCCGTGCCCACCCACAGCACATCCTCTTTGCTAAGTCCCTGGCGCAGCAGTTCCATCACGGCCGTTAACGCCGGATAAATGCCACCACCAGTACCGCCCGCGCACACCAAAAGTCTCATTTACTCCTTCTTTTGAAAGCGCTGCGTCAACGCCGCATCCCGCGAAATGTTGAGCAAAATGCCAATGCCAACCAGCGAAACCAACAAAGACGACCCACCATAGCTGATAAACGGCAAAGGGATCCCGGTTACAGGGATAACGGCCGTGATCACCGCAATATTGATCAAAGCCTGGTAAGCTAACCAACACGTAATCCCCAGGGCCAGCAGCGCCCCGTACCCATCACGCGCCTGGCGGGCAATACGCACACCGCGCCACACCAGGACAATCAGCAAGGCAATGACAAACAACGCGCCCACCAACCCCAACTCTTCACCCAAAATGGCAAAAACGCCATCGGTATGCGCCAGGGGCAGCGGCCCAAATTTCTGGGTGCTTTCGCCAATCCCCACGCCAAACCAACCGCCGCGCCCCAGGGCAATGAGCACCTGCCGTACCTGCCAAGTCGCCTGCTGTGGATCGCGCAGCGTGGTCGTGTAGGCGTCAATGCGCGCAACCGCATGGGGCAGCGTGAACATCAGGAAGAGGAAAACAGAACCGCCTAACAATCCCGCCAGGCCAAATTGACGCCAATCAGCCCCGGCAATGAAGAAAAGGGTGAAGCTAATGAGGGCAATGAGCACGGCCGTGCTCAAATCAGGTTGGCGCACAATCAAAGCGCACACAATGCCCGTAATCACCGAAAAAGGCAGCAAGCCGTAGGTCAACATCTTGATCCGGTCCCCCTTCGATGACAGCCAGTGCGTGATGTAAAGAATCGTCGCCAGCTTGGCCACCTCCGACGGCTGGTAAGACCCCTGGTAAAAACCACGCCGCGCCCCCAAAATCGCATCGCCAAAAAAGAGCAGAATCACAAGAGACAACAGCGTAAGCGCTAAAAATGGCACCGAAATGCGCCGCAGCGCATGGTAATCAAACTGCATGACCAGCACAATGGCGGCCACGCCCAAAACCATCGCCCCAAGCTGCCGCCGGATGAAGTACGTCGCATCATCATGGAACCGAATCCCATAATCAAAGGTGCTGCTGTACACCATCAGCATCCCTACCACCAGCAGCCCGGCCACCGCCAGCAGCAGCCAGTAATCAATCTGGAAGCGAATGCCCGGTAAAGCGCGGCTGCTGCGCCGCCGCACGACGTTTACTGTTGCCATAAGACCATTTCCGAATTTGCGATTGACGATTGACGAGCAGGTAATCGTTAATCGTCAATCAAAGGGTTTTGACCAATTCCCGAAACGCTTCGCCTCTGGCGGCGAAGTCTACAAACGCATCGAAGCTGGTTCCGCCGGGAGAAAGCAGCACGACGTCACCGACAACGGCCGTTTCCCACGCTGCCCGTACCGCTTCGGCCAATGTCTGCACCCGCGTCACCCGCGTATAACCGGCGGCGGCCAACCGGCCGGCCAACATCTCTGCCAATTCGCCAAACAAGACCACGTGCCGCACGCGCGCCGTCACCTGGCGCGTCCATTCATCCCACACCATCTCCTTATCTTTGCCACCCGCCAGCAGCACCAGCGGCTCACGGAACGAAGCCAGCGCCGCCAACACCCGCTCTGGCGCAGTGGCGATGGAATCGTTAATGTATTTCACGCCATGCACCGTCGCCACCCGTTCCAGACGATGCTCAACGCCGGTAAAGGTCTGGATCGCCTTGCGCATCGCCGCTACCGGAATACCCACCGTGTCCGCCAACGTCACGGCGGCCAGCACATTGAGGACATTGTGTTGGCCGCGCAGGGGGATGTCACGAATGGGAAGCACGGCCGTTTCATATCCATTGCGCAGCCACACCTGTCCATCCCGCGTGAAGGCGCCATCCTCCACTTCATCCGTCAGGCTAAACAGGCGCAGCCGCCCCTGCACCAGCGGAGACAAAGTCAGCGCCCCAATATCATCGGCGCACAACACGGCCACGTCGGCGGCCGTCTGGTAGCGTAAAATATTCGCTTTCGCCTCTGTATACGCAGCCATCGTCTTGTGCCGGTCTAAATGATTTGGCGTGATGTTCAAAACGGCGGCCACACGCGGGCTTTGCGGCCACAATTCCAGTTGAAAGCTCGACAACTCCTGCACCACCATGTCATCCGGCTGCATCTTGTGCAAATCGACGAGCAGCGGACGGCCGATATTGCCCCCCACCCAGGTACGCCGTCCCGCCACCTGCCCCATCACGCCGGTCAGCGCCGTCGTCGTCGTCTTGCCTGCCGAGCCGGTAATGCCAATGACGTCAGTCGGGACGCGCCGCATAAACTCCAACGAATCATTCGTCAGGGGAATATTGCGCGCCCGCGCCGCCTGCACCAATGGCGCATCGACCGGCACGCCGCCGCTAATCGCTACCACGTCCACCTTCTCTAGCAAGCTCATCGGATGTTCTCCCAATACATATTCAATCTCCAGGTCGGCAAGCTGGCGCAGACTGTCTTCCAACTGCTGCGCCGTGCGCATATCTGAAACCACCACGCGCGCCCCGACTTCGGCGGCAAAACGAGCCAGCGCCATGCCCTGCCGCGCCAACCCCAGAATGAGAATCGTTTTGCCGGTTAATGCGTCCATAGTCGGTAGTCGGTGAACGGTAATCGGTAATCGGTAATCGGTGAACGGTAGTCGGTCACTGACTACCGATTACTGAACACCGATTACTGATCACTGGTCGCCGGTCACTAAACCAGGGCCAACGCAATTCCCACCATGGCGGCTAAAATGCCGATCAGCCACCAGCGCTGCACAATTTGCGTCTCACTCCAGCCAATTAGCTCAAAATGATGGTGCAGCGGAGCCATCTTAAACAGGCGCTTCCCACCTGTTGCCTTAAAGTAAAGCACTTGCAGCGTGCTGGAGATCATCGTCGAGAGGGGCACAATGGCGATGACGGGCAAAATGAGCCATTGGTTGGTCATCAGCGCCACCACGCCGAGTGCGCCGCCCAACGCCTGCGCCCCCACGTCACCCATAAACATTTGCGCCGGTTTGGCATTGAACCATAAAAAGGCAAAACAAGCGCCGACAACAATAAAGGAAAACAGCACCAAAAACTGCTGCTTTTGCATAAAGGCAATGACGCCATACGCGGCAAAAGCGGTCGCTGCAATGATGCCGGCCAGTCCATCCAGCCCATCGGTAATGTTGACGGCGTTGGCCGTCCCGGCAATGATGATCACCGCCATGGGAATATACAAAATGCCGATGTCCAACAGCACCGGCACCGTGGGCACGGCCACCAGTCCACGCCCTTTATTGACCACCGCATAAATGAGAACGGCCGCTACCAACGCAATGCCCAATTGAAACCATATCTTCACTCGCGCCCGCATCCCCTTTTCGCCATGCGGCTGTGGGTGCAGCCCCATGTAATCGTCAATGCCACCCAAAACAGAGTAAGCGACCAACACACCCAGGGGAATAACCACGCTTTCCGCAATTTCCAAAGCCTGGATCAACTGCACAATGTTGACGACAATGCTCACCAACACCACCCAGCCCACAATGAGAACGCCGCCCATTGTTGGCGTCCCCATTTTCGTGATATGGGTTTGCGGTCCATCCACGCGAATTTGCGCGCCCAGCTTTAAGCGGCGCATCAGCTCCACCAGGGGGCTGCCCCAAATGACGGCCATGAGAAAGGTGAAGCCGCTGATGGTCAGGGCGAAGGCCATCAGCTTTCCTTCCCCAAAGCGGCCACAATGCGATCCATGCGCATTCCCAGTGACCCTTTCACTAAGATGACGTCGTTGGCTTGAATGAGGCCAGGCAGCAGGGAAACGGCCGTCGCCACATCCTCCGCCAAAACGACCCGTTGTGGTGGCATCCCCACCTGCAAGGCCTCTTCGGCAATCCAACGGCCGCGCGCACCCACAGCCACCAACAACTGCGCCACGTCGGCCGCTCGCCGCCCCACCAGGCGGTGCGCATCCTCCTCTACATGTCCCAATTCCAGCATATCGCCCAACACCGCGATATGCCGCCCATCCAAATCTTGCAGCAAGTTCAACGCCGCCAACGCCGAGTCGGGGCTGGAATTATATGTATCGTCAATGATGATCGAATTGTGTGGTCCAGGCACAGTGACCAGGCGCAGTTGGGCGCGCTGCGAAGTCAGGCCAGACATGATAGACTCCCAGCCCATGCCTTCAATCAGACCAACGGCCGTCGCCCGCAGCGCCGTATGCACGCTATGCCGTCCCAACAGGGGCAGCTTCACGCGCAAGGACTCGCCCTGATAATGCAGCGTAAAGCCAACGCCCTGCAAGCCCATTGATTGAATATCCGACGCCCACAACTCTGCGCCACTGTCCAACCCATAGGTAAATAACCGCGCCGGGGTGTGCGCGGCCATGCTCATCACACGCGCGTCATCCATATTCAGCACAGCCACGCCATCGGGCGGCAGCGCCTCCACCAGCTCTTGTTTCGCCTTGACAATGCCCTCCATGCTGCCCACCCGCTCCAGATGCACCGGGCCGACATTGGTGACAACGCCGACGGCCGGCCGCGCCAGGTCACACAGTTGGGCAATTTCGCCGGTGTTATACATGCCCATTTCCAGCACCGCTCGTTCATGTTGCGGGCGCAAATCGAGCAGCGTCAGCGGCAGGCCAATCTCGTTATTGCGGTTGCCAGGGGATTTTAAGGTATGGAACTGCTGCGACAAGACGGCGTGGGTCAGTTCCTTCGTGGTCGTTTTGCCCACGCTGCCGGTGACGCCAATGATGCGCACCGGGAATTTAGCCCGCCATGCTTTGGCCGCCGCCTGCAACGCGGTCAGGGTGTTGTCCACTACCAGGCAAACGGGTTTGTCATAAGTGATGGTCTGCGGCATTTGTCCGCTGCGCATGTCAAGGGTCAGGTAGTCGCCGGGCAACGGCCGTTCCACCACCGCCGCCACCGCCCCCGCCGCAAACGCCGCCGCCACATAATCATGACCATCTGCCTGCTCGCCCACAAACGCGGCAAACAGGCAGCCCGGACGCGCATCACGGCTGTCCACGACCACCGCCGTGATCTCCGGTTCCTGCCCTGTCGCCTGGTACGGCGTCCATGTCTCTAAAAAATGCGCCAACGTTAACATGCTGATTTACGATTTACGATTTACGATTTACGATTTACGATTTACGATTTATGATTTGCGACCATCAACTACTGATTACCGATTACCGATTACCGATTACCGATTACCGATTACCGATTACCGGCCGCCGCTCACTGCCCTCTCGCCGCCAACACATCCGCTTGCAGCCGCACGCTGTCTGGTGGGATGTTCAGCAGCACGACCAATTCACTCGCCAACTCGGCGAAAAGCGGCGCGGCCGTTAGCGACCCCCAGGGCGACGCGGTCGGCCGATCCAGCTTGACAAAGATAATCAACTCCGGGGCGTCGGCGGGCAGCCAGCCGATAAAGGAGCCGATGGTGGCGTTGGTCAGATAAACCCCGTTTTCGGCGATTTGCGCCGTGCCGGTTTTCCCGGCAACGGTATACCCTTCTATTTGCGCTTCGTAGACTTCACGGGCAACGGCCGTTACCGCCATGGCCGTCACCTGATGCGCCGTTTCCTCGCTGATTGGGCGGCTCAACACCATCGGCTGATGCACATACGTCCCCTGCGCGCTGCGAACCTCTTGCACCAGGTATGGCTGCATCAGATACCCATTATTCGCCAGCGCCGACACGGCGGAAATCATTTGCAGCGGCGTGACCGCCAACCCTTGCCCATACGCATTGGTCGCCAGGAAAGATTCCGCCCAAAACTCGCTGCCCGGCAAAGGCATCGTCCCCGCCATCTCCGCCATCAAATCAATGCCGGTCGGCCGGCCAAAATTAAACCGCTGCAAGTAATCATAATACGTATCGGCTCCCATCCACACAGCCAGCGTCGCCGCGCCCACATTTAACGAACGGGAGAGCAGCGTTGTCATATCCACCGTCCCTGGCGCGCTGCGGTCCCAGTTCACCGTGCGGTGCCCGCCCACTTCCAGCACGCCAGCGTCATAATAGGTACTGTGCGGCGTCACCACTCCGGCGTCAAGCGCCGCAGCCATCGTCACCAGTTTCATCACCGACCCCGGTTCATGCTGCTTGCTCACCGCCGGGTTGAGCAAAACGCTTTCATCCGACACGTCAAAGAAGGTGTACGGTTCATAGCAGGGCAAGTTTGCCATCGCCAAAATGGCCCCGGTACGCGGATCCATGACGATGATTGTGCCGCTGCGCGCCCCATACTGCTGCAACCCGCGCGCCAGGTACTGCTCCACCACATACTGCACCGTGCGATCAATGGTCAGCACCAGGTCGGCGCCCTCGCGGGCGATCACGCTTTCCTGCACCGTTAATGGGGAAATATTCACCCTGGCGCTGGCTGCTTCCCCGGCCAGTTCCGTCTGGTAATAGCCTTCCAGGCCAGAGCCGCCATTGCCATCAAAATCCACGTATCCCAATTCATGGCACATCAATTTGCCCTGCGGGTAAAAGCGGCGTGGCAGGGGGTCCACCTGCACTCCTTCATAGGGCAGCGCCAGAATCAAATCCGCCATTTCTGGCGAAACTCGGCCCGCCAGCATCATGTAAGGCGTGTTGGCTTGCAGCGCCGCCAGCACTTCATACTGCGGCCTCTGCAAAATGGAGGCCAACGACATGGACAGTTCCAGCGGTTCTAACACCATGTTGGGTGACACACTCACCTGGTAATCGGCGCCATTGGCCGCCAGCACCGCCCCGTTGCGGTCATAGATATTGCCTCGATTCGGCTGCGCCACCACGTAAAACTCATTGCCCGCGCGCTGCGCCCACTCTTCGCCCTGCAAAATCTGAAACGCAAACAGGCGGCCAACGATAATCACGGCCGCAAACATCAATCCGATTAAAACAACCCACAACCGTCTGATCTGGCTATTGGTCATACATTCCGCCTCCGACAGGAACCGCGTTCCTCAGAAGGAACGCGGTTCCTGGTCGGTTTCCTGGTTGATTCATTCACGTGATTCTCCACGCATCAAGTTCGTGACGCTGCCCTGCACGGCCAGCCATACCGCTTCGCCCATTGTGTCTGGCGGGGCAGGGATGGCGGCTGCGGGCAGCGGGGGCGCCGGCGTAACGGCCGGATAATCGGGCACAATGACGTATTCAATGGCCTCCGGATCAGCGTGGCGAAAGCCGAGACGCACGGCCGCTTGCTGTAAATAATCCAGGGATTGAGACTCGGCAATTTGCCGTTCCAGGGCGGCATTTTGGCGGCGCAGGGTGTCCAGGTCTTCTTGTAAAAACTGCACGCGCCGCCCTACGGTGGCAATGCGGCTGGTCTGGCTCAGGTAAATGACGCCAAGCAGCGCCACCAGGATGAGGATGATGCCCCACCCCAGGGCGGCCTGAGCCTGCGTCAGCGCGCCAAGCTGTCGGCTGTGTTCACGCGCTTTGCGCGCTGATTTTCGTTCTGGGTGCGCCACTGTTTCTTGTACCATTATGATCCCAAGTTTTTCGTAACGGCTTGACCTCTCTGGGAAAGGTAGTTACAGTTTTTCGATAACCCGCAAACGTGCGCTGCGGCTGCGTGGGTTTGCCTGAATTTCGGCGGCCGCAGGTTTGACGGCCTTGCGCGTGACCCGGCGGGTGACAGCGCGCGCGTTGCAGGTACAAATCGGCTGCTCTGGTGGGCAAACGCAGTTCTGGCTGAGTTGGCGGAAATATTGTTTGACAAAGCGATCCTCTAATGAGTGAAAGCTGATCACGGCGAGACGGCCGCCTGGGTTGAGCAAGTTCACGGCCGCCGTCACGCCTGTTTCCACCGCTGCCAATTCCCCATTCACGGCAATGCGCAGGGCTTGAAACAGTTGCGTAGCCGGGTGGATGCGCCCTTTGCGTCCTTTGACGCGCGCGGCCAGGTCGGCTAACTGCGTGGTGGTGTGCAACGGCCGTTCCGCCACAATGGCCCGCGCCAATGCCCGGCTGTGCCGCTCTTCGCCGTAGCGCCAGAAGATGTCAGCCAGTTCTGCCTCTGTTAAATTGTTAAGCAAGTCTGCAACCGTTTCCCCTTGTGTGGGGTCAAACCGCATGTCAAGTGGGCCTGGGCGCATGAATGAAAAGCCCCGTTCCGGGTTCTCCAACTGCGGCGATGACAGTCCCAAATCGAGCAAAATGCCATCTAAAAGAGCAAACCCGTGGCTGGGGGCCAAATGCGCCATCTCGGCATAACTGGCCTGCACCAACACCACGCGGTCGCCATAGGGCGCCAACCGCTGCTGTGTATAACGGATGGCGTCCGGATCACGATCAAAGCCCAAAACGCGCCCGGTGGGCGCGGATAATGTCAACAAGCCGGCCGTATGGCCGCCGGCGCCTAATGTGCCGTCCAGGTATAACCCACCTGGTCGGGGTTGCAGCAGCGCCAATACTTCATGATAGAGAACGGGAACGTGTTCCATCGTTACGATTTTCGATTGACGATTTTCGATTGACGATGAGGACGCTTCTCGTCAGTCGTCAATCCGCAATCGTCAATGGTTAGATGCCCAGGTCTTCCCAACGGGTGGCGTCGCTGCTGCTTTCAATTGCGTTGCGTACTGTCTGCCACGCCTGTACGCTCCATAATTCAAAGTAGTTGAACATGCCGGCAATGACGACATCGCCATCAATGCCGGCAAATTCGCGGAGGTACGGCGGCACCAATATGCGTCCCTGCCGGTCAGGCAGCAAATCCACAGCGCCAGAGAAGACGCGCCGGCGAAATGCGCGCACGTCTTCATCGGATAACGGCCGTTCCGCAATCCGCTGCGCCAGGTTCTGCCACTCATCCAGCGAGAACGCCATCAAATTCTGGTCAAAGCCACGTGTCACCACCAGGCCGGCCGCCAACAGTCCGCGAAATTTCGCGGGAATTGTTAACCGACCTTTGTCATCAATGGTGTGTATGTATTCGCCCAGAAACATGATTTTGTTTGTTGGTAATCGGTAAGCGGTCGTCGTCCATTACTCTCTGACGGCCGTTTATGGATTACTGTTCGCAAATTAGAACAAACGTTCGCTTTGTTCCATTTCACCACTTTTTTTGAGGGATTTGATGCTATCTTCCCCCATTTCGTCCCACTTTCTTCCACAACTTGCCTCAGTATACACCAAAGCGCCCATTGTGTGAAGCTGGATTTGAAGTTTTAAGGTAAAGATGGGGTGAAGACGGCCGTAAGTAGTACCTTTCCAGTGAGATGTTTGCATGATGTACAAGAATTTTTAACGCAAAGGGGCAAAGGAAGAA
>JACSRF010000014.1 GCA_014879875.1 Anaerolinea sp.
GACGGGCAGCGTGTCATAGTAAGGGCCTGTTTCCCGGTACAACAAGTGGTGCAGCAGTTCGTGGGGAATACTCTGGCGCAAATCGGTAGCGGCGGTGCGCGGGTTGACGGCCGTTATCAACATCACACCCAGTTCCGGATGCGCATGCGCCCCCACCCAATCACGCCCCGTCAGGCGCAGCGCCGCGCGCAAATCGGCCGCCGACGGGTACATGTACAGGCGCAGCGTCAGGTCATTGGGAACCGTCACCAGCGCGCGCAACCGGGGCAGCGCCTCCATCATCACGTCTAGCCCCAGCTGCCCCAATGCCGGGTCATCCCCTGTCCAATACACCGTGACGCCACCCTGGCTAACTTCCCGCCAGGCAAATTGATCATCTTCATAGGCCAGGGTTTGGTCAGGCAGGCGAATATCTTGCCCCGACTCCGTCGCCAGCGCCCACCAGTACGTCACCGTCGTAAACGGCGCCAGGCGCACCTGGGACAAATCAACCGTATACGTTACGGCCAGGGCGTCAGCGGCCACAAAGGGCACGTTTACGGAAAAAGCATTGGGAAATTCTTGCGCGCGAAAAAAGAGAGTGACCTGGCGCACGGCGGCGCCCTCTTCAACCGTCAAATAAAAACGCATTTCCTGCCCAAAATCATACTCGGCGCTGGCCGTGAATAATGGGGCCGGCGTTTGCGTCAGCGCAGCGCCTTGTCCCGGCGCCACGACGGGCAAACCAGGTAATCCAAACGTCCATAAAATGAGAAAAACGATCTGTTTCACCACGACGCTTTACAATCCCAACCAAGAAATAGTCGCTGCTAATGTCAACCCACTCAACAAGGTAGCAACCACAACGATACTGGTAACGGCCGTTGGCTGCAACTCAAATTCTGTCGCCAGGATAATGGTAAACACGGCCGGCGGCATACTGGCTTCGATAATGGCGGTGGATCGCCCCACGCCGTGCAGCCCCAACAGCAGCGCCACGCCCACCGCCAACACCGGCGCAACCAGCAGCCGCAAGGTCATGGTGGACAAGGCCAGACGAATGGGAAAACGGCCGTCCGAACTCGCCATTTGCATCCCCAGCACCAGCAACATCACCGGGATCGCCCCCGCGCCGGCCACCTCAATGGCGCGCAGCAGCGGCGCTGGCACGGTCAGCTTAAAACTATACACGACCACCGCGGCCACCGCCGCATACATTGGCGGCATCTGCCACAACCGCCGCAGCGCCGCACGCCAGGACAATTGGCCCATCGAGGCCACAAAAATGCCAACGGTATACAGCACCACCGTACTCGTCGTAAAATAAACCACAGCCCGCGCCAATCCGTCGTCCCCATAGCGCAATTGGTTCAACGTCAGGCCATAATTACCGCCATTAACAAACATCACCATCAGCACCAGCGCCGTCGTTTCCAGCCGCGACAACCGCAGCAAACGCGCCACGCCCCACGCCATAGCCCCCATCAACAAAATCGTAATGACCGTAAAGAGAGACAGCGCAATTAATTCATCTCCTGGCAGTTGGCTGTTCACCAATGAGGCAAACACCAGGCAAGGACTCAGGCAATAAAACACCGCGCGCGATAATGCTTGTTTATCCAACCCACTCCATCGCTGTAAGGCAAAACCAAATCCCGCGACAATAAAAATGGGCAAAATATTTTGTGTAAAGACGACGCCAACGCTGCTCAATGTATCTTACTCATCCTCATCGAAATCATCCTCATCAAAATCATCCTCATCATCATCTGACATCACATCCAATAAGTCAAGGCTCAATATGGATTTCAAGGTGATCAGTTTTTGACTCTCAGGGCAAACAAGAATAGGCTAGTAGTGC
>JACSRF010000428.1 GCA_014879875.1 Anaerolinea sp.
TAGGCTGGCTGTCTACCGCTTCCTCGTTATTGGGCCAGGTGAGTTGGAGGGTGGGAACGGCCGTTGTCCTTTGTTTTCCCGTATAATATACTCTGGAATAGAGGGTCCGTACAGCCCCTCTGTTCCAGGTGAGTTGATGGGACAAGAACAACTAGACAGAGAACGGCCGTTAGCCACCCCACCTCCCCCACCAGACCCCATGCTGCTGATGGAGAGTCCCCTGCTGCATACCAAGCTGCGCAGTCCTGGCGTTACGCCCACACTGCTGTCTCGCCCTCGCCTCACCCATCAACTGGTCCTCCAATCCAATGGATTCCTCACCCTGATTTCGGCGCCGACTGGCTTTGGCAAGACGACGCTGGTGACAGATTGGCTGCGCCAGCAAAACCGGCCGGTGGCTTGGGTGACGCTGGACGAACAAGATAACGATCCCGTTCTTTTCTGGCGTTATCTCATTACCGCTTTGCAAGTGGTTGACGAGTGCCTCGGTCTGCGGGCACAGGCGGCTCTGGGTGCGCTCACGCGAGTTTCGCTGGAAACGGCCGTTACCTACCTCATTAACGACATTGTCAACCACCTACCCGTAGACCAAATCCTCACCCTCGTTTTGGACGATTTCCATTGGATTCACAACGCCGCTGTACACCAAAGCCTCAATTACCTGCTCCAGCACCAACCGCCACAGCTCCACCTGCTGCTGTTAACCCGCGCCGACCCGCCGCTGTCACTGGCCCGCCTGCGGGTAACCGGACGGCTGGTAGAACTGCGCGCCGCCGACCTGCGTATGACGCCGCCGGAAATGGCCGAGTTTCTGAACCAGGTTATGGCCCTCGATATTTCCGACGACACCCTGGACCTGTTGGCGCAGCAAACCGAAGGTTGGGCGGCCGGCTTGCAGTTGGCGGCGCTTTCACTGCGCCAGCAGGGCGCGGTCGAAGCGGCGCAGTTGGTGCAAACCTTTGCCGGAGTCAGGCAGCACGTATTTGCCTATCTGATGGAAGAAGTGTTGACCTATCAATCGGATGAAGTACGCCAATTTTTGCAGCAGACGGCCGTTCTCCCCCAATTTTCCGCACCCCTGTGTACGGCCGTCACCGGCCAGACCGACGCCGCGCAGCGGCTGCGCCAGCTAACCGCCGACAACCTCTTCATCACCCCCCTGGACGATGCCGGGCAGTGGTACCGTTACCACCCGCTTTTTGCCGAGATGCTGCGCGCCAACCTGGATGAAGCCGTTCAGCGCGACTGTCAGCGGCGGGCCGCCCTGTGGTATGCCGCGCAGCAGATGATGCCCGAAGCCATGCGCAGCGCTCAGGCGGCGCAAGACTATGACCTGATGGCCCAATTCCTCACCCAATCCTACAAAACCTTTTTAGGACAGGCTTTGTTGGTCTCCCTGCAAAAATGGCTGACTGCTTTACCAGACACTTACCAGACGCCGCGAACCCGTCTGGCGGCGGCCTGGTGCCGCGTGTATGAGAGCAATGAAGCCGAGATGCAGCAGATCGTCGCAGCCATCACCGCGCAGTCGCCCGAACTGGATAAACCATTTCAAGGCGAGATTCTGGCGGTGAGGGCGATTTATGCCTCTCTCTACGGACGGCTCGACAATGCCATTCTCTGGGCAACTGAGGCCATCACGCTGATTGATCCTGAAGATCATCTCAGTATGGCGGCGGCTTACCAGGCATTGGGCAACGCCTATCGCTCTCAAGGGCAGTTGGATGCCGCTTTAGCCGCTTACAGCCAGACCCGGCAGCATTTTGAGAAAGGCTCAATATGGATTTCAAGGTGATCAGTTTTTGACTCTCAGGGCAAACAAGAATAGGCTAGTTGAA
>JACSRF010000287.1 GCA_014879875.1 Anaerolinea sp.
GGTGATGGTGACGACGGTCGTGGCGCTGAGGGCGCTGCTGCTGTTGCTGGCGGTGACGACGGCCGTGTATACCCCTACGGCCGGGTACGTGTGGGCGACATTTGCTCCGGTCGCCGCTGCGCCATCCCCCAGGTCCCAGGTGTAGGTAACATTGGAGCCGGTACTCAGGGTTGCTGTCAGATGGGTTATACCCCCTAATGGAGTGGGGCTGTCATTGTCCGCAGATAGCTCTGAAACCGGCCATTCTGGTCTGACGACTGCCAGTTTGCCCTGCCCAGACGTATCGCGATAATTAAAATAAAACCAATCTTCCCCATTGACATCTACAACAACGAATGACCGATGCACGCCATAATCGGGCAGAATTTCCTCGAAGTTAAACAGGTTTGTACCCGTGGCGGTGAAATTGATCCCATCATTGCTAATGGCTGAATGAACATAGGATCCGGTGACGTAAAACAATTGATAAGTGCCATCCGGTAATTTTCTGAGATATGTCATGGGTTGCACTTCTGCGCCGTCTATCAGAACCAGCGTACCCCCTGTTTGCCAATGTCCCCAGTCGCTGTTAGGTGTGGCACTGGTGCGATACCGCAGAGAGCGAGTGCCCGTGTAGTTGGAATCACCATAAGGGTGCGTCCACATTTCGTATAAACCATCGCTTTTCGCCAGATTGAAAGGAGGGCCGGCGCTGGCGATAATGCTCGGTGTTACGATTTGCCAATCAATGCCATTGGTACTGGTGATGTAACGAATCGTGCGCACCCACATACCATTAACCACATTGTGGTATTTGCTTTCCCACCCTTCGTAAATGCCCTGATCGTAGATAACCTGTCGAATCGCTCCTAGAAAATGATAATCTGGCGTGTTGTCAATAAGATTCGTATTGGTTCGATTGGTCCATACAAGACCATCCTGGCTCTCCAAATATTGCTCAACGGATGTTTGGCCGCCCACGGTGATATTTCTATTGCTCACCCACATGGTAAAGTGCTCGTCTTCTGGCAAGATAAACATAGCATCGAAAATATGATAAGTGGGCGATGGAATCAACTCTATTTGTGTGCCATCAGGCAGTTCTTCGATGAGCAGGGTGGCGGTCAGGTAAACCGGATACACAAGTTCGGTGTTCGTTGCGGATGAAGATGACGGATAAGCATAAACAGATCGGCTATTGAAGGGGGCGAGGGCCGCGTAAATGATGGCAATCAGCCCCCCAAATCCTAAAATAAACGTCAAAGCAATCGCATTTGTTTTTGTTTGCAAAAGGTTTTCCTCCATGTGTGTTTATCACAAGGCTTGAGAAATTTGATCGCATTTCTATTCATGACATTGATAGAAAGCTTGTATGGGATGAGTAAGATGATAACCGGACAGGCTTATAAATGAAAATGACAAAACTCATCCCTCAATCATGATTTTTGTCATAGACACATGAGAGTTAGCGGAGAATAGGCAGAAAATTCATTATACTGCTACCTCAATGGCAAGAATAAAAGTGGGCGACAAGGCCCCACACGTCACGTTAGCAACCGTAGATGGGCAAACGGTGCAGTTTGGCGGTCGGTCGGTTAACGGCCGTTCCACCCATCTCATCTTTCTGCGCCACCTGGCCTGACTGCCCTGCCGCGACCATGTGCTGCAGGTTGTAGCACATTACGCAGCAATTCAGGCGCTCAACGCGCAGGTGATCGCCATCTCCTTTGGCACGCCGTATTGGGCGAATGTGTGGTTGCAAGAGACGACCGCGCCCTTTCCCCTGCTGCTCGATCCACAGCGGGAGGCGTACCAGGCTTATGGGTTGCAATCGTCGGTGTTTCGTTCCTGGGCGCCTAAAAATTTGTGGTATTACGTGAAGGCAGTGGCGCAGGGACGTGAACTGCTGGGCAAACGGGGCGACCCGCACCAACTGGGCGGCGATTTTATCATAGACTGGCAAGGGATTGTGCGCCTGACCCACCCCAGCAATGACCCGACGGATCGGCCGTCTTTGCCAAAATTGTTGACGGCGCTGCGGAAGCATGGGGGGTAAAGAACGAATCTCTCAGCAAGATGTAGCGGCATACTTTGTTTTGGCGGGGGAAGAAGATGGGCAAATCGGGTGGCAGGGTGGGAATGGGGAACGACAACCCCATCGGGGTTGTCGTTATCCCCGAACAACAGCGCCTTCACCTACACAGATTCCAGACCTGCGCTAATTTTGAAACCAGATCATTGGAACTTCTTGCCTCCTGGCGTCGTCTTGCAGCGTAGGACGATGCGGGGCATCGGCGATTGCGTACATCGTGGTATAGCAACCCGATGATGATGAACCTGGCAAGGAGATTGATGATGAAGACAATACGCTATTTTGTAACGGTGTTTGTGCTGGCGCTGCTGCTGGTGGCTTGCGCCGGCAGCGCGGAGGAAACGGCCGTACCCGTCACCGAACCGCCCATGGCGGTAGGCAGCGAACGCGCCGGCAGCGAACTACCGCCGCCCCCGGTCGAAGGGGAGAAGGTGGAAACAGAGCGGCTGCTGCTGGGTGAAATCGCGGTGGCGGCCGATGGGGGCAGCGCCGCCCCCATGGTCCCCATGCCCACTGCGCCGGCCATGGATGCGCCCGCTGTAGCGTCAGGTGAACGCGCTGTCGAGATGCCGGCGGCCGCGCCCCTGACAGCGGATGTCAGCCAAAACAGTCAGCTTACGGCCGGCGAAGTGGATGACAACGACAAATGGGATGATTATCTGCTCTACCTGCGCGACTACAGCGGGGCGGCCGTGCTGCGCGTAGATGTCAGTGAACGCCACCAAATTCGCGTACAGGACGCACAAGGCAACCCGGTGTTAGCGGCGCGCGTTGACGTGCTGGTGAATGGGCAAGTGGTGCAAACGTTGCGCACGCACAGCGACGGCCGTGCCTATTTCTTCCCGCGCGCTTTAGACAACGCCGCGCAAACCTACGAGATCGCTGTGACCGTCAATGACGAGGTTGAACGATTGACCATCGCACCCGGAGAGGTACAGCGTGAGTGGGTCGTCACCCATGCCGGGGCAAAGCAACAACTGCTGCCCCGCGCGCGGCTGGACGTGTTGTTTTTAATTGACGCCACCGGCAGCATGGCCGACGAAATAAACCAGTTAAAAGAGAACATTCATGCCATTGCCGCTCAGGTTGACGCCCTGCCTTCTGCCCCCGACGTGCGTTTTGGCATGGTGGCCTATCGTGACCGGGGCGACGAATACGTGACGCGCGTCTATGAGTTTACGCCAGACGTGGAGGCGTTTGCTCAGGATTTGGCCGGCGTTTTTGCCGAAGGGGGCGGCGATTATCCCGAAGACCTCAACGAAGCGCTGTCGCAGGCCATCCATATGACGGAATGGCGCGTGGAGGAGACGGTCAGCCTGATTTTCCTGGTAGCCGATGCGCCGCCGCACCTGGATTATGGGCAGAAGAACCATTATGCAGCGGAGATGGTCAACGCCGCCGCGCGGGGCATCAAGATTTATCCCATCGCCAGCAGTGGGTTGGACAGTCAGGGTGAATACATTTTTCGGCAGTTGGCGCAGTTCACGGACGGCCGTTTCATGTTTCTGACTTATGGCGCGGCCGGCCCCGGTTCCACCGGCACAGAAACGGATCTTAACGTGAAGGATTACACGGTCGGGTCGTTGGATACACTGGTAGTTCGCATCATTACGGAGGAGTTGTCGTTTTTGGTGCGTTAATCAAACCGTGCTGCGCAAGCTGTCACTTTGCGCGGATAAACTGGTAGTTTGCCATACATTGAGCAAAAAGGGACTGAGTTTGTATCTCAGCCCCTTTTCTGCAAGGAGACGTTGTGTAAAAAAAGCGTTCGTGTGCGAAAGTCGCTAGTTTTATGTAACTGGGATAATCCCCCGAGATTATCACCAAGCTTACAATCATTTGCTTTTATTTGGCGCCCGACGCCGTTTTGTACCAACTATCTTGTCTACAGTATGCGCCAATAATGCCCTTACCGCTACTAACAAATGTCATTTTTAGCGCATGACATTTATCCAAAATCAGTTGATGCGCTGGCTCTTCATGTGGGCGTGCAGCCCCAGGTAACGCAGCCAACTGCGCGTATTCATGCTGCTGCGGCCACCTCGTACAGCTCAATCAACACGCCGCCTGTCCCTTTGGGGTGGATGAAGGCGTAGCGCGTGCCCCCATGCCCTACTCTGGCTTCGCTGTTGATGAGGGGCACGTTGGCTGCCTGTAATTTTGTCAGCACGGCGTCAATGTCTTCGACTTCCAGGCAAATATGGTGCATACCAGGTCCGCGCTTTTGCAAATAACGGCCGACGCCGCTGCTGTCATTGGTGGGCTGCAAAATTTCAAGATTGCTGTCGCCAATGGGCAAAAAGGCCACCGTTACCTCTTCTTCGGGGACATCGGCGATGCGGGTGATGGGCAGCCCCAGGGCTTCGGCCCAAAAGCCGGTGGCTTCGTCTAAGTCTGGGGCGACAATGGCAATGTGGTCAATTTTCTTTATCATTCTGCCTCCTACGTAAAGGCCCGGTTTGGGAAAATCGGGCTACAGCTAATTGCTGGCGTTGGCGGCGATTTCGGAGAGCGTGAGCCAGCGTTCGAGCAAGCTATCTAGCTCTGTTTCGACGGCCGTCAAACGCGCCGATAAGCTCTGCAACTGTGTGTAATCGCTGCCAGCCTGGTTGACGGCCGTTTGCAGGCTCGCCTTTTCCGTTTCCAGGGCTTCGATACGGCCGTTCAGCGCCGCCAATTCCTGCTTTTCCTGCCAACTCAGTTTGCGCGCGCGCGCTTTGACGGGCTGCGCGGACAGGGCGACCTCTTTGCGCTCATCCCGCCGCGCTTCTTCCTGCTGGGCTTCGCGTAGTTGTTGATAGGCGCTGTAGGGGGTGGGGTAGCGGGCGGAGAAACGGCCGTTTGCAAACGTCGCCAAAAAATCTACGGTGCGGTCCAAAAAATACCGGTCATGGCTCACCACGAGCAAACAACCTTGAAACTGATCCAGAAACGTTTCCATTACCGTTAACGTTTGAATATCCAGGTCATTGGTCGGTTCGTCCAAAATCAGCACATTGGGGCGCGCCGCCAGCACACTCAGCAAATAGAGCCGCCGCCGCTCCCCACCACTGAGCGTCCCGATGGTCGCTTGCTGCTGTGGCCGGGGAAACAGAAACCATTCCAACATTTGCGCCGCTTCGATGCGCTCGCCAGTGGGGGTTTGCAAGAGCGGAGCAATAGCCAGCATAAAATCCAGCACCTTGACATTATCATCCAGGTTACGGCCGTGTTGGTCATAATACCCAACCTGCACCGTTTCCCCCCAGGTCACGACGCCGCTATCTGGGGGCAGGTGACCGACGAGAATGTCCAGGAACGTCGTTTTGCCAATGCCATTCGGCCCAATCAGGCCGATGCGCTCACCGGGAGCTAGCGAGAAGGTGACATCGTGAAACAGCGCGAGGTCGCCAAACGCCTTGCTGAGACCTTGCACTTCCAGGACCTTTTTGCCCAGGCGACGGCCGGCCAGCGCCATGATCACCCGTTGATCGCCCCGGTCATAGCTAATTTGCTGTAATTCAGCCACACGCTGCTTGCGCGCTTTTTGTTTTGTGCCCCGCGCCGTGGGGGAGCGGTGCAGCCACTCTAATTCACGCCGCAGTAAACTACGCCGTTTTTCTTCGGCGGTCGCCAACTGCTCATGCCGCTGCGTACACAATTCCAGATAGCGCGTATAGTTGCCCGGATAATTCACCAGTTGACGACGATCCAGCTCCACAATTCGGTTGGCAACTCGATCTAGAAAATAACGATCATGCGTCACCAGCAGCAGCGAACCGGGAACCGTCGTCAGGTATGTCTCCAGCCAGGCGATTGTCTCGGCGTCAATGTGGTTAGTTGGTTCGTCGAGAATGAGTAAATCGGCCGGGTCAATCAGGGCGCGCGCCAGGGCGACCCGCTTTTGCTGTCCGCCGCTCAATGTCCCGACCAGCGCGTCGAACGTTGTGATGCCCAGGCGCGTCAAAATCGCTTTGACATTGGCCTCGGCCGCCCAACTGCCACTGCGCTCCATTTCATCATTCAGTGCAGAAAACCTGGCCTGCAAAGTGGCGTCGTGCGGCGCTGCTTGCAAGCGGTGGCTTGTTTGCTCATAGTCACGCAGCAAAGTGACCTGGGGCGAGTCACTATCAAAAAGCTGTTCAAGGACGGTAAATTGGGGATTTAAGACAGGTTCTTGCGGCAGATATTGAATACGCACGCCACCCCATACCGTTACCTGTCCGCCGTCTGCCGTTTCTTGCCCGGCGATAATGCGCAGCAACGTTGTCTTGCCGCTGCCATTGACGCCAATGAGTCCAATACGGTCGCCGCCATTAATGAGGAAGTCTACCTGGTGCAGCAGCTTCCGTTCGCTGTATTGTTTGCTGACGTTTGCCAGGGTGATCAGGTTCATGAGTGGGGATTATGGCGAATTGCCTTCAAGGTGTAAAGTAGTTGACACTTTTTTTGTATTGACAAGCCCTGCGACTGGCAGGAATTGGATGTAAACTAAGGCCATAACATTCAGATAGATTCTTTTTTCCTCCTTTTTCTCCTCTTCCCTGAAAACACCCGGCATAGCCGGGTGTTTTCGGTTTTAGGGTAACGATACAGTACCGTCAGGGTAATAGATCCAGAATGTGCGATTTTTCGTTGCGCAGTTCTTCCTGGGTGATGGTGATTTTTTCCTGGGCAAAATCGCTCAAGGATAACCCTTGGACAATATGGTAGCCGCCGGCGCCATCGCTGACGAGCGGGAAGGAGAAGAGCAGACCGACGTCAATGCCGTAGCTGCCATCGGAAGCAACGGCCGCTGAGAACCAGTCACCTACTGCCGTCTTGTGCATGAAGCTCTTTACGTGGTCGAGCGCCGCATTGGCTGCCGAGAGCGCCGACGATTTGCCGCGCGCCTCAATCACAGCCGCACCTCGTTTTTGCACGATGCTGAGAAAGTCGCCCCGCAGCCACTCATGGTCTGTGATCACGTCCATGGCCGGTTTGCCACCAATTTTCGCATTTTCTGCGTCGGGATATTGGGTGGCGCTGTGGTTGCCCCAGATGGTGACGTTGCTGACGTCGGTGACTTTGACGCCCGCTTTTTGCGCCAGTTGGGCATAAGCGCGGTTTTGGTCGAGGCGGGTGAGGGCGCTAAAGCGTTCGTTGGGGATGTCGGGGGCGTTGTTCATGGCGATGAGGCAGTTGGTGTTGGCCGGGTTGCCAACGACGGCGACGCGCACATCGCTGGCGGCGCGTTCGTTGAGCGCGCGCCCTTGACCCACGAAAATGGGGCCGTTTTCCCGGATCAGGTCGCCGCGTTCCATCCCTTTGCTGCGCGGTTTGGAACCAACGAGTAAAGCCCAATTCACGCCATCAAAGGCGACTTTGGCATCATCGGTAATGACCACATTATCCAGCAGCGGGAAAGCGCAATCATCTAGCTCCATGACAACCCCTGCCAATGAGGGGAGCACCGGAGTGATTTCTAGCAAATGGAGAGCGACCCGTACATCTGGCCCGAAAACTTCCCCGGATGCCAGGCGTGGCAACAGTGAGTAGCCGATTTGCCCGGCGGCGCCTGTGATCGCGACTTTGATTAATTTTGACATGTTCAGCTCCTTGAATTCAGATAGGCGTCATCTCCAGGTGGGAGATGACAGTGGGTGTGAAATCGTTTTGTAATGGCTTTATTATCGTCTAACTATTAAATCTGGCAACACCTGGCCGTGTAATGTGAGGTGTGAAATGTGAGGCGCATAGCGCCCGCTTTTGCTCGCGTTTATGCTTCACTTTACGCAGCGCCGTTGTTTTGCCAGTTGTTCATCCAGGCGTGTTTTCCGGGGAGAGCGCTGTTTATGGTCGCTTGCCGGACAGCATGTAAGTCAATAGGGACCCGGCGTAGGTTAACGTTCAAGACGCCTTGTTCCCAACTGACAATGGCATATTCGGCCCAGGGCATGACGCGGGGTGTGTGCTTAAAAGAGGATTGGGCAAAAGGCTGCCCGACGCTGCCGGGGTTGATGATCAGGATGCCCTGGTGCTGCCGCATCATTTGGATGTGTGTATGGCCGCCGGCGAAAACGGCCGCTTCATGTTCCCTCAACATTGCCTTCAATTTCTTGCGCGGTGTGGTCGCTAAAATTTTATCGGCGTTGGATCGGGGAGAGCCATGAAAACAAAATAGTTTGGCAGTTTGATGGTGGGTTGGGTCCAGGTCAATTTCCAGGAATGGCTTAAAAGAGTGGATAAAGGCCAGATCTTCAGTGGAAAGCTGTTGTCTACACCAGGCGATGGCGTCACGCAGCCAGGGATCGTCAGAATAGGCGTGCATAGCGGCTGGGTCAAAGAGGTAAGTCTCGTGGTTGCCGCTGATGTAGTGGCAGTTCAGGCTGCGCATACGGGCGACAACTTCGCGCGGTTGTGGCCCTAAGGTTGCCAGATCGCCGAGAAAAACAATGTCATCAACCTGTTGTTTTTGCACGTCTGCGAGGACAGCGTCTAAAGAGACCAGGTTGCCGTGAATATCTGAGAGGAGCGCGATTTGCATAGGTGTCCTTATTGCAGGGAACGTTGACGCACGGCTTCGTAAAGCATAACAGCCATAGAGGTGGAAAGGTTCAGGCTGTCGGCGATGCCGTTCATGGGGATACGGACTTTTTCGCTGGCGTGCTCCAGCCACTCTCTGCTGAGGCCATCGGATTCACTGCCGGCAATGATGGCGATGGGTTGGGTCATGTCTACGGCCGTATACAATTTGGTGGCCGTTGGCGTTGTCGCTACCATGCAGATGTTGTGAGCGTGCAACCAGGAAATAAGCTGGATGTTGTCAGCAACGGCTACAGGGACGGCAAACAGCGTGCCTAAACTGGCGCGGATGACGTTTGGGTTGTGAATATCTGTGCCACTGCCATTGCTGCTGAGCAAAACAGCGTCTACTCCGGCTGCATCGGCAGTGCGCAGGATGGCCCCCAGATTACCCGGCTTTTCGGCCCCCTCAATGATGGCAAATAAGGATGAGGCGGATGTGGTTAATTGGCCCAGACTGAGTGAAAGGTACGGGATAACCATGATCACACCGCCACTGTCGCCACGGTAGGCCATTTTTTCATAGACGGCGGGCGTCACTTCAAATAATTGGGTACGGCCGTTGTCAGCCAGAGCGCGCAGGTGGGCAACGATGGGCAAAGCCGTTTCTGGCAGCAGTTCTGGGCAAAGGTACACTTCCTGCGGGGCAATGCCCTGCTGTATGGCTCGGGTTACTTCACGGATGCCTTCAACGAGTGTAAGCTGCTGCTCATCACGGTAGCGCCGTTCATTGAGGCGAATGACGGCTTTGATACGGCCGTTTTGGCGGCTGGTAATGCGCACGGGCATAATTACTTTTGTGTGTCAGAAGCTGGCGTCAGCGTAATAAACCCGAGTTCTTGTTCCTGCTGCGCCAATGCTTGATGGTATTTTTTGGCAAAGAATTCTGCAATTTGACGAAAGACTGCCTCATAAAACGGTTCTAACGCATTGCGCTGCTCTTCATTGATTTTAATTTCGCGCCCTTTTGGCCCCAGTTTGACAATGAAAAATGGCCCAACCTTCTTAATGTAAAAACTGAGAACGAAGGGACTTGGATAACTGCCACCTGGTTCATAAATCCGTAATTCCACCCCAAAATGCCAGAAGGATTCCTCGTTCATGCGCATGGCGCCGGCCAATGCGTAAAATTTATTGGTTGGGTCAAGCTCTTCGCCAAGCGGGATGTAATTGATTTCCTGATCTCGCGGCCACTCGAAATACTCGATCATGCCGTAGACGAGATCACGGGCGAAATCCTGGCACGCCTGTTCATAATCTAGGAATGCCCGGCGTGATTTACGGTACACCTGGCAAAGTTCATCAAACTTAGACATAGTTGTCTCCTAACCTGGTTGTTTGACTGCTGTAAGGTTATTGTAGCAACGGCCAGCCCTATTTCGCAATAACCGACTACGGATTAGCGCAGCCTTGCCAGCAGCGCGTCCAATTCAGCCTGGTTGACGCCGGTGACGCCTAACGGCCGTTCAACGCGATCATGGCAATCTGAGCCACCTGTCAGCAGTAGCCCATAATTTTCGGCCCAGGCAGCCATGAGCTGCTCGTGTTCTGGGGCGTGTCCAGGGTAATGCACTTCCAGGCCATCCAAGCCCAAAACCTCGTCATCTAAAAATTCAGGCATCAGGGTGGCGACGGTTTCGATGGGGGGCAGCACTTCGTTGTACAAACTTTTGCCAGGGAAAGAGCCGGCTGCCGGATGGGCAAATACCCGTACTAGCTGTGGGTATTGGCGCAGCAGGGGCGTTAACTGCTGCGGGTCAATGCCTGATGGAACGTAGGCGCGGCTGTCGTTGCCGATGAGCAGGTTGACCTGCGCCTTGTCTAGCCCATGATTTTCTTGCAGCGCCAGCGCAAAATGGCGGCGGGTGACGTTGGGGGCGAGGGCTTCAATTTCGGCGGTCGTCACGTCGCGGCGCAGCAGCGGGGTGGCGCTGTGTGGGCCAAACTCTTCGTTAATGGCGGCGACGCGGGCGCGTACCAATCCATGGCCGCGCCCCTCGCTGAAAATGGTTGTCGCCAGGTCGCGGAATGCCTGGTCTGGCAGCAGCCGCTCAGGGATGTAAAGCAGGTAATGGAGTGTGCCCACAAAATAAGGCCGCCGAAAGCGAAGGGAGACTTCGACGCCGGGCACAACCTGAAGGCCAACGGCCGTACCCACAGCCAGCGCCTCATCCAGGCCATTCAAGGTGTCGTGATCGGTGACGCCCACAGCTTGTAATCCCAATATGCTTGCCGCTTGCACCAATTCCGTCGGCGTATATTCACCATCGGAGGCGGTGGTGTGATTGTGCAAATCGGCGATAAAGTCTCGACGCATCTTGTTCATTCCTCAGGCTCTTTGGGAACTCAGGGGGTTGACAGGCCCCTTCGACAAGCTCAGGGCAGGCTGTGATGCGTGAC
>JACSRF010000315.1 GCA_014879875.1 Anaerolinea sp.
AGTTGGCGGTTCCCAGGCCGATGGGGGCGGGGGCGGCTGTTGCCGCCTTCGTCACACTGGCCTGCGTACAGCCGCTAAGAAATAGTGTGGTTAAGAGTAATAAAATCAGAGTGCGTGTGTAGGTCATTATTATCTCTCCATTGGTTAAAGGTATGCTTGTAGGGTACGCTATTTCGGCGGGCGGCGCGTGTGGCGGGAGTCACGATTTGGACGGCGCGGGGGTGACAGCAGGCACAAACAAACATGACGGGTGTCATGGGTGATAGGCTCAATTGATGACTGGGGGCAGAGGTGAACGGCCGTTACTTATGCTATCATTCCCCCATGCACACCCATTCATTGCCTATCTCGCGCATCATGCGCGTGGCGGCGGGGGCATGGCTTGGCTACTTGTTCCTCCTGCTGATCATTGATCTGATTATCTACCCACCCACTCGTTGGGTGGCCTTGCGCGGTTACTATGTGGGCAATACGGCCGTTGCCCTCCTCTTCCTTTTGGGTGCTTATGCCCCTTATCTGCCCCACCGTTTGCGCCGCGCCTACATCCCGCTCATGCTCCTGATCATCTTGGGGCTACCTATTTTTCTGGGGCGGGCGGGCATGTTTCAACTGCCGCCCGCGCCGCTAGTTAATCAGGAAGGGATGGCCTTGCGCCTGCTTCCGGTGCTATTTCTGGGCCTTATCATCACTGCTTGGGTGTACGGTGGACGGGTGGTGGCGGTGGTGGCGGTGGCGACGGCCGGGTTAGAAATCGGCCTACTCCAATTTTTCCCGCCCCCGCGCACCGCGACCGCCGCTCATGCCGTTTTCTTCATTTCTATCGTGCGCTCCGTCAGCTTTTTGGTCGTTGGTCTGTTTATCAGTTACCTGATGCGCCAATTGCGGCAACAGCAGGCGCAGTTAACCCGTGCCAATGCCCAATTGCGCCATTATGCCGCCACCCAAGAGCAATTGACCCTTAGCCGGGAGCGTAACCGTTTGGCGCGGGAACTGCACGACACGTTAGCCCATACCCTCAGCGCATTGGTGGTGCAGTTAGAGACGGTGAAGGCGTATTGGGCGGTGCAACCAGAGACGGCGCAGAAGTTGTTGGGGCAATCGTTAGCCGTTACCCGCGATGGTCTCACGGAGACGCGGGAGGCGTTGAAGGCCCTCCGCGCCACTCCGTTGGAGGATTTGGGGTTATTGGTGGCTTTGCAGAGGTTGGCGGAAACGGCCGTTGCTCGCCACAACTTCACCCTTCACCTCGATTTGCCCCCCCATCTGCCCACCTTGCCGGATGATGTCGCCCACGCCTTGTACCGCATCGCTCAAGAGAGCATCGCCAATGTCGGCCACCATGCCCACGCGCAAAATTTAACGGTGCAACTCACCCTCTCTGATGAGGAGATTGGTTTGCTGGTGGCGGATGATGGACTGGGGTTTGTGCCGGAAACGGCCGTTGTGGGCAATCATTATGGCGTGGCGGGGATGAAGGAACGGGCGCAATTGGTCAACGGCCGTTTGTCCATCACCAGCCAGCCGAAGCAGGGTACTCGTGTGCAATTTACCGTTAGGAGAGGTGATGATTCGCGTTCTCATTTGTGATGATCAGGCCATCATTCGAGATGGCCTTGCCCTGCTGTTGAAGCTGGAGCCAGACATAGAAGTCGTCGCTCAAGCCAGCGATGGCGAAGAGGCGGTGACATTGACCGCCAGCCACCAACCTGATCTTGTCTTGATGGATTTGAAAATGCCGGGCATGAACGGCATCGAGGCGACGCGGCGCATTTGCGCCCACCATCCGGCAACGAAGGTGTTGGTGCTAACCACTTATGATGATGATGAGTGGCTTTTCGATGCCATCCGCGCTGGGGCGGCGGGCTATTTATTGAAGGACACCCCCCGCGAAGAGGTGGCGCGGGCGGTGCGCGGCACGGTGGCGGGCAAGTCGTTTGTAGACCCGGCCGTAGCGGGCAAGTTGTTGGGACAGGTGGCGGGGCAAGGGCAACGGCCGTCTACCCTGCTCACCGACCGACTGACCGAGCGGGAAATGGACACCCTGAAACTGTTGGCGCGGGGGTTGAGCAATAGCGAGATTGCCGCCCAACTGCACCTGTCGGAGGGGACGGTGCGTAACCATGTGAGCGCCATCTACGCCAAGTTGGAGGTGGCCGACCGTACTCAGGCGGTGTTGGTGGCGGTGCAACATGGGTTGCATTTGGCTGTTTGATAAAATGGCGTCAATCTCACAGATGGACGCAATCTAGGAGATATATCACCGAGGAGAGTATTAACATGAACCTATATGCTTACGTAAAAACCGTCTGTTTGATTTTATTGCTGGTGTTGATCCCGGCAACGGCCGTTGCCGCCAACCCACCAACCCCACCAACCCCAACGCCATCACCAGCGAAGGGACAGTGCTAGGAGAAACAGGGCGCGTCACCCTCAGCAACAGCATTGACAACGGCATCGTTGAAACCGTCAACTTAGCATACAGCTACCATGATCCCGTTGTGGTCGCCTTCATCAACAGCGCGAACGGCACAGAATCGGTCGAGGTGCGCGTGCGTAACGTCACCAGTGACAGCTTCGAGGTCTTCATGGAAGAGCCAGACGACCAAAGCCACCAGTCGGAAACCATCTCCTACATTGTGCTGGAAAAAGGGCATTACCAGCTTGATGGCGGGCTGGAAATCGCCGCCGGTACTGTCGAGACCGACGCCGTGCATCGCACGGGAGATGCTTTTGCCGGCGAACCGGTCACGTTTACCACCCCCTTTGCGGTCGCGCCGGCCATCTTACATACCCTCAACAGCTACAATAACGGGGCGTTTATGTCGTCCATTGCCCATGCCAGCAGTGCGGCAGGGTTTACGATTCAGCAAGAGGCGGGGGGCACAGGGGCAACGGCCGTTACCGATACCTGGGCCTGGGTGGATTCGTTGGGGGGAACGGCCGTTAATCCATAACCCGTCTAAAAATGAGGAGGTGAAAAATGACCAGACTTACCGACGCCGAACACGTCGCCACTCAATACAAAGATTCCTCCCGGTTTGATGCGCGTGTCAGCATTTATGAACGATACGCGACCAACCCCCAGCCCTGGTTGGAATGGCTTTTTGATCGCTTGAAACTTGCTGATGAAGAAGTTGTCCTTGAACTGGGCGCGGGGACGGGGAACGTCTGGTTGGAAAATCGGCCGCGGGTTCCTGAACAGGCTCAGGTTGTATTGTCAGATCTTTCATTGGGGATGCTGGAACGGGCGAGGCGTAAATTAGGGGTGGAGCAACGGCCGTTTCACTACCTCCAATGCGATGCCCAGAAAATTCCGCTGCCTGATGAAAAGGTTGATGTCGTCCTGGCCAATCACATGCTTTACCATGTGCCCAACCGGACGGTAGCGATAGCAGAGGCTTACCGGGTTTTGCGGTCCGGTGGCCGATCGGTCGTGGGCACAAATGATTGGACGCATCTTCAGGAATTGCGCGAACTGGTCGCCCGGTTTGAAATTGAGAGTTTGCTGCTGCCACCCGGCCGTGACGCCGACTTTTTCGATTTGGAGAATGCGGCTGAGGAATTGTCAGTGAAATTCTCCCAACTTCATCTCTTTCGGCGGCAGGATGCACTGGAAATCAAAGAGGCAGGGCCGCTTTTGGACTACGTCCGCTCTACCATGCCCGATGGCGCTTCGCCAGAGCCTCTCTTCGCTCTTGAGCAGCACGTGGCTCGTCAAATCAATTTGCTTGGCTCATTTCACGTCGGGATCGCAATCGGCGTGTTTGAGGCTGTTAAAGATTAGGGTAGCGTTCCGTGTTAGGGACGGTTCTTACACCAGTGGATTTGCATGATGCGTTCGTAAAAAGGCCCAAATCAGGCTCATTGACTGGATATAATGGTTTGAGGATTATATCCAGTTCAGGGTTTTGTGATGCATCGCTCAATTCAACATTTTCGCACCCCCACATATGGATAGATGGTTAGCGAATCGCCCAGATATGGGAGATGATTGCAGCCCTATCGGCAAGTCTCAAGCTGATGATCCAGAAATATGTGTTAGGCACGTTGTCCCTAATGCGGAACGCTCCCCGATCCCGACCGGTACACGAGAGTTGAATTTGCTATTAACGGCCGTGCCCATGACCCATAATCTTGATCAAACCATTCAGAATTGATTCCTATTGTAGGGCGCAGTCGTTAGCAGCGCGGGTAAATTCATGACAAAAGATGTCAGGTTTTGGCGCTACACTCATTGCTGGCGCTGACCCCCATTCATGGTACAATAAAGGGCGTTAAATAGAACTTCTGTTCGCATAGCAGGAGATTAACACATGGAACCGAAACATATTTTTGTGCATGGCGCACAGCAGCATAATCTCAAACACATTGACGTACACATCCCGCGTAACAAATTAGTCGTCCTCACCGGCGTCAGCGGCAGTGGCAAATCATCGCTGGCCTTCGACACCATCTACGCCGAAGGACAGCGCCGCTACGTGGAGAGCCTCTCCTCGTTTGCGCGGCAGTTCATCGGGCAGATGGAGAAGCCGAAGGTAGATGCCATCACCGGTCTCAGCCCGGCCATTGCCATTGAGCAGAAGGCGGTGAGCAAAAATCCGCGCTCGACGGTGGGCACGGTGACGGAAGTGATGGATTACCTGCGCGTGCTCTTTGCGCGGGCGGGCGTACCCCACTGCCCGGAATGCGGCCGGGTGGTGCAGCCGCAATCGCCGCAGCAAATAGCGGACCAACTGGCGGCGCTGCCGGCCGGGACCAAATTCCAACTGCTGGCCCCCATTGCCCGCAACCGCAAAGGGACGCACACCGACGCGCTGCAAGCGGCGCGGCAGCAAGGGTTTGTGCGCGCGCGTATCAACGGCGAGATGATAGACCTGACCGGCAAGCTGCCGAAGTTGGATAAGAAGGCGAAACATACCATCGAACTGGTAGTAGACCGGCTGCGCGTGCCGGAAGAGGCTGATGCGTCGTTCAGGCCGCGCCTGGTGGATTCGGTGGAGACGACGTTGCAGGCGGGCGAGGGTACGCTGATCGCCGACCTGGGGACGGAGGAACTGCTGTTGAGCGAGCATAACGCCTGCCCGAACTGTGGCATCAGTTTCCCCGATTTGTCACCGCAGTTGTTCAGCTTTAACTCGCCGCTGGGCATGTGCCCGGACTGCAACGGCATTGGCACACAGCTTCAGGTTGACCCGGCGTTGATTGTGGAAGACCCGGCGCTTTCGATCATGGATGGGGCGCTGCGCTGGTATGGCAATGTGCGCAAGAAGAAGAATAAGTGGACGATGTCGCAGTTGCAGGCGATTGCCGAGCATTATGGCATTGACCTGGATACGCCGTGGCAAGAGCTGCCGGAACGGTTCCGCCACATCCTCTTTTATGGGTCAGGGGATGAGCAGATTCATTTTAAGTACGAGCATGAAAATGAGAGTAGTTCGTGGCAGGGGGAGAGCAAACGGCCGTTGAAAGGCATCATCGCCCACGTCAACCGCCTCTTTCGCCAGACCAGTTCCGAGTACACGCGCGCGTTTTACCTGAGCTTCATGAGCCAACGGCCGTGTCCCACCTGTCAGGGCACGCGCCTGCGCCCCGAAGCGCGCGCCGTTAAATTGGGCGGGCAAACGATCACCAGCGTCAGCGGCATGGCGATTGATGAGGCATACCATTGGGTAACGGGGCTGTACCGTGAACCGTTGCCCGTGAACGGTAATCCGTTAGCCGTAATCGGTAATCCGTTAGCGGTAAACGGTAATCCGTTAGCCGTCAACGGCAAACGAACCACGGATTACGGACTACGGATTACGGATAACGGTTCACGGATTATGGATAACGGTTCACGACTGACCGAGGAACAATTCGAGATCGCCGCCGAAGTGTTGAAGGAGATCCGTGACCGGCTCCAGTTTATGCTCAACGTGGGGCTGCATTACCTGACGCTGGATCGGCCGGCGCCGACGCTTTCCGGGGGTGAAGGGCAGCGCATTCGCCTGGCCAGCCAGATTGGCTGTGGACTGGTGGGCGTGCTCTACATCCTCGACGAGCCATCTATTGGCCTGCACGCCCGCGACAACCGCGCCCTGATCGAGACCTTGCACCAGCTGCGCGACATGGGCAACACGGTGCTGGTCGTCGAACACGACGAGGAGACGATGCGCGATTCCGATTGGGTGATTGACCTGGGACCGGGCGCGGGCGTGAAGGGGGGCTACATTACGGCCGAAGGCACACCGCAGCAGATCGCCGCCAATCCGAATTCATTGACCGGCCGTTACCTGAGCGGCGTGCAGCAGGTGAGTGCGCCGAATGGTCAGCAGCGGCGCGTCCCGCAAAATGGCTCGCTGCGGCTGGTGGGGGCGCGGCTGCACAATTTGAAACAGGTGACGGCTGATTTTCCCCTGGGCACGATGATTTGCGTCACCGGCGTCAGCGGCAGCGGCAAGAGCAGCCTGGTGGCGGAGACGCTGGAACCGGCGCTGGCGCGCGCCCTTAACCGCGCCCAAACCACGCCCGGCCCCTATGAGCGGCTGGAAGGAATGGAGCACCTGGACAAGGTGATCAACATCACCCAAGACCCGATTGGGCGCACGCCGCGCTCCAACCCGGCGACGTACATCAAGCTGTTTGATGAGATCCGCCAGGTGTTTGCGGCGACGCCGGAGGCGAAATTGCGCGGCTATAAAGCGGGGCGTTTTAGCTTTAATGTGAAGGGCGGCCGTTGTGAAGCGTGCGCCGGGTATGGGCAGCGCAAGGTGGAGATGCACTTTCTGGCGGACGTGTGGGTGACGTGCCGCGAATGCAACGGGCGCCGTTTTAACCGGGAAACGTTGGCGGTGACGTACAAGGGCAAAACGATTGCCGATGTGCTGGATATGGACGTGCAGGAGGCGCTAGAGTTTTTTGCCGCGCACCCCAAGATTGCGCGGCAGTTGCAAACTTTGCATGACGTGGGGTTGGACTACGTGAAGCTGGGGCAGAGCGCGCTGACGCTCAGCGGCGGCGAGGCGCAGCGCATTAAGCTGGCGAAGGAGTTGAGCAAGGTCGCTACCGGGCGTACGGTGTACATTTTGGATGAACCGACGACGGGGCTGCATTTTGCCGACATCCAAAAGCTGCTGGACGTGCTGCACCGGCTGGTAGATGCGGGTAACACGGTGATTGTCATTGAGCACAACATGGATGTGATTAAAACGGCCGATTACCTGCTGGACATGGGGCCAGAAGGTGGGGATGGCGGCGGCCGTATTATTGCGGCCGGCACGCCGGAGGATGTGGCGCAAATTAACGTTGGGTACACGGGTAAGTTTTTGCGGCAGGTGTTAGCGCCGCCGCTGTTTGCGTAAAACGCGCATTGTGGCATGGTTCATTTGAAAATGGATTAAAACGGCCGTTTTTAACCTGTTTTTAACAGGTTTTCCTTATTAGCAGAGCATTTCAATGCTCTGCAAGCAAGGGTGGCAAATTTGTAAAGGTGAAAATTATGTTTTTGAACCATGCCGAAAAACTCGAAGATGCCGACGATATTAAAACAGCGCGTGAAGTAAGCTATCGCATTCGCCAGGGCGAGGAGGAAACTTTGCCGGCGCATGTTGTGCGCGAATTGGTGCATAGCGCACACCCGCTGCGTGTCTGGCGTGAGTATCGTGGCTTGACGTTACAGTCGTTAGCGGAGCAGGTTGGGATTAGCAAGTCTTACTTGTCACAGATCGAATCTGGTCATCGTAGCGGCTCGGCGGACGTGCTAAAACGCATTGCGGCGGCGTTACAACTGACTTTGGATGATATTGTTGGCGCGTAATCAAGCTGGATGACAGGTTGATGCGCTTGCATGTGAATTCATGAACCTGCGCGCATGGCGAGTGGCAGGTAAAGCCAGTGACCGGGGGTGGGATGGGCGTCGTTATCGAGAATGGTAACGGCCGTTGCCCGCAACTCTGGCGCTAACCAGGCTCCTTGCGGATTTGTGAACAGCAAGGTGAACTGCAATCTCGCAGCGCACTACATAATGGGATAAAATAGAAGCAAATTCAACGGCGACTTCGCCTGTGCTTGTTGACCTTCCCACGCCAGTTACTCTGGAATGACTCCGCTTTTTAGCCCTGAGCAAGCACGACGACGCCCTGTAACCAGAGGGTGATCTGATGAAATACACATTCCGGCTGATGCAGTTGGTTGTCAGTCTTGTTTTGCCTGTTTTGTTTTTGAGCGGCATGTACCGCTATGCTGTGGGGCAGCAAGCGCCCCCAGAACCGGAGGTGGTTGTCCTCCCTGGCGGTAACTGCCCGACTGGGCAAAGTCCTAAGGTGGGCGAAGGGTTGGATGCGCCCTGGCCGCAATATTTGTACACAGGGATGTATGGTTGGTTTGATAGGAGCCATTTCCAAACCGGCGAGCCAGCGCAGGTGATCAGTGACGTGCAGGCGGCGATAACGGCCGGTGGCGGTGTCATTACCATCAGCCAGGGGGTGCGCGACAACCTGACGGGCTATACGGCGCGGTATTGGATTGCAGGCAGTGTGGCGGAACCAGACGCGCTGCGCGTGGCGTTGGGCGTGTACCTGGATTGGAGCCGGCGTTTTGAGAGCTGGCAAGGAGAACCGCCGCGCAGCATTGCCGGCCCGCTGACGTCGTTTGCCATTGAGGATTTGCCCAGCCAATATGTGGGGTTTTTTGCGGCCGCGCGTGGGTTGAGTTACGCGCAGGTGTTTGGTTGTTACCTGGGTGGGATGGAAACGGCCGTCGCCGACCCGCCCCATTTCGATTTTGCCGCTAACTCGGCCGAATCCCATGATTTGCTCAAGATGACCCGCTTGCGCAATGACACGTTTACGCCACTGGTGCAGACGGAAGAAGGGTGGCAGCATCGGCCGTGGCCGGAAGGAATGCAGTTAACGGCCGTTGGCAGCAAACCGGGTACGTGGTATTTCCTGGGGGAGACGACGTGGTATTTTGAGGAAACCTCGTAGTGGCCGCGATGATTTAGATTGTCTCGCACGGGCGCAGCAAAGGTGACAAAAGGTGTCAGGATTACCCAATACACTATTTATACGTGGGATGAGAAAGGCAAAAGCTGACTTCAAGAACCTGTTTTGGAACAGCAGTGGAGGTTGTGATGCAGCAGAAAAGTGTGTTGATTTGTTTTGTGCCCGACTTTGCGCAGGCGCAGACGTGGCGGCTGTTGCTGACGTTAGATCGGTTGTGGACGACAATGCCGTTGTCGTCTGTGCCGGTGTTGGTGGTGGGTGACGGCCGTCGCCTGGCCCCCGCCACCCATCTCATCCAGACCTTACGGCTGCCTTTTACCTTGCTGGCCGATGACGGCCGCGCGGTGGCGGCGCGCTATGGCGTCCCGGTGGATACGTTTGCCTGTTTCCTCCTGGATCGGGCCGGGCAGGTGGTATACGCGCAGCAGTTCCCGTCGGTCGCCACGCTGCGCATCCATGACCTGCACGCGGCGGCAGAACGCCTGGCGCCCCCACGCGGGCGGTCCCGTACCACGCCGAGCGCCTGGCAGCAAGCTGTGCAAATGGCTCATGCGTGAGGGGAGTGTAGAGTTATTTAGATTGGGTCAATCTTCGGAGATTGACCCAATCTCGACCACCTTATTTAAGCGTCGTTCCTTAGCGACGGGCGCGTCCGAAAATGTACCCCAGGGCAAAGACGACGGCCGTACCCAACCCCACGCCGGCCGCTGCCCAGCGCGCGGTGGCGGTGAACGGCGCCATCCGTTCACCCCAGGCGCGGCGCACGCCCTGCCGGTAAACGGGAGCCGTCAGCAAGGGCAGCGCCACGTCGGAGATGAAGTAAGAGAGCAGCGGGGCGCGGGTGACCGGCTGTGGCACTGTCGGCTGCGGCCGCTGCCCGGCCAGGGTGACGGCCGCCAGGGCAAACCCGTCTCCTTCGGCCTGCGAACGCTGCGCCAGGATACGGCCGTCTCCATCCACCACCTTGCACCCCGGCGTCATGTCACAGGCCATCACCACTTCCTCGGCCTGGGACAAATGGGGCAGCAGGCGCGGCGACAACAGCGCCATTGCCAGCAGCGACCCTTTGGCGTTGGGTAGATGTGTTTCAATGTGCCCGCACCCCACGCTGTTGATCACCGGCACGCCCAGCCAGGCGGCCTGTTCGTTGATCATCTCGCCAAAGACGGCGCGGTCGGCCCCTTTGATGCTGCGCAGCAGCGGCCCCATCTCGTCAAACGTCAACGTTGCGCCATTGGCAAAATGGTATGTGGGGTTAGAGACCTGCGGCGGGCAACTGGCGATGAGCATCAGGTCTACCTGCCCGGCATAGCGCTGCCACAGGTCGGTGTGCGCGCTGTCCCAACAGATGAGCATCCCAATGTCACCCAAATCGGTACGGGCGACGGTGATGTCACGGCCGTTGCGGAAGTAAGCGCGTTCCCAGCCCCAGGGGTAAATTTTGTCATAGCGCCAGTAACGGCCGTCGGGGGCCAGCAGCAGCAGCGCGTTGTACACCTCATCTTCGTGCAGTAACAGCAGCGACCCGGCCAGATGCACATTGAGCAGCGTCGCCAGGCGGCGCATCCAGGTGACGGTCGGGCCGTTAAATGGCTCGGCGCGCTCGTAGTTGCTGTCGGCATAGGTGTAGCCAACGTTGAATAGCTCTGGCAGCACGATGAGGCGCGCGCCGGCAGACGCGGCGGCGCGTACCAGCGTTTCCGCTTTTTGTAAACGGCTCTCGCGGCCGGCCGGGTTGGCATCCATTTGGATAGCGGCAACAGTTAAGGGGTGTGACATGACTGATCTCCATTTTCTATTTGGGGTATACTTGTTACGTATTGCGTATTGAACTAAGAATAAGATGACATATTGGCCTTTTGTTGTCAACGTTTTCTTGATGATCACCCTCCCGCTGGCATTGGCGATTTGGTGGGAGCAGCGCCAACGGCCGGGTTGGGCTTTGTTTGGCATGGGCGCGGTGACTTTTATTGCCTCGCAGGTTCTGCACCTCCCTTTTAACTGGCTCGTCCAACAGCGTTGGGGGCTGCTGCCCACTGATTTGAGCAATACGACGAATTTGCTGCTGACGGCGCTGTTTCTCGGCTTATCGGCCGGGGTGTTTGAGGAAGGCGGCCGTTACCTTACGTACCGGTATTGGGCGACCGGGGCGCGTTCGTGGCGCAAGGGATTGATGCTGGGCATGGGGCATGGGGGCATTGAGGCGATTTTGCTCGGCGTCCTGGCCGGGATTAACGCGGTGGTGATGAGCGCTATGCACCGGGGTAAATTGTTGGCGCAGATTCCTGAAGGGCAGCTGCCGCTGGTACAGCAGCAGTTAGAGATGGTTGCGGCGCTGCCCTGGTACGATATTTTATTGGGCGCATTGGAGCGCGCTTTCGCCATTTGCGTGCATCTGGCGTTGTCGCTGCTGGTGCTGCAACTGTTTGTGCGTGGGCAGTGGCGGTGGTGGTGGGCGGCCGTTGCCTGGCATACCCTGCTGAATGCAACGGCCGTGTTCATGGTGGTGCGCTGGAATGCGTATGTGACGGAACTGGCAATTGGCGTGTTTGCGCTGCTGAGTCTGGGCATTGTTTTTTGGCTGCGCAGCCCGGAACCGGCCGCTCCGGAATTGGAGCCGCTGCCGCCACTCGTCCCCATTACGTCGCGGTCATTGGATGTGACATCGGAAACGCTGGAAAAAAGCCGTTATTCCTGAGATAGGACAAACTGTCAGTTTGCCCTACGTTTTAGGAGTTGAGATAGTGATCCATACGGAAAATTTAACGAAGCATTTTGCGGAGAATGTGGCTGTAGACCGCCTCTCTCTGACCATTGAGGAAGGGGAAGTGTTTGGTTTTTTAGGGCCAAATGGGGCCGGTAAAACGACGACGGTGCGCATGTTGACGGCCTTAATTGCGCCCACGGCCGGCCGCGCGACGGTGATGGGCTATGAAGTCGGCCGTGACGACCAGCAAATTCGGCGCAACGTTGGCATTTTGACAGAGACGCCAGGCATGTATGAGCGGCTGACGGCCTGGCATAATTTGACCATCTATGCGCGGCTGTATGAAGTGACCGACGTGCCCGGCCAGGTGGAGAAATATTTGCGCATGTTGGGCTTGTGGGAACGACGGCAAGACGTGGTGGGGTCGTTTAGCAAAGGGATGCGGCAAAAGCTGGCGATTGCGCGGGCGCTGCTGCATGAACCGCAAGTTTTATTTCTGGATGAGCCAACGTCAGGGTTGGACCCGGAAGCGGCGAAACTGGTGCGTGATTTTATTGCGGAGTTGAAGGGGGAAGGGCGCACAATTTTTATTTGCACGCATAACCTGGACGAGGCCGATCGCTTGTGCGACCGGGTGGCGGTGTTTAAGACGCGGCTACGAGTGGTGGATACGCCAACGCGCTTACGACAGGAGTTGTACGGCCGTCAGGTCGTGTTTCATCTGGCAGAAGCGGCGGTGGGGTGGGAAACGGCCGTTGCCAACCAATCCTTCATCAACCACATCCAGGCCATAGACAACAAACTCGTCATCGCCCTCGACGATCCCGAAAGCCACAACCCTACCCTCATCCGCCTGCTTGTCAATGCCGGGGCCAACATCCGTTTCGTCGGCGAACTACGCCATTCCCTCGAAGACATCTACTTGCAGCTTGTCAACGACGAAGAAGACGAAGCGGTAATCGGTGAACCGTTACCGACAAATGCACGCACCCACACGAACAAACTAACAAACTAACAAACGGACTTAACCATGGACAAAATTAAAACCATCATCGGCAAAGAATGGGCTGAGGTATTCAAAAACCGCATGGTATTGTTCACCGTCCTCTTTCTGCCCTTAATCATGGTGGCGCTGCCGTTGATCACGACGGCCGTGACCAACAACCTCACCGAAGAGATCGCCGCTGAGGAAGCAGAATCCATCCCCGATGACTTTTTCGGGGAGATGTGCGTTGGTTTATCGGAGATAGATTGCACCAACGTCTACATGCTCAACCTGTACACCCTGATGCTGATGATCTTGCCGGTTGCCATTCCCGTGACCATAGCCGCCTACAGCATTGTTGGCGAGAAAACGTCGCGCAGCCTGGAACCACTGCTGGCTACGCCCATCACCACGACGGAGCTGTTAGTGGCAAAAGCGACAGCCGCTGTTATCCCGGCTATCCTGGCTACCTGGATCGGCTACGCCATTTACCTGATTGGCATCCGCTTCATGGTCAATGACGTCGTGTTTGCGCGCGTGGTGGCTGCGGAATGGTTGATCGCCATTTTCATTGTCAGCCCCCTGCTCACGCTTTTGTCCGTGAGCCTGGCGCTGATCATCTCCTCACGGGTCACGGACCCGCGTGTGGCCGAACAGTTGTCGGCGCTGGTCATCCTGCCCTTGATGATGCTGGTCATTGGGCAATCTGTGGGGTTTATCCTCATTGACCAGCGCGTCATTCTCATTATTGGCGTGGTAGTGGCGCTGCTCGACGCTTTCTTGATTTACTTAAGCGTCAGGCTTTTTCAGCGCGAGGTGATCCTGACGCGATGGAAATAGCCATCGCGCTTTCTTCCGGTTGCGCATTGCTTCACTTTCGTTATATAATTCCCCGGCTTGCTGTATGGCAGGTATCCCATTCATTTAGGATTAACAAATTACACACGTTCAGACTCAGATGGGTGTGCTTACATCATGTCGGGCAGCAATTTATGGCATGTTGTCAATCCGCGAATTGCTGCTGCAACATGGGTGGCCGTGTAAGCTCCAGATGAGGGTGAAGAGCGTGGAAGTAGCAGGGGGTGGCGTTTTGCGCCATCGCCGCTAACAAAACACAAGAAAAGGAGAAAACTTCATATGGCCATTGTTTCAATGAAAGCGCTGCTGGAAACAGGCGTCCATTTTGGGCACCGCACACGCCGTTGGAATCCGAAGATGAAACCATACATCTTCACTGAGCGCAACGGCATTCACATCCTCGATTTGCAGCAAACCCTTGTGATGATCGAAGACGCCTATAACGTGATCCGGGATACGGTAGCGGAGGGCGGTACGGTGTTGTTTGTGGGCACGAAACGGCAGGCGCAAGATACGGTTGCGCATGAGTCTCATCGCGCCAGCCAGCCTTACGTGAATGATCGGTGGTTGGGCGGAACGTTGACCAACTGGCAAACCATTAAGCAGCGTATTGATTACCTGAATAAACTAGAAGAACGGCAAAAAGCGGGTGACTTTGACTTATTGAAGAAGCGTGAACGACTGCGGGTGGAGCGGGAGATTGAGAAGCTTAATTTGCGCCTCGGTGGTATTCGCGCTATGAAGCAACTGCCGAATTTGTTGTTTGTGGTTGACGTGAGCAATGAGGAAACGGCTATCCGCGAGGCCAACATTCTCAATATTCCGGTTATTGGTATTGTTGACACGAACTGTAACCCAGATCCCATAGATTATGTAATTCCTTCCAACGATGATGCGATTCGCGCCATTAAGCTCATTTGCGGCAAGATGGCTGATGCTGCAATAGAGGGCATGGCCTTGCGTAAAGAGAGCGTCATGGACGAGGAAGTCACCGACCTGGATGGTTATCGCTATCAAACATTTGATGAGGATGCGTCTGACGAGGATCTATTGGGCGCCTCCACGCTGGCTAAACTGCGCGAGGCAGATGATCCAGAGATGGATGGGAATGATTTGGGGCAGGACGAAGAAGACGAATAAGCGACATTACAGAAGCCAGGCTCCCCAAAAGCCTGGCTTTTCAAAAATAATACGTGTTGATTGAGGAGACAATCCTGGTATGAAGATTACAACAGAAATGGTAAAAACTCTGCGTGAGGCGACCGGCGCCGGCGTTTTGGAAGCGAAAAAGGCTTTGGAAGCGGCTAATGGTGATTTTGACGTTGCGGTGGATGCATTGCGGGCGAAAGGAGCCGCGCGTGCGGCTAAACGCGCGGATCGCGCGGCGAAAGAAGGGTTGGTTGAGATGTATGCCCATCCGGGAAACCGCGTGGGTGTCATTCTGGAACTAAACTGTGAAACAGATTTTGTGGCGCGTAATGAAATGTTCCAGGGGTTGGCGCATGATCTCGCTCTACATATTGCAGCGATGAGTCCACGTTACATCAGCCGCGATGAGGTTTCGACAGAGGAATTGGAGCGCGAAATTAATGTGCTCAAAGAGCAGGCGTTGGCTGAAGGAAAACCGCAGCAAATTGTGGATAAGATTGTTGAAGGGCGCATGAGCAAGTTCTATGAAGAATTGGTGCTGCTGGAGCAGCCGTTTGTGAAGGATGAAAAGGTGAAGATTCAAGACATGCTCACGGATGCTATTCGCACAACCGGTGAGAATATTATTGTACGCCGTTTTGCGCGCTATGAGCTTGGCGAGTCTCTTTAAGTAATTTGTTTTTTGACAAGGGCGTCCCATGATGTGGACGCCCTTGTTTATCAGGGGGCAAGGCGACTATAGATGTTCAGATTTCAGTAACCAGTGGCCTATTACTATCAGCAGTAGGGGATTTGGTGGATTTTTCTCATATTTATTAATCCCCTAATCCCCGCTTTACATAGGAGTCTATATTCATGATAAACCCTCACTATAAACGAATTTTATTGAAGATGGGTGGCGAATCGCTGGCGGGACCAGAAGGCTTTGGTATTGATCCGCAGCGGGCAGCGGCTGTTGCGGAGATTGTGAAGCGTGTTCATGAGTTAGGTGTGCAGATGGCCATTGTGATTGGTGGGGGGAATTTATGGCGTGGGTCGGTGGGCATGAGCCAGGGTATGGATCGCTCAACGGCCGATCACATGGGAATGATTGCCACGGCGATGAATGCGCTGGCGCTGCAAGATGCGCTGGAACGGGCAGGGATTGTGACGCGGGTGCAAACGGCAATTGAAATGCGCACGGTAGCTGAACCGTATATTCGCTTGCGGGCTATTCGCCACCTGGACAAAGGGCGTGTGGTTATTTTTGGCGGGGGAACCGGTAATCCTTTCTTTACAACGGATACGGCCGGGGCGCTGCGCGCGATGGAAATTAATGCGGACGTGTTGATTAAGGCGACAAAGGTGGATGCGATTTATGATACGGACCCGCTGCAAAACCCGAATGCCCGCCGTTATGATCGTATCTCGTACATTGATTTTCTCAATTCACGGCTGCGCGTGATGGATAGTACGGCCGTTTCCCTCTGCATGGAAAATGATATGCCCATCGTTGTGCTCAATTTCTGGCAGCCAGACAGCGTGCGCCGGTTAGTTTTGGGAGAAACCATTGGAACCACCATTTGTCATGTATAATTAAGTCGCATTGGCTGTGTGCGGACGAGAACAGCGTTAGCTGCATCCCTTTGCACCGGACTATTTCCCAATGGAGGCTCACATGATTCGCGAAGTGTTACAAGATGCCGAAAGCCGGATGAAGGGCGCCATTATGTCGCTAGAAGGGGATTTGGCGGGCTATCGTACCGGGCGCGCCTCGCCACAGCTTATCGAAAAGCTGGTGGTGGAGCAGTATGGTGTGGAGTTGCAGTTGCAGCAGATGGCGGTGATTTCTGTGCCAGAACCGCGCCAATTGGCGATACGGCCGTATGACGCCAAGTCTGTGAACGCCATTGAACGGGCGATTATGAAATCAGACCTGGGCATTATGCCCAACAATGATGGCAAAATTATCCGCTTGAACATTCCACACTTAACCGAAGAACGCCGTCGTGATTTGAACCGGCTGGTGGGAAGGCGTGTCGAAGAGGCTAAAGTCGCGGTGCGCAATGTGCGCCGCGATGCCCTAAACGATTTACGCGATTTTGAAAAAGAGAAAATGATTTCTGAGGATGACTTCCATGTGGGTCAGGAGGATTTGCAAAGCCTGACCGATAAGTACGTGGCGCAGATTGATGAAGTTGGTAAACGTAAAGAAGCTGAGATTATGGAAGTCTAACCCATGATAGCGCACAGGCAGCAGTCGTTTGACCTTACTCCATATACGATCCCCACACATGTCGCCATTATTATGGATGGGAACGGCCGGTGGGCACGGCAGCGTGGCTTGCCGCGACAAGCCGGCCACCGCGCCGGCGCGGAAAACCTGCGCCGCATTGTCAGTGCGTGTGTTGAGTTCGGCGTTAAGATTTTGACAATCTATGCGTTTTCTACAGAAAATTGGGGTCGCCCGGAAAGCGAGGTGCGTGGCCTGATGAAAATCTTTGCCCGTGTGCTGGATCAGGAGATTCACGACCTACACGCACAGGGTGTTTGTCTGCATCATCTTGGTGACTTAACTGGCATTGATCCATCTTTGCAAGCGAAAGTGCGCCGCGCCCTGGAAATGACCAAAGAAAATGATCGTCTCATTTTGAACGTGGCCTTTAATTATGGCGGACGCGCCGAAATACTCCATGCAGTACGCCAGATGTTGGCCGATGGCCTTGCGCCAGAAGACTTGACGGAGGGATTATTTAGTTCTTACCTGTTTACGGCTGGACTGCCCGACCCGGATATTGTGGTGCGTACCAGTGGCGAGCTGCGCATTAGCAATTTTCTGATCTGGCAGGCAGCATATGCGGAGTATTACCCCACGCCCGCTTTTTGGCCCGATTTTGACCGCGAAGAGTTGTATAAAGCGATTGTTGCTTACAATCAGCGTGAACGACGGTTTGGCATGGTAACTGAATAACAACCAACTCCTATGTTTTTACAACGCGCCCTGGTTTCATTTACACTTGGCCCCCTGGCTCTGTATGTGATCTATTTGGGAGGGTGGTATTATTTTGTGCCCATAACGGCCATTTTAATTCTCGCCGCCCTGGAATATCATCACCTCATGCGCCAAATAGGCCGGCAAACAACGGCCTGGCTGTTAGCGCCGCTGGTTCTTCTCCTGGCTATAACCGGGCAATGGCCCCATTTGCTAGACACAAACGTCGTGCTTGTCTTCAGTTTCCTTATGGTGATGTGTTACGCGCTGTGGTTGTATGAACGCCGCCGCAGCCAGACTGTGTCGTTGGATTGGGCTGCTATGGTTGGGGGCGTCGTGCTCATTGGCTGGATTGGCAGCCACTTTTTGCGCCTGCGCGGCCTGGAAATCATGCCCTGGCAGTGGACGATGTTGGCTATGCTTAGCACCTGGATTGCTGACTCTGGCGCGTATGTGGTGGGAAAATTTATGGCGGGGAAGATTTTATTCGGCCGTCACCAGCTTTCCCCTCGCCTCAGCCCAAATAAAACCGTTGAGGGGTATGGGGGAGGCATTGTCTTGGGGACATTATTCACCGTCGTCATCGCCCATTACTTGTCGCTGCCAATTGGCCCCGCCCTCACGTTGGGCTTATTGATTTCGGTAGTCAGCCCGGCCGGCGACCTGGGTATTTCCCTGCTCAAGCGTGAAGCCGGCGTCAAAGATTCTGGACATCTGTTTGGCGAACATGGCGGCGCTTTAGACCGCATTGATTCGCTCGTTTGGTCTGTAACCTTTGCTTATTACCTGGCGTTATTTGTCAGTTAATCCTAACCTGGACAAGCCAGAAAAGAATTTAACGCAAAGGCACAAAGATAGAAAGAGACAAAGAAAAAGAAAACCCTTTGCGTCTTTGTTACTTTGCATCTTTGCGTTAAAAATGCTTACTCGACGGGCAAGCATCTGACTTGAAAGGTACTGATTCCCACAAACCACAGCAGAAAAGGAGCGCAAGCCGTGTCAAAATTTGTCACAATTGAACGATTCATTTTTGACAACCAGCCCGAATATGCTAAGGGCGATTTGACCAACCTGCTTTATGATATTGCCCTGGCCGCAAAAATTATCTCGTACAAAACCAATCGCGCCGGTTTACAAGATATTCTGGGCAACGCCGGTTTTATCAACGTTCAGGGTGAAACTCAGCAAAAACTGGACGTCTTTGCCGACCAGACCATTTTTCGCATTTGCGATCATCCGGGTCGCCTGTGCGTGATGGCTTCTGAAGAGCAAGATGACGTGATCCACATTCCCGATCAGTACGCCAAAGGACGTTATGCCCTGGTTTATGATCCGCTGGACGGATCGTCTAACATTGACGTCAATGTCAGTACGGGCACTATTTTTGGCATTTATCGGTATAAAGAGTGGGAACTGCGCGGCCGTCGTGAAGATGTCTTGCAGCCCCCGCGCGATCTGGTAGCGGCCGGCTACATTTTATATGGATCGAGTACGATGATGGTTTACAGCACCGGACAGGGCGTTCACGGCTTCACCCTCGATCCAGAATTAGGCGAATTTTTGCTTTCCCATGAGTCTGTGCGCTTGCCGGAACCGCCAGCTTACTACAGCATTAATGGTGGCTACTTTGATCGCTGGCAGCCAGAAGTGCAAAATTATGTGCGCTGGCTACAAGGGCGCTACAATGATGGCGCGGGGGCGGCGCCCCCGCTCTCGGCGCGTTACATTGGCTCTCTGGTAGCCGATTTCCACCGCAACTTACTGCGGGGTGGCATTTTCATGTACCCAGGGGAGAGGGATAAACCACATGGTAAAATTCGCTTGCTTTACGAAGCTGGCCCACTGGCTTTCCTGGTCAATCAGGCTGGCGGATATGCGTCTACCGGCACAGAGTCTATCTTGGACCTGACGCCTACCGACTTGCATCAGCGCACCCCTGTGTTTATTGGCAATCGCTCACTGGTCGAGAAAGCAGAGTCATTGTTGCAGAGAAGGAAAATCCAACTGGATTGACTTGTTTTTTTAAGCGTGTTATACTTCCATCGCCTACCGTTATAGATACGTGAGCCTCCCTTTTTTTGCAATCTAACTGCATTTGATCCTGGTTTAGCTTATTCGGTAGGACTCCCCGGTACAGGCGCTTGAAAATTGATCTTGTAGGATTTTATTCCCAACCGCTGGTTTACCAGCTTACTAAATCAATACCCGGTATACGGTCAGGAAACAAGTAGATTACTTGTGATGAACCAGTGTTTGGCTGGGTCATTGTGCTATTAAGAAGCCAAATAGTTTGTCATTAAAAACAATATAGCGGCGCTTGTGCCGCTAAGCAAAAGCTTGATCCTGTGCCCGCAGCAGGGTAGTTTGCAGTCAAGCACAAGTGGAGAAATTCCTGATGGATATTACAGAACTAGCCTCAAAGAAATTAAGTGAGCTGCGCAGCATGGCCCGCGAGATGGAGATCGCCGGTTTCAGTACGATGAAGAAGCAAGACCTGGTTTACCAGATCATGACTTCACAAGCGCAAACGAGCGGCTTGGATTTTCGTGGTGGCGTACTTGAAATCATTGAGGATGATAAACAAATAATGGGGTTTTTGCGCACCCACAATTATTTGCCCGGCGCGAATGATATTTACGTATCCAATTCGCAGATTCGCCGTCTCTCATTACAGACCGGGGATATGGTGGTGGGGCAGGTGCGCGTTCCCAAAGACAATGAGAAGTATTACAGCTTGCTGCGTGTTGAGGCTGTCAACGATGGTCCGCCGGAATTGGCAAAAAACCGTCCTCGTTACGAGTCGTTAACGCCCATTTTCCCTAACCAAAAACTAAAATTAGAAACCCGGCCGAATATTTTGTCCACGCGCCTGATTGACCTGGTGGCCCCGATTGGTCGTGGGCAGCGCGGGTTGATCGTATCACCGCCTAAGTCGGGTAAGACGACAGTGCTGAAGGAGATTGCCAACGGCGTTTCCGAAAATTACCCGGAGCTGCATTTGATGGTGGTGTTGATTGGCGAACGGCCGGAAGAAGTGACGGATATGCAGCGCTCCATTGAAGGAGAGGTGATTAGTTCAACCTTTGACGAGCCGGTGCGGCAGCATTGTAAAGTGGCGGAAATGGCATTGGAGCGAGCCAAGCGATTGGTGGAATCAGGACGGGACGTGGTTGTTTTGTTGGATTCGATTACACGCCTGGCGCGCGCTTATAACCTGACGGTTTCCCCCAGCGGCCGTACCCTTTCCGGTGGTTTAGACCCGACGGCGCTGTATCCGCCCAAACGCTTCTTTGGCACGGCGCGTAAATTGGAGGAGGGGGGCAGTCTGACAATCATTGCCACTTGCCTGGTGGACACGGGCAGCCGTATGGATGACGTCATTTATGAGGAATTTAAGGGGACGGGGAATATGGAACTGCTGTTGAGCCGTCGTTTGCAGGAACGGCGTATTTTCCCGGCCTTTGATATTGAGCGTTCCAGCACACGGCGCGAAGATTTGCTGTTGTCTGGTGATGAGCTGCAGCGCGTGTATATGATGCGGCGGATGTTGGGGCATTTGATGGATACGCCTGGTTATGATATTAGCAGCGCCACGTCTGCCGTGATGCAGCGGCTGCGGGGCACGAAGAATAATTATGAATTCCTGGAAACGTTGACGAAAGATATGATGTAGGCTTAATGGCCGATAAGTGACGTAACCAGAGAGCGGGGCAGCAAAGGCTGCCCCGTTTTGCTGTGTTTTGGCTTTGTGGTAGCATCATCGCTATTGGGAGCGATTTATGAATGAGATACACGGTTTGTTAAGACGCTATGGGGGGCAGTTGATCTTGTTACTGGCTTTGCTGCTGCTGTGGTTGGGGTGGCAGATGAGCCGACCAACAGCGGGGAGTGAGGTGATGGCGACAACGGCCGTTACCCCCAACATCCCCTTTGCCGAAGTGACCCCCTTTGCCCTGGATGTTGATCCCGCTGCGCCTACGCCGGCGATCTTGTTTGCCCCCGGCGAATTGCCCCTGCTACAAGACAATTCCCTGTCGCCGGAGATGATCCCCTTAACCTACCAGGGGAAACGGCCGCAGCACACCTTTGAAACTTACGTTGTTGAACGCGGTGATACGCCCGGCGGCATTGCTGAAAAGTTTGGCATTAAACCAGAGACGCTGTTGGGGGGGAACCCGTCGTTGAGCGAGGAATCCAGCCTGCTGCAAACTGGCGTGTCCTTGATCATCTTGCCAATTGATGGCGTGCTGCACGACATAACCCCAGGTGATACCCTGGAAGGCGTTTCTGCCCTGTATGGCATTTCTGTGGCCGATATCATCGCCTATGCGCCCAATAACCTGGAATTCCCTTACCGCCTTTACCCAGAGACGCAAATCATGGTTCCGGGAGCCGTGCGCGAGGTGTTTGTCTGGACGCCGCCAACGCTGGCTTCGGTGGGGGGGACGTCGTGGGAAGGGCGTAATGTACGGCCGTTGATCGTTGGCTCTGGGGTGTTTATTTACCCGGTTGGGTCACGTAACTACACCCAATACTTCTGGTATGGGCATCGCGGCCTGGATATTGGCCTGGCGGAAGGCAGCGCCGTTTATGCCGCCGACGATGGCACGGTGACGTATGCCGGCTGGAACAGTTATGGGTACGGCAACCTGATCGTGGTCAACCACGGCAACGGGTTCGAGACGTTTTACGCGCATCTCAGTTCGATTAACGTGGTTCCGGGGCAGATTGTGTACAAGGGGAACGTGATGGGATTGTCTGGCAATACTGGTAACTCATCCGGGCCGCACATCCATTTTGAAATTCGGCTTAACGGCAATCAGGACGACCCTTGCTGGTATATTGGGTGTTAGTCGTTGGCCTTTTGGAGGTTTTGCACAACGCGGTCGCGTAGTTGTCCACAACCGGCCTGAATGTCAATGCCCCGACGCACGCGCACGGTGCTGCTGACGCCATAACGCGCCAGTTCTTGTTGAAATGCTTCTACACGCTCTGGCGAGGAGGGCATGCCGTTGTAAGCGGCCGTTGGGTTGAGGGGGATGAGGTTGACGTGGCACAACATTCCGCGTAGCAGTTCACCCAATTTTTGCGCCTGTTCCAATGTGTCATTTTTGCCATTGATCAGCGCCCACTCAAAAGTGATCCGCCGATTGGTTTTCTCGATGTAATAGTGAATGGCATCCATCAGGACAGCGATAGGCCACCGTTTGTTGATCGGGATGAGCTTGTTGCGCTCGGCGTCGGTGGCGGCGTGCAGGGAGATGGCGAGGGGGGTCTGGCGCTGTTCGTCGGCGTAGCGGCGGATGGCGGGAACCAGACCAACGGTGGAAATGGTGATTTTGCGCGCGCCGAGGTTGAAGGCGTCGGGTGCGGTGAGACGGTCAACGGCCGTTAACGTATTCTCGTAATTGTGCAGCGGTTCCCCCATCCCCATCATCACAATGTTCGTCACGCGCTCGCCGACCTGGGACAGTTCACGGGCAAAGTACAATACCTGCGCCATAATTTCCCCAACCGTGAGGTTACGAAAAAAGCCCATTTGCCCGGTTGCGCAAAAGACACAGCCCATGGCACAGCCTGCCTGTGTGCTGATGCAGAGGGTGCGTCGTTTGTTGTATTGCATCAACACTGTCTCAATATAGTTGCCATCGGGCAAGAGGAACAGCGCTTTTTTAGTTTGTCCGTCGCTGGAATGCTGCGTGGTGACAAGGGTGAAGGGGTGGGTGGTAACGGCTGCTGCCAGTTCATCGCGCAGTGATTTAGATAAATTGGTCATCTCACTGACATCAGCAGCGTGTTGTTGGTACAGCCATTGCCAGATTTGCCGGGCGCGAAAGTTTGGTTCACCTAACTGCGCCAGCAATTGGGTCAGGTCGTCGAAGCTAAGGTCGTAAAGGTTGGTAAGTGTATTCATACTCTTCTCCGGAGTGGCGCCAATCATAAATCTAAAATCGCAAATCGCAAATCGCAAATCGCAAATGGTATTGTACCTGCTGTGCAGCGGCCGTTCCACATATACCAGCGAACGGTTACAATTGGAATTGCTGCTGCAAAAGCTTGGGCATTACCGGGACCTGCCATTTCACGGTATAATTTGTGGCTGGCGGTGTGGTCACGACAGCGGAAGAGACCGGGCTGCTCTAAATATCATTAGAGGTGGCGCGATCAGAGAGTATCCTTAACGAGCTGAGATGCGACCGCAGCAAGATAGACAGCAAGAGGATATGATGGCCGATCCCCGTGTCAAAAAATTAGCCGATTTGCTCACCAACTATTGTGTTATCGTTCAACCTGGCGATAAAGTGTTTATTCGCGGCATGACGACAGCCATGCCCCTGGTGCAAGAAACGTACCGTGAAGTGCTGCGCGCCGGTGGGCTGGCAACCGTCTGGCTGCAAGACGCTGCGTTTGAAGAAATTTTACTCAAAGAAGGAAATGAGGCGCAGTTACAATTCATCCCTGAACCGCTGGCATTGAGCATGGAAGTGTATGACTGCCGCATCAGCATTCAAGGGGCGGACAACACACGGGCTTTATCGGGCGTGGATCCGGCGCGGCAGCAGATTGCACGCGCGGCCGCGCGTGACCTGTTTCAGACGTTTATGCAGCGCAGCGCGGCCGGCCTCTTACGCTGGACAAGCACACTGTTTCCCACACAAGCTCACGCGCAAGATGCGGATATGTCTTTAACCGAGTTTGAGGATTTTGTTTACCGCGCCTGCTATGTTGATAAAGAAGACCCAGTAGCAGAGTGGCGCCAATTGAGCGCGATGCAGCAAAAGCTGGTGAACTGGCTGCAAGGCAAACGGGATGTGCGCGTGCAAGGGCCGCACGTAGATTTGTCATTATCCATTGCCGGGCGCACCTTTATTAATTCGGACGGACGGAAGAATATGCCTAGCGGCGAAATTTTTACCGGTCCGGTGGAGGAATCGGTGAATGGGTGGGTGCGCTTTACGTATCCCGCCATTTATGATGGGCGTGAAGTGGAGGGCGTTGAGCTGCGCTTTGTAGATGGCAAGGTTGTAAATGCCAGCGCGCGTAAGAATGAGGTATATTTAATCAATGTGCTGGATACCGATGCCGGGGCGCGTTATCTGGGCGAGTTTGCCGTAGGCACAAATTATGGCATTGATCGTTTTACGCGCTCGATTTTGTTTGACGAGAAGATTGGCGGGACGATTCATATGGCAGTGGGAGGCGGGTATCCGGAAACGGGCAGCAAGAATGAATCGGCCGTGCATTGGGATATGATTTGTGACATGCGCGACGGCGGCCAAATTTGGGTGGACGATGAATTGTTTTATGAAAATGGGCAGTTTAAGGTTGGGTAAGTATGCCAGAATTGCCGGAAGTTGAGACGACGGTGCGGGCGCTGCGGCCGCTGCTAGTTGGACGTACCATTACCGGGGTGCGTAATGATTGGCCGCGCCATTTGGGTAATGTGGATTTAGCAACGTTGCAGCAGCAGATACACGGCCGTTCCTTCCAAACCGTTACCCGCCGTGGCAAATACCTGGTGTTCAATCTGAGCGATGGGGCTGCGCTGATCATCCACCTGCGCATGTCTGGTCATTTGGCAGTAGTGGACGGCGGCGCTGCGCCACAGCCACACGTACATACCATTTTTGCGCTGGAAAATGGACAAGAACTCCGCTTTAAGGACCCGCGTAAATTTGGGAAGGTGTATCTGGCACATGACCTGGCTGAGGTGTTGGGAGGGTTAGGCCCGGAGCCGTTGGCAACGGATTTTACAGCAGCGGTATTGCAGGAACGGCTTAACGGCCGTAAACGCGCCCTCAAACCATTGCTGCTTGACCAGACATTCATTGCCGGTGTAGGCAACATTTACGCCGACGAAGCGTTATTTGCGGCGCGGCTGCACCCACAGCGCGCGGCCAATTCCCTCAGTCAGGAGGAGATTGTCGTCCTGCATGGGGCCATCCAACGTGTTTTGCGCTTAGGGATTGCCCGTGAAGGGGCCAGCATTGATCTGTATGTGAAGCCAGATGGTACGCGGGGTGACATGCAAAATGCTGTCAATGTGTTTCGGCGTACTGGTCAACCTTGTTACGTATGTGGTCGGCCAATAGAGCGAATGGTTTTGGGTGGGCGCAGTACCCATTTCTGTGCCGATTGTCAGATTTAAGAGGTATAAAGAAATGCGAAACGAAATTGAAATGATGCGTGTGTTGCGCGTTCCTCCGTTGGGAAAACTGGTCATTGCCGTGGGTGAACATCGTATCGAAACCTTAGCCGAGGTTTCTGATCCGAAAGCGAAGCAGCGATTGTTAGCCGCTATTGGTGAGCTAATTGTTGTCGCCGGGGGATATCAGGAATTGGTGAACGCAGGGGTGGCGCCACCCCTGAACATCCCACAACCCACTGCGCCGCGAGAGGAGACGGAAACGGCCGTCACTACCACCGCCGCCATCGAAGAACAGCGCCGTTTTCTCGCACAGCTTGAAGCGCAGCGTGACGCCTATCGCGCCGGCAGCAGGTCTGCTTCTGTTCCCAGTCCGAGCAGCGTGGCGTCCACGCCGACGTCTGCCGCCGTGCAGCAAGCTGGCATTATCGCGCAAATAGATGCTATTTTACAAAGATATGTCATGACGGATCCGGAACTGGCGTCACGCACCATTTACCTGGCGCACAACCCGGCGGGTGGCTTACGCATTCATGTAGACGGCCGTTACTATGAGCGGCCGCGCGAGATACCCGACCTCAAAATTCAACAAATCATCAAACAAGCGTTAAAAGAGTGGGAATCAACCTGATACCAGCATCGTCCCGTTGCCGCTAATAAACCCCTGCATCGGCAGCACGTGCTCGAAGTGGGCGATCAGCTTTTGCCGTTCTGCATCAGGTAAAAAGGCAGCCCTGGCCGCATTCAACACAAGCTGCCGCAGTTCCGCATACTCTAATCCCAATACGTCAACAGCCACACGATATTCATCCGTTAACGTGCTGTCACTGATACTGGGATCATCTGTATTCAGCGTAACAAGCACGCCGAGATTCAGCAAATCAATCAACGGGTGATGTCCCATTTTATGGACAACCCCAGTTTGTAAATTACTGGTCAGGCACACTTCCAAAGCGATCTGTCGGTCGCGTACCAGGCGCAAAATCTCTGAATTCTCAATGGAGCGGACGCCGTGCCCAATACGGTCGGCGTGCAATTCTTCGATGGCTTGCCGCACGCCAACTGCGCTTGCCCATTCACCCGCATGAACGGTGATACCCAAACCAACCTGCTTTGCTTCTTGAAAGATGGGCTTAAATGGGCCAGGGGGGAACTTCACTTCATTTCCGGCCAGGTCTATACCCACAATGCCTCGCCCAAAGTGGTCGAAGGCAATTTGGGCCACCTGACGCGCCTGTTCAATGGGGTCGTGCCGCACCAGCGTGATAATTAGCCCCACTTGAATATGGTGCTCGGCGCTTGCTTTTTGTGTCGCCTGGATGACCCAATCAGTCACCTGGCTCAACGAGAATCCACGCACCCTGGCTAGCGCCTGCGGGCTGAAGCGCAGCTCCAGATAATGGATATTATCTGAGGCGGCGTCGGCGATGACCTCATAGGCCAGCCGGCTGATTGCTTCTGGACTGCGATAAAAATGGCGCAGCACTTCAAATTTGCTCAGAAAAACCTCATGATCTTGGGGATCGTCTGTGATTTGCACGAAAGGGCGCAGATGGTCAAGATTGACGGCCGGTAAATCCAGGCCAAATTCGTGGGCGATCTCCAACAAGGTTTCCAGGCGCAGTGAACCTTCGAGATGACGATGCAGATCAATTTTCGGCATCGCTTGCAGAGCCAATGGATCTAATAAATGCTTTTTGAACTTCAAGGACGTTATTCCTACTACGTTGATTGATGTGAGCGTGGCAATAAAGTGATCTGCAATAGTTTATACAATACTTTTCACATGGAAATCAATACGACGTTAGTTCTAGTCCAAGCTTTTGGTCTGGCAGTCACGATTTTTTGGGTAATGTGAAGTAGAATGAACTACCTTTTTCCAGTTCGCTTTCAACCCAGATTTTCCCTTGATGGGCGTCAATGATCCGTTTGACAATTGCCAATCCCAGACCGGTTCCCCCAAACCGGCGTCGGGATGAGCCATCAACCTGGTAAAAGCGTTCAAAAATTTTGTCTAATTTATCATTGGGTACGCCGATTCCCTCATCGGTGATGCGAATCAACACCTGATTATCCTTTTCTTCCAGATATACGGCGATCTCGCCGCCATTGGGGCTGAATTTGATGGCATTGCCAATCAAGTTATTGAGGACCTGGTTGATGCGTCCTTTGTCAACGGAGATGACATTGTCATGGGGTGCATGGAAGATGACGTGTAACCCCTTTTTTTCGGCGACAATGCTGTAGCTGGCGACGGCCGTTTTGATTAACTCGCTCATAGACACTGCTTCTAATTGTAGATTGTTGGCGTCTATGCGCTGTAATGTCATAATGTCATCTATCAGCCGGGTGATTTCGTCTGTTTTGGTGGCAACAATGTGCAGCGCTTCTTGCTGCTCAATATTCATCAACCCCATTTCGCCATCCAGGAGCAGGTCTACGTACCCTTTGACGAAAGTCAGCGGCGTGCGCAGTTCGTGCGAAACGTTTTGGACTAATTCATCTTTCAGGCGGTCATTTTCTTTTAATTCTTCATAGGCGACAGCCAGTTCGCCCGCCCGTTCTTCCAGTTCAGCAAAGAGGCGGGCGTTGGAAATAGCAATGCTCACCTGGGCGGCAGCAATGGTCATCAGTTGAATGTCTGATTTATTGAACGCATTTGGCTTGTCGCTGTCAACGGTTAACGTGCCTCGTGTTTGATCACGAATGATCAAAGGCATGACTAACAGACTGCGGACGACTTCATCAAAGAACAAGAAATCAGGCTCACCGTAGGTATCACCGATGTAGATGGGTTCGCCACGCCTTACCACGTCACCGGAAACGCCTTCGCCCAATTTAAGCCGGGAGCGTGCGAATTCAGGGCTAACGCCGACCGCCGCTTCGACGATCAATTCTGTTTCGTCTTGAGAGAGCATGACAATGGTGCTGGCGCGGGCGTTAAGCAGCTTGCGCAAAATTTGTACGGTCGTTTGCAGTACCGGCTCCAGGTTGAGACTGCTGGTAACTTGTTTGGCCATATCAACAAGGGCAGACATGTCGCGCAGACGGCGTTGAGCTTCATCATAGAGGCGAGCGTTTTTAACGGCAACGGCCGCCTGGTCAGCCAACAAGTTCAACAGCAGCATCTCTTCGTCGCTAAAAACGTGTGGGCGCAGGTACGTGGTGGTAAAGACGCCGATGACCCGATTGTCGTGTTTGAGTGGAAAACCGGCAATGGCGCAAATTCCCCATGCTTTTGACTCCGCCACCTGAAAGAGTGGATGATTTTGCGCGTCGTTAATGACAATGGGGGTTGCTTCCTGCACCACTTTCATGGTGATGCCATTGGCGCGAGGTGAGGCAACGGCCGGTTGGCGGCTGCCATCATGCCATAAAGCGGAACCATACGTGAACTGCTGCGTTTCGCCATCATACAAAAAGATGTGCATGTTGCTGGCGTCAACCAGTTTCAAGGCAGCTTCGGTAATACTGTCGAGCACTTCGCGCAGTTCCAGAGGCGTATTCAATTGCAGGACGATTTCGTGGAAGGTGGAAAGCTCTTCAACGCGCCGCTGGGCCTGGGCAAACAGGCGGGCATGTTCAATAGCAACGGCCGCCTGGCCGGCCAGGTTTTGCGCCAGGCGCAGTTCGCTTTGCGTGAATGAACGCGGTTGGCTGATTTGCCCCAAAGCCAGCAGCCCTAACACTTTTTGTCGTCGCACCAGGGGCACAAGCAGCACAGATTTCAGGGCTGCGGCCTCTAACAGAGCGATCTGGTGTGGGCTGTAAGCGTTGTCGTAGCGTAAACTATGAATTTCTTGGGTCTCGAAAACACGCTGGACAATGGGGTATCGTTCCAAATGTTGAATATGACGCAAGCCTATTTTCGTTTGGTCAATTTGTTCTGTGGTCCACGTTGTTGTTAGCGCCTGGCTTTCATGTGCAGCCAGATCGAGATTATGGTGGGTTTCATCCCACACAAAAATAGAACAGCTATCCACTTGAATGGCGCGCACCATTTCGGTGGCGACTGTTTGCAGCACGAAATCCTGATCCAGGTTGGCCGTCATCGTGGCGCTGGCCTGGTAGAGCGTTCCGAGTTCACGTAACTGCTGCTCGGTTTGTTGGTGCAAATAGGCATTTTGCAGAGCGACGGTAGCGTGGGTAGCAATGGTGGTGGTGAGCCACTGTTCATGTTTGCTGAAGGCGTCCTTTTCATGGCTGATAATACTGAGCACTCCCAATACCTGGCCGTTCATTACAAGCGGGATACCCATCCAGGTTTGCGCCTTTTCGTGACCGGTAAAGTCAGGCCAGCGCGGATCGTCGGGAGCGTCGCGTAAAATTTGCGTCTCTTTGCTTTGCCTGACAAGTTGCAGCAGCGGGTTGTTTTGCCAGACCTGTTCTGTTTCGTTGGGGGAGAGGGGTAACGGCCGTTCGTAATAATCGTGCCCTGCGCCAAACACAAATTGGGTCTCTTGCCACAACAATACATAGGCCACGTCATAAACAAGCAGATCGCTCAGCGCCAGCAGTAAATTCTTGAGAATGACGTTAACGTCGAGTGACGTGCCAATCACCGCAATGGCCTGGCGCAGCGCAACGGCCGTCTGGTAATCCCGTACCCCTTGTGTCACCATGATACGGGTGGTTGTATACAACTGAGCATTTTTAATGATAACGGCAATCTGTTCGGCCAACGATTCAAACAGATCAAAAACCTCGCGCTCAAAGGCGTGCTCTTGATCACTTTGTAAAGATATAAGGCCGACCATCTCATCATTGGTAAATAAGGGGGCGCTCATGATGGATACCGGCTCGCTCCGGTTCAAAATTCCGGGTACAGGTCTCTCATCCTGCGCCCAATTTCCGGTGACATAAGCCTTGTTGTTAACGATGACCCAGGCGCTCAGGCTTTCATCATCCAGGCTGGAAAGAGGTTTCTGGGTGATGGGTTCCCCTTTATCGGTGATGATCGGGAACGTGATCAGCCGCTGGCTGGCGTCATACAAAGCGACATAACCGGTATCTGTATTGAAGATTTGCTGCAGGCGCTGGTAGATGTCTATGACGGTTTCGTGGACCGGCTGGAGGGCATGGGCAGTTTCCGTGATGCTGCGAATAATGGCTTGCTGCCTGGTCTGGATTTGTTGCCTGGCTAAAAAGGATTTGTAGAAGGCTGATTCGCTTAGTAAGGTGGCCGTGATGGCGGCAAACGCACTTTCATCCGCATCGAGCAGCGTATCACGGTGCAGTTGCAGCCAATAGCCGGTTTGGGCAATGGGATAGCAGTGCCATTCATCCTGCTTGATTGCTGTTGTGGCTAACAGCGCTGCTTTTACCGACAGATGAGCTTGCATGAACTGGTTGATCAGATCCGTTAGCGCGTGTTGTGTGGTTGTAACCTGCAGCTGTTCGTGCAAGTTTTTCAGCGCCCCAAAACGGCCGTTTCCCATGTGCATATAATCCCCTTCATTTACCGCTCAAGAATGAAAATGAAAATTAAACAAATTGTGCCCATCATGAAACCATGTTTTCAAATGCACGTCAATGCGTAGCGGTGAAATAGCCGTAAAAAGTGGTCCTTCACATGAACGCCGGCGGGAATACTTGGGCGAACTCTCCGGCTTATTTCCGTTTTGCGCCTGTCCTTTGCGCCTGTCCGCTTTTGGCAGCGGTCACTTCATCAAGGCGCATATGGCATTGTTTATACTTTTTGCCACTCCCACACGGGCAGGGGTCATTCCGACCTACTTTAGGCACGTCGCGGCGTAACTCAACCCCCTTTCCCTGGGCGCGCTTCACGACCTGGTAGCCAGCATCTTGCGCCTGAAGTTGATAAGCCTGATCGGCCTGCTGCTGCTGCACAAACGCCTGGTGACCGGCAATTTGCCGGAAAAAGCGGTCAGCAATGTCCTTTTCGATGTTGTGGCGCATGTCGGTAAACATGGCATACGAGCGCCGTTTGTATTCGATTTTGGGATCACGCTGCCCAATGGCTTCCAGGCCAATCTCGCGGCGCAAATCATCCATAGCGGTCAGATAATCACGCCATTCCCGGTCAATGGCCGACAGCAGCAGCTGCCGTTGGAATACGTGATATTCTTCGGCGCCGATCTGTTCGCGCCATTTCTCTTGCTGCTTTTGTACGTACTCGTTCAAAGCGAGTGTGAGAGCCTCGCTGTCGAGGGCGGATAAACTTTCCAACAGCAGTTCGCGCACAGCTTCTTCGGCGTGAGTACGGAAATGAAACTGCTGGGCTACCGCATTTTTCGTAGACAGACTCTCTACCTTAAATTGGTTGAAGGCTTGATCGAGATCGGCAACGGCCGTTTCCCAAATTTCATCGCGCTTTCCCGATTCAATGTGCGCCGACAGAAACTCATTGAACAACATTTCCACTTGCGCCACGTAATCGTGCCGGGCATTGTCGCGCGCCTGCAACTGGCCTGACCGCCGCGCCACCAGGCCACCCAGATTGGGCACTTGCGGCAGCAGGGGGATAAAGCGTCCCATTGCTTGCAGCAGTTGATAAAGATGGACGCCCTGCTCCTCATTCTCGAAAACCAGCGCCATGAGCCGTTCGGCCAACCGATCATTGCGCAAGCCTTCTAGCGACTCTGGGTCTAGCTCCGTGACACCAGGCAGCAAGCGGCGTACCTGCCGCAGCACGCCTGGCACGTTAATTTCGTCGGTCGCTTCTGTCATGTAGGCGGTAATGGCTCGTTCAATTTCAGTGCGGGCATAGTCCCGATAATGAACGACGTAGTTATCTACCAACTCGCTAATGGTGGTCGCAAACGCTTCGGCGATTTTCTCATCCAGGTCAATTTCTTTGCCCAATAAAATGGCCTGTCGTTCATCATAAATTGCCTGGCGCTGCTTATTCATCACGTCGTCATACTCAACAACGTTTTTGCGCATGTCAAAGTTGTATCCCTCCAGCCGCTCCTGTGAACTGGCGATGAGGCGTTCCAACATGCCGCTTTCAATGGGCATGTCTTCTGGGATATTGGTGCGCGCCATGAAGTTCTTCAGCCGTTCGCCGCCAAACCGTTTCATCAAATCATCTTCGAGCGAGAGGAAGAAACGAGAAGAGCCGGGATCCCCCTGACGCGCGGCGCGACCGCGAAGCTGATTGTCAATACGCCGCGATTCGTGCCGTTCTGAGCCAATAACGTGCAAACCACCAAACTGCCACACGTCGCGCCGCTCTTGTTCCGTTTGTTTTTTAAGCGCCACAATGCGGTCAATGATGGCGGCGTCGAGTCCGGGCACGCGCTGCACAATGGCTTGCGCTTCGGCAATGGCGCCGGCGAGCACAGCGCGGGTGAGAGCAGCGCGGGCATTGTAATGCTGTTCAAACAAGATTTCGGCCAGGAATTGGGCGGTTTTACCGGGGTCGCCTTGCAGGCTGACGTAGCGTGTGTACAGGTTCCACTGGCGCAGCGCGTCGTCTACCAGCGCCACGTCTTTGCCTAAGCTTTCCACAAAGTCGCGCGCTTCCCCTAAACGGCCGCCACGCACCAGGCGCAGCACGTTGAGAATGTTATTGTAATCAATGCCATAGGGCTGTTGCAGCGCCCGCGCCAGGTAGCCAATCACCTGCACTTCTTCGATTTCCGCCAGGGCTGCGTCAAATTCCGTTTTCAGGTTGAGCAGCGCATCAATCAAGGCGACGTCCAATTTGCTATGTTTTTGCGCCAGGGCACGCGCCGCGTCGGCCCCTTCGGTGAACAGGTTAATTGCCAAATGCGCCAACTGCGGCCGATCAAACAGTTCCTTTTCTAGCGTCTCGGCAGCCATGCCTTCTGGGTTGCCGCCTAGCAGGATGTCCGTGCCACGACCAGCCATATTGGTGGAGATGGTGACGGCTCCTTTGCGGCCGGCCTGGGCAACGATTAACGCCTCTGACTGGTGTATCTTGGCATTGAGGACGTTGTGCGGAATTTTCTCATGCTGCAACAAGCGATGGATGGTTTCGGAATGTTCGACTGATGTCGTGCCAAGCAGCACGGGACGGCCGTCTTGATGAAACCGTTTGATTTCGGCGATAATGGCCTGGTCTTTGCCTGCTTCTGTGCCATATACCTGATCGGGAAAATCAATACGTTTGAAGAAGCGTGGTTGACCGCTGTCTGCATCCAGATACGTGATCGCTTCCGCCCCATTCACTTTTTCTTTTTTCGCTTCCAGCTTCATGGAACCGGTGGTGACGATGTGTTCAACGTTGGTCGGTAAAGGCGTCACACCCAATTTGTAAATTTTATCGAACTCTTCAGCGTCGGTAACGGCCGTACCCGTCATCCCCGCCAACTTGTCATACAGGCGGAAATAATTTTGCAGCGTAATCGTCGCCACCGTCACCGTCTCGCGTTTCACAGTGACCTTTTCTTTCGCCTCAATCGCCTCATGCAGCCCGTCGGAATAGCGCCGTCCCGGCATCAGGCGACCGGTGAAGTCATCCACAATGATCACTTCTCCATCCTGCACCACGTACTGCACGTCACGCTTATACAAATATTGCGCCCGCAGTGCATTATCCAGATAGTAGGTGAGATGGTTATATTGCGGGTCATACAGACTGTCTCCCGCCTCCACGTCAATTTCTGGAATGCGTTTTTCGATTTCGATAATGCCGATGTCGGTCAGATTGATGCTGCGGCTTTTCTCGTCCACGTCATAATGACCGTTTGGCTCGTCGTCTTCACCGGCCGTATTACGCCGCAAATTACGCACATATTGGGAAAACCGCTCGTAATCTGTGCCCGATTCGGAAGCGGGTCCGGAAATGATCAGCGGCGTGCGCGCTTCGTCAATGAGGATATTGTCTACCTCGTCAATGACAGCATAGTGCAGGTCGCGCTGCACCAGGCGCGCCGGGTCTGACGCCATGTTGTCGCGCAGGTAATCAAAGCCAAATTCACTGCTGATGCCATAGGTGATATCTGCCTTGTACGCCTGCTGGCGCGTGCAGGGACGCCAGTGAACCAGCCGTTCATCTTCCAGTTCCGCGCCAGGGTTGACGTAATCCGGGTCATACAAAGCGGAAAACCCAAGTGGCCCGATGACGCCGATGGTTAGCCCCAGGAAATGGAAAATTTTACCCATCCAGCCACCATCGCGGCGGGCCAGGTATTCGTTGACCGTGACCAACTGCGCGCCGCGCCCGGTGAGGGCGTTCAGGTAGAGGGGCAGGGTGGCGACGAGCGTCTTCCCTTCACCGGTACGCATTTCGACGACGTTGCGCCGGTGCAGCAGCACGCCGCCCATGATTTGCACATCGTAGTGGCGCAAACCGGTCGTCCGCACCGAAGCCTCGCGTACCAGGGCAAATGCCTCTTCTAGTAAGTCGTCGAGGGTTTCCCCTTGCTCGTAACGCTCTTTGAGAACAACCGTTTTCGCCCGCAGTTCTTCGTCAGCTAGATTTTTTAGCTCTGGTTCATAAGCAGCGACGGCCGCGACAAGCGGCGAGAGGGAATTGACCAATTTAGCGGTGGGATCACCGGAGAATAGTGAAGTAATTTTCTTAAACATAGGCGCAATTGTACAGAGTAAACCTTAATAAAGTGTTAGTTTGATGAGTGTCGTGAGTCGTGGGTCGGGCGTTAGACTACCGATGCGCAAAGTCCGCCCGCAGCAAATCCACCTGGTACGGCTTATCCGCATCCATGGCGATTTCAGCGTGGGGGTTGACGATGATGCCGACCGGTCGTTCCAGGATGCGGGCGGCCGTTGCCTCAATGTCGGTCAGGCCCACCTGCCGCAGCAAAAATTTGAGTAAAAAACCAAAGCCGACCACGCGCGCCAACATCCAGGCGTGTTTACGCCCTTGTGATAATGCTTCCCACAGTTCAATGTGCGTTTCAATCAGGTCAGCATGCATGATCGCTATATCACCGCCGGCGACGCGCATCCCTTTGAGCCTGACAAAGGTGCGGCGCGAGTGGGGGAAGCGGGTTTCCATGATTTCTTGAGTGACGAAGTTGTAGTACATGTAGCGATCAAATGGTTGGCACGCTTGCATGAAGTGGTCAATGATAGCTCCGGTGAGGCGCGGCACGTCAGCAGAACTGAACAAGACGTGGGCGATACCTGGGTTTTGCGCTTTTAATAAACGAAATCCGGCCAGGCCATTGCTGATGAGACCACCCTGGTCGGGTAGGTGCTGCACCGGGCGTTTGAAGCGCATGCCCATGTCGCTGCCCAGCCCAACAACGACAATGTTGTCAATGTGCTGCGAATCTTGCAGGGCGTCAATGACACGTTCGAGCATGGTACGGCCGTTCATGTCCAGCAGCGCCTTTGTTTTCCCTTGTGTGTAGGGGAAAAGTGGGTCTTCGGGGCCAGGCACACCCCCGGCGGTAATGACGCAATCCATTGTCTGCTCCTCCATAACTATAGCGCGATTTGCCAAATCGCATTACACATTTATAAGTAGTGGACGGTTGGCTTCATGTCTAACTGTGCCAGCATGTCGCGCAGTTCGGCGTGGGTGAGGGGGCGATTTTTGGCGGCAACGGCCGTTAACGCCGCTTCCATCATGTTCGTGCCAAAGGAACGGCCGTCTAACTGCGGCGTCGTTGTGACCACATGCGTCACCCCCCGCTGCCGGAACGCTGCCAAATCCTGCAGCGTCGTCGTATTCGTCACAATCACCTTACCGGCCAGGTTATCCGGCATATGCCGCTTAATATAATGGCAGTCTCCGGCAATGACATCCGCCCATTGGTACCACTTCGTAAACTTGGGAATGATCTGATCCTGCTTTTCGCCCGTCGGATACAGATATTTCAGCGGCAGTCGCGTTGCAATAGGTACCAAAAATTTTGCCAGCCAATGCAGTTGGTTCAATGTGTGCAAAGCAATGGGCACACCCAGCGCAAACATCATGTCCCCAAACGTCATCTCGTAATGGTGCTCGTGGAAGGCCAGCGTCATGCCATAGCGATCCACGCCGACCGTCAACAACACCTTGGCAGAGGCATATTGTGGGCCTAATTCCTGAATGAGTGTCTCAACGACCTGCCGTTCTAATGTATTTTTCAGCCCGCTGCCATCCACGACAGGGGTGCGGTACACATTTTTGACCAACTTTTGCGCATCATGGATGGGAAAACGCTTTTCCCCCATTTGCACCCACAAGTCAATGCCGCCAACGCCAAGCGCATCCACCTGTCCATCTAATTCTGTGAAACGGGCGATGGCTTTAGCAATGTCACCGTCCGTACCCTGTCGCTCAATGGCGACCCGTTCGCCCAGCAGATCGATCTCAACGGCTTTATCCCGCGCCGAACTGCCCAGGCTGACACTGACTGCGCGTTTCATAAGCATTGTTCCTTTTCGAGTTAGACCGAGACATCCGATTTCTTCAAGAAATCGGATGTCTGGATAAATTAACGCGCTATTTTACAATGTTTTGTGGGCATTGCGTATTTCGTGATCTCTGGTTACGCAACACACAGCGTCTTCTCTACGGCGCAGCCTGCCCGATGTAAGGCAAGTAGATCATCTGTTGGATGACGGGGGTAATGACAGGCGGGCCAGTAACGGCCGTTACCTCATCACTCTTCACGCCATACATGTCATTCACAATATTGCCGACGGCCGTTGGCGACACCTGCACCACCAGCGTCACCTGCCACGCTTCCCCGGCCCCCAGCAGCAGGCGCTCCCACTGCACCACGTTATTAACGATGGTAAAGGGCATGGTGGCCGTGATCAGCGTGGTCTGCGCGGGCAGCGTATCGGTGAGCACGAGATTGTGCAGGGCGATTTGCGGGCTGGTGATGGTGAAGGTATAGGTGAGAGGCGCGCCCGGTACGGCCGTTCCCGTCACATCTACCGTTATTGTCAGCAGTTCGCCGGTGAGCAGCGTGGTTGTCACCGGCAGCCCGGCTAACATCGCCACCTGGTCGCTGTGGACGCCATAGTTCGCGTTCACAATGTCCGCAGCGGCATCCTCGTCCACTGCGACCACCAGATGTACCTGCCACGTCTCATTGTCCAGTGTGGGCGCTTGCCAGGAGATGACATCCCCATTTTGTTGGAAGGGCTGTGTGGCCGTGACAAAGGTTGTGTTTTGCGGCAGCGTGTCGCTGAGGATGACGTTGGTGGTGGCTGAGTAGGCGTGCTGGTGTTCGACCGCCAACGTATAAGTGAGCGACGCGCCAGCGATAACCTGGGCAGGCGCGGTTTTGGAAAGGGTGAGTGTGTGCGGCAGGATGGGCGTGATGACGGGTGGGCCGGCAACGGCCGTTACCTCATCACTCTGCACCTCATAGATTTCATTAGCCGCTTCCCCGGAGGCTGCTTCGTCCACTTGCACCACCAATTCCACCGTCCAGGCGTCGCCGGCATTTAGGGTGCTGCGCGTCCATGTGACCACATCGCCGGCAAATGTGTGCGGCATAGTAGCGGTTACAAATGTTGTATTGACTGGGATAACATCGGTTAAGATGAGGTTGTGCGTGGGCGAGACCGCATTATGATACGCCACCTCAAGGGTATACGTTAACAGATCGCCGGGAAGAACCCAATCGGCGGAAGCGGTTTTGCTGATCGTCAATGTTTGCATCGCCAACGCCAGGTTCACGGCCTCCAGCGCGTCAATACGCCCCCAGCCGAAGACGTTGTTGGGCACGGCCGTTGGGCTATCGCCGCCGCAGCCCTGTGTGGTGGTCAGGTGCAGGGCGGAATCCTGGATGATTTGCTCAATGACATCCACATTCCCGGCCAGCCCCGGATTGGCCGACAACACCAGCGCCACCAGCCCGGCCACATGCGGCCCGGCCATGCTTGTGCCCGACGAGGTGCCGTAATTGTTGTAACGAGTTGTGGAACGAATACTAGAACCCGGCGCGGAGATGTCTGGCTTACGCCGGCCGCTGCCATCTATCAACACTGGGCCGCGGCTGCTAAAGCTGGAAATGGCGTCCGTGCTGGTGGTTGACCCGACGCTGAACGATTCGTCGTAGATAGCCGATGGCGTTTGCACACTGCTGCATCCCGACCCTTCATTACCGGCCGAATGGACGGTGACAATCCCGGCCGCGCGCACGGCCTGTACCACGCTTAACAAGACGTTGGGATCGGTACATCCTTCGCTGGGCGGGCAGCCCCAGGAATTATTGATGACGTGCGGCGCTTTCGTCGGGTCGCCATCGTTGAACGGATCGCCGCCAACCGGGTAGGGGGCGATGAACCATTCATAGCATTCGGAGTAGGTGGCCGGCGTACCATCGCCCACATTCATGTTACGGCAGCTAATCCATTCGGCGCCGGGGGCCATGCCCACGGCGTTGGTGGCGCTGGCAGGCCAACCAGGATTGCTAGGGGGCATGTCGTTGCCGACCATGGTACCCATGGTGTGGGTTCCATGACCGTGGTCATCGCATGGTTCGGGGGAGTTGGGGCCGCAGACGCCGCCGCCACTATGAATGGCGTCGTGCCAGTTGTAGTCGTGATCGGCCGTTACCCCATTCCAGCCACGATATTGGACGATTAAACCAACGTGGTCCCAATCGTAGCCGGTATCTTGACCGCCAACGACAATGCCATCGCCGGTGTAGCCCATCGCCCAAACATCATCGGCGTTAACTTTGAGGATGTTCCATTCGATGACTTCGGGGCTGAGAACAGCCTCGTTTTCGGGCAAGGGGGGCATGGCGACCGTGGGATTGGCATACAGGTGGGCGACATCTTCACGGCGAGCCAATGCCTCGATAACGCCGCTGCTGCCGCGCACCCAAACCATGTTAGTGATCCAGTGGCGGCGGTAGGAAACGCCAAGCGCGTCCAATTGGGCGATGAGGGCGGGTTGGGTGCGTTGGGCAACGGCCGTTAACTGTTCATACACATAGGCCCCTTTCGCTTCCTTGGTGGTCAGGCTGGCCGCACCGCTTAAATCAGCCTGTTCGGTGAGATAAACAAGAAACTCTGTTTTGGCGTTGGCGTCGGCCGTTGCCAACACCCAGGGGTCCACTTTTGCTTCCCAGGCGGCCGCTTCGGCTGCCTGTTGGCTGGCCCACAACCCCAACAGCAGGGCTGTGGCCGCTATCAAACCGCTTAAAATCCCTATCATTCGTCGCATACGTGATCCTTAAACCTCCAAATAGTATAACTCCCTATGTAAATGTAGGGCGATTTTGGAAAATCGCCCGCCCGATTTTGGAAAATCAGGCTGCAATGAATCCTGCAAATCTGCGCCCTAAGCCTTTACTATGGCTGCAAGGTCAGCGTACCCCAACTGGTGGGATCGCGCCATTTGCGGGTGCGGACGTGGGAAAACATCACTTCCTGCACGGCCGTTCCCGGCGTATCGTTGTCATTCGCGCTCAAGGCCGCGCCCAGCGTCAGGCCGGCGGCCGGCGTCACAGCGACGTCGCTCCAGGGAATGGCGGCTTCCAGTATGTAGCCGTTGCCGGTAGAGCGGGCGGCCACTTGCGCCGCTGTGCCCGGCGCATCGTCCATGCTGTTCTGGTCATTGCCACGAAAGCGGAAAACGCCCGGCCGAATTTTCTCAAAATCGCCGGGGGAGAAAATAAATTGAAAGTCATCCTGGTTGACCTTTGCTTCATAATCGCCGCGCAAATTGGTATCCAATTGCAGTTCCAGGCTGTCACCCAGGTAGGCGTATTTTGGCTCTTGTGTTTGCACATGAATGTTGTCTATAACCGTCACGCCCAGGTAGAGAAATTGGTCATCCCAGCCTAACTGCCAGGTGGCTTCCAGGTCAATTTGCCCATCCCAACTGGGGGCGCTGGCGGTGACATAGGGTGTTTTGACGCCGGGGATGTTGGCCCAATCGGCCAGGTTGCCATCAATGACGGGAGGCGCAGCCAGGCGTGGAACCAGAATCGCCCCAGGAACAGGGGGAAGGGTGACGGTGGCGGCGGGAACGCCCGTTCCGTCGGGAACGCCCGTTCCGTCGGGAACGCCCGTTCCGTCGGGAACGCCCGTTC
>JACSRF010000163.1 GCA_014879875.1 Anaerolinea sp.
CCTCTTTGACATATTTCCTGGTGCCGAGAATTGTACTAAATCACTATGTTATTAACGAACGATTGCTAAGTAACGGCCGTTGTCTGCACAAATTATCTGCCCCAAAAGCAGCCAGTGAAGCGGCCTGCTTACGAGGTACAAAACCGAAGGAGATTGACATGAGTACGCAAATACAACCCACCGACGAAAAGAGCTTTTCCTGTGAAACCTGCGCCATGCGCCAGAAAGCGGAAACCAATCCCAAATCATTCTGGGCGCGGCTGTGGCGCTGGCATACCAGCTGGTGTCCCGGCTGGAAAGCGTATCAGGCGCACCTGGCGCAGCAGACAAAGGAGTAAACAAGCTTTGGTCGTCTACGGCTCAGTATTGGGTAACACGGAGCAAGTGGCCCAGGCCACCGCTGCGGCGCTGCAAACGGTTGTTGTGCCAGTTGGCCAGGCTGCGCCCGACCAACTGGAAGGTATGAGAACTCCAATTCGCATCCGCGCCGCCAACGGCCGTCCCAGCACAACCTACCCAAAACGCAAATAAGGCCCCGCCTGGCCTGTCGCCATCATCTGCGCCAGGTAAGGCAAGACGGCCGTTGCGTCGGGCGACGTTGCGTCGTCAGACTCACCGCCCACGACCCAGAGCGTATCTGTCGTATGCCCGCGCACCAGACGCACCCGCCCGGCAAGCAGCAGCGGGCGATAGGCTACAGCGGTGGGCAAAATCTTCGCCGCCACTTCTGCGGCCCAGATCGCCGATACCTGGGCATAGGGCGTTGGCCGCACGCCACGCGCCAGCCAGTCCGTTATCATCGGCTCTGCGCGCGCCGGGGACATGAAATTCAGCGTTTGGATGTCTGCTTCTCCCCCCTGCCTGCCCAGCGTGAGGTAATGCCAACGGCCGTGCCGGAACAAAATGGCCCGGTTGCCATGCAGCAGCGCCGTCGCGGATTGTGATAATTGACGGTGGAAATGATTGTCTACCGCTTCCATGTCATTCTTTCTCTTTATCAGTACATGGTAAGGGTGGGATTAACGGCCGTTCCCCGCCCACACCTTGAACACGCCGGCGCATCGGGAAATCTGCTGATAGGTTGCTTGCAAACCAACCCGCGCACAGGCCGCGATGTCTTCATCTGCCGCCCAATAAAACTCCTCGTCATCCCACAATTCCGCCCAGTGTTGGGCCGCCGCAGCGCGTATGGCCGTTGTAGGAAAGGCAATATCGGCGATAACGATAAAGCCGTCAGGAGCGAGGTAGTGCTGTGCGGCGCGTTGCAGCAGCCTGATTTTGGTGGGCAGATCAAACTCGTGCAAAACGTAGGCAGACACGATGCGGTCAAATGGGGGTTGGATGGCGTCCGGCCACGCGGCTAGCAAATCAGCCTGCACCAGATTGAGTTGTGGCCGCCGATCCCGCGCCTGAGCCAGCATGGCCGTCGAGAAATCTCTGACAGCCCACAGCAATGAAATGGGCCGCCAGGTTGCCTGTGCCGACGCCCAGGTCCAGGATACGCATGGCAGGTTGTGCCTGAGCTGTCATGAAGGTTGTGGTTAATACCTGCTCGTAACCGGCAAAGGGAAAACTGTGATCATCAGCGGTGACGGCCGTATCATACCCCGCTGCCCAATCATCAAAAAGGTGAATGCGGTCTGTCTGTGAACTCATTTGAACACCTCCCGACCATACCAACTATAGGAAGGTAATGGCCTCGACTCCAATGGATAAGTTATTTAAGGAACGAGAATTAAATAATTTGCCTATTTAGATTGGTTCAATCTCCGAAGATTGAACCAATCTTGACCAACTTATTGAAGTGCCATTCCTAAGC
>JACSRF010000210.1 GCA_014879875.1 Anaerolinea sp.
GGTGGCTTTTGACCATTGAGACTCTCACTTTTTTGCAGGGCCGTGTCCATTTGACATTGAACCAAAACAGCGCTTATGGCGGTATCGCTTACCATCATATTTCTGATACCTATATCGCGCTCTTCAGTCATTTCATTGCTTGTGGGGTTTGGGAAGCGGTCTACATTCTGGATGGCTTGTTGCAAAACAAATCCGTTCTACAGCCCGACACCATGCGTATTCCGGCGAAAGCGATCACAGATTCCGGGCCATGCCGATACGCAAGGGCAGTCTGAAGTTGTGTTTGGCCTGGCCCATTTGCTAGGCATTCAACTGATGCCCCGGATGCGCAATTGGAACAAGGTGACCATGTATCGGCCTGATAAAAATATCCGCTATCAGAATATTGACGGCTGGTTTACACGAACGATCAATTGGGATCTGCTGCTAGAATATTGGCAGGACTTGATGCAGGTTGTGTTGTCGATCCATAAAGGCAAAGTGTTGCCCTCATGGCTGCTATAAAAGCTGGTTTCAGACAACCCCAAAAACAAACTCTATCTGGCCTTACGCGAATTGGGATGCGTGATACGGACTCTTTTCCTGTTGGAATACGCCTCAAATGCTCCTCTGCGGGCACAAATTCAGGCAGCGACAACTAAAATTGAAGCTTACAATCTTTTCTCACAATGGATATTCTTTGGTGGAGACAGTCTCATCAAATCACGCAATCCTGTTGAATATGAAAATCGTATCAAATACAAAGATTTGATCGCCAACGCCATCATGCTACACAATGTGGTGGACATGACGAATGTGCTTCATGAGATGTCGCGGGAAGGCTTTGCCGTTACCACGGAAGTTGTGGCTACTTCTAGTCCATATATGACCGAGCATATCAAGCGCTTCGGTGAGTATTTCATTGACACAAGTTCAATACCGCCGCCTCTTCAGCCCGATAAGCTGTTCTTGCTAGAGGAAATTCAGGTAGAACGTCGAAATGGCTAAATTAACTCTCCAATGTGGCACATTTTCTGCCGTATTCTGATTTTGGGCCAATCTCATCTGACCAACATTTTTTTAATTTGTGGCCAATAATTTCTACTATGAGTTGTTGCGCTTGGTGGATGTAAAAATGATGTCCATGGAAAGCATAAAATTCAAACTTATTTGCTGTATGTATTTCCCATTGTGGTAACAATGATGCTGATACGACGGGGTCTTGTTTCCCACCAAAAACAGTAATGGGACAATTTAACGGCCGTTCTTGATGGTAATGATACGTATCACAAATTTCAAAATCTGCACGGATGATTGGTAATAATAGCTCCAGAAATTCTGGGTTATCCAATACTTCTGACGGAGTCCCTGATATTTCCTGCAATTTTTTCAAAAAGATGTTTTCAGGAAGTTTGTAGTATGGTTCATGTGTTTGTGGTAAATGGGGGGCTCGATGAGCGGAAATAAATATGTGTGCTGGCATATTTCTGTTTTTATAACGCAAATATCGTGCTAACTCAAAGCTTATTAAAGCCCCCATGCTATGACCAAAAAAAGCAAAAGGTTTATCATTAAATGGTTGCAAAGTGTCAGCAAGTTGTGATACGAGCGGTTGCAATTGAACAAAGAAATCTTCTCTTAATCTAGACCCACGGCCAGGCAGTTCTACCGGTATGATCTGAATTTCAGGACGGGACATCGTTTGCCAATCACGAAACAGCATCGCTCTGCCACCGGCGTGATGAAAGCAAAATAGCTTTACCTTCGCATGCTTGTTTTCTTTAACGTATGTGCACCAAGGGTTATTTAAGATGGACGAATTCATACAATTCTCTTTTATGTAAAGCTATTCATAGCGCAAGGCTTCTGCTGGAGCAATCTTTGTTGCTTGAAGAGCAGGTATACTCGTCATAAGCAATGACAGGAGGAACGCAGCAAGATTGATAGCCATAATTTTCAGTATAGGTGGGTCAAAAAATAGTCCAGGTTGATCTTTCGCTAGTTCGTTTATAATATTCCAGCCAACATTTAGTCCGAGTAAAGTGCCAATTAAGATGCCTATAAAAGCAACAAAACCAGCTTCAATAAGAAATGATAACAGTACCATTGAACGATGGTAGCCTATTGCACGTAACATCCCTATTTGTTGTCGTCGCTCTATGACGGAGCGACTGCTAATTGCACCTAGGGAAGTAATGCCTATTAATAAACCTAAAGCTATATATCCTCGTAACAATTGATTGAGTGCTTTGCTGCTAGATAAAGAATCAAGTATTAGTTGTTGCATGGATGTTGTTTCTAGACCAATTGACAAAAACTCCTTTTCTATCGTTTGAGCCAGTGTAGAGACATCAACCTGTGGTTTAGCTTGTACAAAATAAATAGATGGTGGCATATTCAATCTGGCAATGTGTGTAGCAATCGTGTCTTTTGTATGAATGCCGCCCATAAAATTGCCGATCCAACTGCTATTCAAAACACCAATCACTTGCAATTTATGTATTTCATCAGATTGAGGGACACGCACTTCTACATAAATATCAGGCGGTAATGTTTCATCTTCCCAATAAAACGACTCTAGCATAAAACTAGATTGATCGACTCTGATTGATTGGCTTGATGGGACATTGGAACGGCCGATAACAATAACATCGTCTCGCTCTTGTAATGCTTGCCAGATGGCTTCATCATCCTCATATCCAGGTGCGCGTAATTTGAAAGCATAGTATTGCCGTACTTGTTGAATATAATCGTTGTCATACCCATTGATAGTGTAATCAACCCAGGTTTTGTTATCGACGCCTGCTTGACGAATGTTGATTGGTACGACTGATGCAGAACCAATTAAGGATATTGAATCACCTTCGCTGCTGTCTCTTAATGACGCTTTTAAATTTTCTGTAGGCGTCGTCCCAAGTACAACACCTTGGATATCATATCCGCCAGTTATTATTTCAATACCACTTTTGCTTAGCACTTGCTCGTCGGCTTGGGTAATGATGGTCATGACAATGACGGTGAAAATGATAATTGAAAACATGGCTAAGGTTAGACCAGTTCTAAATCTCGCACTTAGAGGATATGCGGTTGCTGTTTTTAATATTGGGGTTAATGAGCCTATCCGTCCCAAGATGCGGTTTAGCAAATGTAATGATAGGTCTCCATTGTAAATAAACAGCCATATTGCACCAGCAACAACCATAATGCCCGCAATGACAAAAACCTCGACGCTGCTTTCTAGCTGGTCAAACCCGAGTAAGGTGTCCCAAGTTCCAAAAGGGGCGGCAAAGAACACAAGCAGGCCTAAGCCGATGGCTGTGTATACGATGCGCTCTTGTAATGTGATGCGAAGGGTGGTTTGTTTTAGGATGATTTTGAGTAAACGGCCGTTTCCAATAATCACCAACGCAATACCTATCATTGCCGGTGCAAGTTGAGAAGATGCATAGGCACTGTTAATGAGAATGATGCCAAGCAAAATCAGTAGCGGGTCTTGCAATAATGACCAGAGTTTTTGGAGTCGGGTTCGTTTTTCAGGATTGCCTACATCCGGCAAATTTCGAATGGCAGCAACAATATTTAATTTGCTGATACGCCAGGAAGAGACAAAAACAACAACAAATGTTGTTAGAATCCCCAAACAGAAAGCTAACAAGAGGGAGCGCGGCGTGGCAACGAACTGTAAAGCATCGGTTTGATCACTTATATCTGTGAGTACGTCCCCTGAAATCGTAACCATTAAATAAGTGACTGCCAAACCAACAAACACGCCTAATGTCGCAGCAAAAATGTCATAAATGATACCTGTTGAGGTAAAAAATTGAATGATATGATACCTTTGCAAACCGATGGCCCGAGCCATGCCAAATTCGCTTTTACGCTCTGCTGCCAGCATAATAAAAATTTGAAAAATTAGCAGCATTCCCGCAAAAATAGAGAAAGATCCAAAGACAAGAAACAGTTGACTGTAAAATCCACCTGCTTGTTCAGACTCAGCAATCGCTTGATCTTTGACATTCTTGACATTAAATTCGCTTAACTGAGTGAAAAGGGAAGTAAGCTCATCTTGTGTGCTCTGATTAATATCACGGCTCATCAGCCAATTTTCAACTTGGCTGTCGCCGAGCAAGGATATTAGTTCAGATGATATGTCTGTCCTTTGCAGTTCAACAATTAATGCGAGTGCTAAAGATCGTAGACGGGTTTCTTGCTCAGGTATTGCATTCGCCTCTGCATCAAGGAACGCTAGGATATCGTTGTGGCGTAAATGGTTCGCGATTTGCTCTGCGATTTCTTTGTCAATACTTTGTATCCGTAACTGCGTTACTAAATCACTGTTGCTGTCTGTGTCATTTATATTGCTGGTCTTAGAAGAAATTAGGATACTGGTTATTTGTTGATCAATATCCAATAATGACCTTGCTTGGTTGAGTGAGGAAACAATAACAACTGTTTGTGGCGAACTGAGCAGCGCCTGATTTTGTATGATCTCTTTAATTTGGAGAGAAGCGCGTTGACCATTGATAAAAACATCTATTGTATCTCCTGCCTGAGCCAGCAGAAGATCGGCACCTTTTTGATTGATGTAGATTTGGTTCGATTCAAGGGATGCTATTTTTATTTGGCTGCCCTTTAAGGATTTGATATTTGTTAGTTGAGTGTCGTAAGTGAGATCTGGAGCAAATAGTTTTGCGTTTGATACGCTCTGACCTTCCGCTTCGTTTGTCAAGGAAACGTTATGGATTATTGATACAACAAATGCATCAATCTCATCGATTTCCTGTGTTTGCGTCTTGAATTGTTCATATTGTAATTGGGATATAGTTGCTAGTTGAGTTGTGCTATTGGTTGGTTTTTCAACAATGATATCAATATCACCCAGACTGGTGAGTGATTGATTGCGAATGGAGAAGATTAATGTATCGCCAGTAATAAATGATGTGGTGATAATGATCGTGCCGAATGTAAGCCCTGCGATAATGAGCGTTGTTTGTGCTGGTCTTCGTGGTAAATCGCGCAGCGTCAAATTGAGAATAAACCGATTTTTAAGGAGAAAAAAGCCAATCAAAACCAGTAGTGTCACCAGGCATGTAAGGGAAACGGGTAATAAATAGTCAATAGACACACCAAATAAGCTTTCCATTGGATTGTTACCTTCTATAAATTATTGAAACATCTAGACAATACCCTCGTCAATTACGAGGCGCTAAGGATGGATAGGGGATCATGAACCCACCCCAGACAAGAAACTTTGTCGAAAATCTCTGCCAATAAATATTGGCTCTGGCTTTTGCGGAAGCCATTTAATTGTTTCGGCCACATATTTGCGGCCACGATAGTACGCTTTCAAATCCAGCACATTAACAGTTGAATCCTTTTGGCGAAAATCGCGCAAGAGCAGGTGTGCGACATTGACCATGAACAACGAAAGGTTGGCGGCATTGGTCACGGCTGTTTCTTTGGTATTCCTCTACTTTCCGCTAACTGGTACTCGAGGTTCGCTAAAAATTTGTAGAAAAATCTAAATTGGCCTGGTCACAGTTCGTTAAGCTAACATCATCGCTACAAAGTCCGTGACAAAACCTGAAATGGTCGCCAATCAAGGCTAATAGTCGCACTTTACCAATCACATACAGGGAATAGACACACTTCTCCTAGAGCCTATCACAGGATTACATAGGCTGCATCGTCGTCAGACCCGTGTAGGTTGTCAGCGGCACGCCCAAAAGAGCCAGAATGCGCTTCTTGGACACGGGTCAGCGGCGTTAACTGATCGTTGAACATGATGACCGAATAAAGCGCTTCCTGGGGGCCGCTGTCCACCAGCTTGATAGCGGCTTCGCGCAGCGCCGCGCCAGCACGCCCCATGCTGCCGCTGGCATCCAGCACCAGGGTAATGAAGATGGGGCCTTCGGCCTTGCCGACTTCGGCCTTGTAGGGGCCGCCGTCAGCGGCGTTCAGCATGGCGAAATTGGCCACCGCAATCTTCGGATCTACCACCAGTTTACCATTCGCGTCGGCCAGGCTGAAGAAGACCCGCACGGCCAGTTCGTCAGGTTTCTCGGACGTCGTGAAGGCATCGGCAAAGCCGATACGGATGTCCGCCGGCGCAAATTGCGCGTTGGCCGCCGGAACCGGCAGCAAGACAATTGCAGCGATTACACTGACTAGTGCCGCAAGCAGGATCAAGCGTCGTGTCAAGGGCATACCAAACTCCGTTGAGGACGTTCACCGGACGGAACTATTATAGTCTATAATCCATCTTTCCGAATCATACCGCAATTCGTCACGAAAGGAACTACCCAAGAGGGACTATGAAAGCCACAATCACCGTTCTGAGCGGCGATGGTATTGGCCCGGAAGTAACCGGAGCCGCCGTCTCGCTGCTGGAAGTCATCGCGGCGCGGCATGGCCACCAGTTCACCTTTCACGAGGCTCCCTTCGGCGGGGCGGCCATCGACGGCCACGGCGACCCGTTCCCCAAAGAGACCATTCGCCGCTGCGAGAGCGCGGACGCCGTGCTGCTGGGCGCGGTGGGCGGCCCCAAATGGACAGACCCCAAAGCCGCCGTGCGCCCTGAACAGGGGCTGCTGCGGCTGCGCAAACACTTCGAACTCTTCGCCAATCTGCGCCCGGTAAAAGCCTATCCGGCGCTGGCAGCGTTTGCCCCGTTACGGGCCGATCTGCTGGAGGGCGTGGATATTCTGTTCGTGCGCGAGCTGACCGGCGGTATCTATTTTGGCGCGCGTCAGGAACAGGGTGACGGTGCGACCGCCTGGGACACCATGGAGTATAGTGTACACGAAGTGGAGCGGGTAGCGCATGTGGCGTTTCGCGCTGCGCAGAAACGGAATCACCGCCTGACCAGTGTGGACAAGGCCAACGTGTTGGCCACGTCGCGGCTGTGGCAGCGCACGGTGGAGCGCATGGCGGGCGATTATCCCGACGTGAAGCTCGATCACATGCTGGTAGACGCCTTCGCCATGCAGGTACTCCGCACGCCGGCGCGCTACGATGTGGTGGTCACCGAGAACATGTTCGGCGACATCCTGACCGACGAATCGGCGGTGCTGGCCGGTTCGCTTGGAATGCTGCCCTCGGCCTCCCTGGGCAAAGGTACATTCGGTGTCTACGAGCCTATTCACGGTTCCGCGCCGGACATCGCCGGGCAGGGTATCGCCAACCCGACTGGCACGATCCTCAGCGCGGCCATGCTGCTGCGTTTCAGCCTGAACCTGGACGAGGAAGCCCAGAATCTGGAACGTGCTGTCGATATGGCCATCGCCGAGGGCGCGCGCACCAGAGACGTTGCCTCGACAGGCGCGCTGGCCCTCAGCACGTCGGAATTCACGGCTGCGGTGAAGGCCCACCTGTAGGCGCATCGGCAGGGGGCACAAGGCCCCAGCCCGGTCGGTGGCGAAGCAGCCATTCACGGGCGAAGTCCACGGCGGAGCGCTGGCGAAACAGCCGCGTTTCCGCCGAACCGACCAGCCCGATCTGCACCCGATCCGGATGGGATGCCTCGAAATCCGCGCCAATACGGTCGAAATCGTCCGCGCTGTAATCTACATCGATGTAGCTCACCCAGGCGGCCTGCCCCTCGCGTACAACACAGGTGCTTACGCTGGTTTGCGGCGCATTCGGCACGTGCGCTTCGCCCAGGTGGAAGCTCGTGTTCGTGTCGTACCCTGTACCAATCATCAGCACCTGACCATCCAGGGCGTAGATTTTGCCGAGCGGGGAGCGTTCGCCCAGCTCGCACTCGAGCGAATGATTCCCGGTGATGAAAGCGGCATGATGACCCCATGCGGCAAAAGACCCCATCGGGTGGGCACTGCGCAGCACGCCCGGCAGAGTGCGGAAATACTCCGGGATGATGCCGATTCCGCGCGTTGGGGAGAGCGCCGGATCGTAAGGCGGCATGGTGGCCCGGACTTCGTCGATCCATTCGGCGGGCACGGGCGGTCTGCGCCACTGGGCCGGGTCAGAAATGCCGCCGGAGTGCGCCGGCATGACGAGTGTGCCGGCTGCGGTCAGCACATCCTGCAAAGCCAGGACGACGGCCAGCGCGCCGCCATTCACCCAGCCCATCCGGCTGAGCGACGAATGAACGATGACAGTCATACCGGCTTCCAGCCCCAGCGCGCGTAGATCGGCGGCCAGGCTGATCCGGGTACGGGGACGTGGTGTGCGAGCAATCAGGTCGGAAGAATCGATGGTCATGTGGATGGCGGCTCCTGTCTGGCCCGGCTCAGCCAACCTCACCGCCCCAAAGCCCTTCCTCGCTGCAGACGATTGAGGTGGAGACCGTGTCGGTGGCGGGGTGAGGCCGGCCTGGAATCGTTGGATTTCCCCCTTTCCCTGGGCGCAGACGGAAATGAACGCAGGGGACGGGGTTCAACTGCGAAAGGTTCGACCTCAATGTTCCTTGCCGTCGCGTTCGCGCGGATCGCCATCGATCAATTCAGCGTCCACGGATTCGCCGTCACCGTGCGTATCGCCCGGCAGCAGGCTGAGATCGGGCGGAGGCAGGGCATTGCTGAAACCCTGTGCGCCTGCCGGGTGGCCGGTCATGGCGATCTTACCTTCGATGTAGGCGCCTTCGTCGGTGACCAGCGTCACGGCGCTGATGTCGCCCCAGACACGCCCTGTCCGGGCCATGTGTACCTTGCGGGCGTTGATGTTACCCCGCACGGCCCCTGCCACTTTGACTTCGTTTTTCGCCTGAATATTGGCCGTCACTTTGGCGGTTTCGCCGACCATGACGCTGCCTTCGACATCCAGCCCGCCTTCCAGCGTGCCATCGATGCGCACATTGGCCCTGCTCTTCAGATCGCCCTTCAGGCTCGTATTGGCCCCGATTACCGTTTCGTAACCCACGGGCAGTTTGCTGGCAGCCGGGATGGCTGGCTGCGATGGCGGCTGCGGCGTTTCCGGTGGCCCCTGGGGCGGTTTTGTTCGTCCAAACATTGTTATTTGTCCTCACTGTCGCTCTGTGAACTATACCCAATCCGCACAGGGCAAGTCAATCCGGCGGCAAGCGCTGCATCTTCCATCGGTACGCCTTCCTCACGAAAAGCGAGATGTTCCTTGAGTTTGATTGCGGTATAATTACGGTGAACCTACCTGTCAACTGGGGAACTTGCATCGTGGAACACACCATCCTCGTCGTAGATGACGAGCAGGAAGTACGTACACTGCTCACATTGGTGCTCAAGCGGGCTGGCTTCAGGGTCCTCACCTCCGAAAACGGCGAAGAGGCACTGGCCGTCATGGAAGCCAATCCCTATCCCAACCTGGTCATTACCGATGTGATGATGCCCCGAATGGACGGCCTGAGTTTGTGTCGGGAAGTGCGATCCCGCGCGCATCTGGCCGATACACCCCTCATGGTGATTTCGGCGCTGCGCGATTCGAAAACCATTGAGCAGTGTGACGCGCTGCGCGTCAACCGGTTCCTGGCCAAACCGATCAAACATACCGAACTGATCAGCGAGGTGCGTTCGCTGCTGGGTGCAGTGAGCTGACCGGGCCGCCCCGCACTCACAACACGCGCGGACGCTGCACCGCGTCCAGAAATTCCAGCACCGTGCGGGTGAAATAGTCTGGGTTGTCCATATGCAGCATGAAGCCTGCACCCGGCACGATTTCCATCTGCGCCGCGTGGATCAGGCGGGCGATGGCGCGCTCCTGTTTGTGTGCCGGCGGATTGTACTCGCCCACCATCACCAGCGCTGGCGCATCAATGTATTTCAGGCGCGTCTTGCTGTTGAACGAGAGCGCCGCCCGGTGGATGTTCAGATAGTTGTTTTTGTCCCGCGCGTGCATGTTGATCTCCCGCTTCAGGTACGAGGCCACCTCCGGGTTGTACTTCCCGTGACGTTCGGCGGCGGCGTGCGCCACACGCTCTACCGGCAGAAGCGCGATGCCCCACCAGCCCAGCAGCGCCTGTACCGTCTCCAGAAAGGTCGTGGTCGTCCCGTAGACCGTATCGGCCAGGATCAGCGCGCTGACCTGCGCCGGATAGCTGATCGCCAGTTCCTGGGCCACCATGCCGCCCAGCGAATGCCCGCAGACGATGGCCCGTTCGAAGCCCAGTGCCGCGATCAGTTTGCTGATGTCATCGGCCAGCAAGGCTACCGCATAACTGCCCGCCGAGCGCCCCGAATCGCCATGCCCGCGCAGATCGGGCACGATCACCTGGTAATGCGCCGAGAGCGGATACACCTGGCTGCTCCAGGTGTGACGGGTCATCAGCGCGCCGTGCAGCAGTATCAGCGGCTTGCCCGTGCCAAACGTTTCGTAGTGGATGTCGATATCGTTGATTCTGACGGCTGGCATGGCTGAACTCCCTGACCTCATCCCCCCGCCCCACCGAGAGGGGGATTGAGGGGGGAGGTTCTTCAACCCTAATTACACGAATTGATGCAGTTCACGCCTTCCCAGCGGCTGATCTCCCGCAGCGCACCGTCAGCGGTCACTTCGTACATGAACACCGTCTGGCCAAGCTGGCCGCGCCCGAACACCGCCGGGCGATATTCCCCCGCTGCGCCGGCAAAGCGTGTCAGGCGGGAGAGGTTCGATTGCAGCGTGGCAGGGGCCGCGCTGTTTCCCCGGCGCAGTGCATCGATCAGCATGTACACGCCGTCGTAGTACGCGGCGGCGTGGCTGTCGGGCAGTTCGCCGAAAGTGCGCTGATAGGCTTCCACGAAGCGCCGGCTGGCCTGATCCTGAGCGCTGGGCGACCAGCCGCCCGCGCCGATCACGCCGACGGCCTCCGCGGGGGAAAGCTGACTCAGGAAATCCGGGTTGGTGATCGCGCCATACACGAATAACCCCGTATACCCTTCGGCCTTCAGCGCCCGCAGCAAACCCGCCGCTGCCGCCGGCGTGGTGAAGGCGGCAATCACCTGTGGCTTCGCGGCTACCAGCGCTTTGGCGTTGTTGGTGAAATCGGTTTCCGTGGCCGGATGGCTGACCGCCGCCACGATCTCGGTGAGCGGC
>JACSRF010000013.1 GCA_014879875.1 Anaerolinea sp.
GGCTGTGATGCGTGACGAGTGATGCGTGACCAGAGAGACCACACGCATCACTCGTCACATGTCACGCCGGACCCCATGGAATCCTGTAGAGCCTAAATTCTCAAAGAACCAACTTTGTTTTCTGCAACCGGAACCTGTTTCCGGCTCTTACATGGTTAATTACGTCAGGAGACAAAAGCTGTACTTATTCTTTGCAAATATCGGTTTTGTTCTTATTTTCGGCTCATTTTTGCGACAAAACATGGACATATTACGGCAAATGGTATAAACCCACCACGCACACGGACCCCGGCCCGCCCAGGTTATGCACCAGGCCACGGCCGTTGCGGTGTACCGGAACCTGCGTTGCCCCGGCCCGCTGCAAAAGCTGTTCGTAGATGACGTAGGTCATGCGCACGCCACTGGCGCCGATGGGGTGGCCGAAACATTTCAGGCCACCGCTGGGGTTGACGGGAAAATCACCTTCTAATGCGGAACGGCCGTCGCGGATAAACTGCGCTCCCTGTCCCTTGGCCGTGAGACCCAGGTCCTCGTAGTTCAAAATTTCGGTGATGGTGAAGCAGTCGTGGACTTCGGCAAAGTCAACGGCCGTCAGCGGGTCGGTGATACCCGCCGCTTTGTACGCCTGCTGCCCGGCCAGTTGGGTTGCTTCAAACCCGATGAGCGATTCGGCGGCACGGCCGTAACGCCCTCCCGTCACCGTCGCCATGCCAATCGCCTCAATCAAGATATATTCATCCGTCAACTGCGGCGCTAACTCGGCGCGGCACAAAATCGCGGCGGCCGCGCCATCGCTCGTCGGCGTGCAATCATACAGACCCAGCGGTTCGCTGATCATCGGCGCATTGACCACCGTTTCCAAACTCACTTCTTTTTGAAACATCGCCTTCGGATGACGCGCCCCGTTATAATGATTCTTCACCGCCACCCGCGCCAGGTCTTCCTTCGTCGTGCCAAATTCCGCCATGTGCCGCCGCGCCATCAGCCCAAACAGACCTGGCGCGCTCAGCCCTTTTTGCACAATAGGATGCCCCGTCGTCACCACCTGGCGGATCAGGCTGTCGCGCGAGGGCACGTCGCGCATCTTCTCGTTGCCCAGCACCAGCGCCACGTCATACAACCCGGACGCGACGGCGATGGCCGCGTTGCGCATGGCGTCCATGCCCGTCGCGCAGTAATTGCTCACCCGCGTCACCGGCAGGCCGGGCATGTCGAGGATGTCGGCGACAAAATCGCCGGCGTAGGCGGCGTAGCTGCCGCCCAGGTTCGGCTCAAACGTGCCCAACCACGCTGCCTCAATGTGCTCTTTGCCAATGCCGGCGTCGGCCAGCGCCTCGTTCACCGCCTGTAAGCCCTGCGCGGCAAAGCTGCGGTCTTGTAAAATGCCAAAGGGGGTACACCCCATGCCGATAATGGCTACCTTATCCCGTAATGCGTCTGTGTTCATTGTCTATTCCCCTGAAAATAAGCGTTACACGGAGTTGCACAGAGAAGGCGCGGAGTTCATGGCGAGAAGAAGGAGAAGAAATCTGTTTAGATTGGACAAATCTTCTGAGATTTGTCCAATCTTCCGTAATTGTCCAATATGCCACGTGCTGCTCCGCCAATGAAATCCGCACACATTATAACATGAACGCCCCGGCAAGTTGGGCAGATGACCCCTGACAAACTCTCCCGAAGAGTGGCGGGCCAGACAATGACAATACATCGTCCGTTCAGACCCATCCTACGCCGCCCCTACTATAGATGTTCAGAAAAAGATTTTGGGCATGGTTCAAAAAGCAGAAGCTGTCCTTTACAAATTAGTCC
>JACSRF010000301.1 GCA_014879875.1 Anaerolinea sp.
TCATCATGTAGGGCAATTTGTCAAATTGCCCTACACACGCAAAGACGAAAACGTCGTTTACACATTAGAGTGAGAAATAGAGATAGAGTTTGAAAGGAAATGGCATGAGCGACATATTGTTAACGCCTCCGATTGCTTTTTTGATTTTTTTGCTCCTGGTGAGTGCGTTGTCTGGCATGGGGCGGCTGCTGGCGGGGCCGTCGCAGCAGACGGAGATGAAGTCAAGCACTTATTCCAGTGGTGAAGCGCCGCCGACGGAAATGGCTGCGCCGGGATACCGGCCGTTTTTTGTGGTCGCCCTCTTCTTCGCTATTTTGCACCTGGGGGTGTTGGTGTTGGGCGTGGGCGGGTTTGGCGCAGGTGTGGGCGTGGGAACGGCCGTTTACCTGGTCGGTTTGGCGCTGGCTCTGTTGGCGCTCATTGTAGGTTAACGTGAAACGTGAAGAAGCTAAATTCACACATTGCGTTTCACGTAAAAGGTTGAGCACATGATCATCTCAGAAAAGAACTGGCAAACTGTTTTTGACCGCGTTAAGACCTGGGCGCGGGTGAATTCACCTTGGGTTATCCATTTCAACAGTGGCTCATGTAATGGTTGTGACATCGAAATTTTGGCGACGGTGACGCCACGCTATGACCTGGAGCGCTTTGGCGTGAAGCTGCAAGGCAGTCCGCGCCATGCCGACATCCTGCTCTGTACGGGGCCGGTGACGCGCCAGGCGCGTGAACGCCTGCTGCGCGTTTATGAGCAGATGCCAGAGCCAAAATTTGTCGTGGCCGTAGGATCGTGCGCGCTTTCCGGTGGCGCATTTCACGACTGTTACAACACGATGGGCGGTGTGGATCAGGTGATTCCGGTGGATGCGTTTATACCTGGCTGCCCCCCGCGCCCCGAAGCGATTATTGACGGAGTAGTAAAGTTGTTGACGAGTTTGCAGGCAGAGAGGAGCACTCCATGAGAACGACAGAAGAAGTGTTGATCCTGGCGCGGGAGATTGCCGGGGCGTGGGACTGGGCGACGGAAGTGACACAGCCGGAAGTGAATCGGCTGGATGTACAGCTGCGTAACCCGGCAGATTTGGTGGCGATTGTGACGGCGCTGCGCGTGAAGCGGTTGGGCTATCTGGCGGCAATTACCGGCCTGGATCTGGGCGTGGAAGCGGGGGAGTTGGAGGCGTTGTATCACTTTTGCGTGGGCGCGGCGGTGATTACGCTGCGTATCAAACTGAATCGGGGGGAAACGGCCGTTGCCTCCCTCAGTGAACTTATCCCCAGCGCCGAACCCTTTGAACGTGAACTGCGCGAAATGTACGGCGTCAACATCACTGGTCTTGTCGCTCCCGATTACCTGTACCTGCCCGACGATTGGCCTACGGGGGTCTTTCCCATGCGCCAGGATTTTGATGCCCAGGTATTGTTGTCGGAGAATGGGAAGCGGTAAGCACAATACGCAATCCGCAATATGGAGAATCAACTATGCAAACAGAAACACAACGCGAGCGCTTTACCATCCCCATTGGCCCACAGCATCCGGCGCTGAAGGAGCCAGGACACTTTCTCTTTACGGTGGATGGGGAAATTGTCACCGATGCCAAAGTGCGCCTGGGGTATGCGCATCGCGGCCTGGAGAAGTTGGCCGAGAAGCAAAATTGGGTGCAAAACATTTATTTGTTTGAGCGTGTTTGTGGCATTTGTTCGCACACGCACGCCACTGCCTACTGCCTGGGTGTGGAGCGGTTGGGCGGCGTGACTGCGCCACCACGCGCACAGGCTATCCGTACCCTGGTTTGCGAGCTGGAGCGCATTCATAGCCACCTGCTTTGGCTGGGGGTGTCGGCGCATGAGGCGGGTTTTGACACGCTCTTCATGTATAGCTGGCGTGACCGCGAGACGGTTATGGATTTGCTGGAGGCGTTTACCGGTAATCGCGTCAACTATTCGGTGAACGTACTTGGCGGTGTGAAGGCGGATATTACAGACGAACTGACACGAACCATTCTTGCTGGGTTGAATTTTCTGGAAGAGCGGACACACCATTACCTGAATGTGGTTAGCAAAGATACCAGCTTTTTGCAGCGCACGCGCGGCGTGGGGGTGATGACGCGGCAGCAGGCAGAAGTGTTGGGCGTGGTGGGGCCGACGGCGCGCGCCTCTGGCGTGCTGCGTGACATTCGCGTAGAAGCGCCCTATGCTGCTTATGCTGATTTTCCGGCGCAGGTGATCATAGATGAGCGTGGCGACCTGGAGGCGCGGTTTTTGGTGCGGCTGAAGGAATTGTTGGAGAGTTACCGGCTGTCGCGCGTGATATTGGCGAACTTGCCTGTTGGTGATTTGACGGTGCGTATGCCACGTCGCATCAAGGCCGGGGAGACGGTGAGTCGTGTGGAAGCGCCACGTGGGGAACTATTTTACTTCCTCAAGAGCAATGGCACGGATACGCCAGCGCGGGTACATGCGCGTACCCCTACTATTTGTAATATGGCTTCCGTAGTGCGGTTGGCAGTGGGGCATCAATTGGCTGACGTGCCGCTGATTTTGGCAGGGATTGACCCGTGTTTTTCGTGTAATGACCGGTAAGGTCTGGCAGACTCATGTCTGTGTGGAAAAGGGTAAGCGTTCAGCCCCCTGTTCTGGCCGGTCTCCCGACCGTGCCAGTCAGGCTCGGTCAGAGACCGGCCACAGCGGGGGTGAACGGTTACGGAAAAGGTGTGATGAGTATGAATACAGTGACGAGTGTGGCGGCGCTGCTGCTGTTTCCCAGCGGATTGTTTTTACTGCTGTCTGGGCTGGCGTATGAGTGGGCGGACCGCAAGCTGTTGGCACAGTTTCAAAATCGGGTGGGGCCGCGCTGGTTCCAACCGCTGGCAGATGTGGTGAAGCTGCTGGCAAAGGAGGAGGTGACGCCGGAGGGGGTCAACGGCCGTCTCTTCATCGCCCTCCCCATCATTGCCCTGACTGGGAGCTTGACGGCCGCGCTGTATGTACCTCTCTTTGGCCTGCCCCCTGCATACAGCTTCCCTGGCGACCTGATTGTGACGCTCTATCTGCTCAGTGTGCTGACGTTGTGCATGGGCGTTGCCGGGGCGAACACGCTGGATCGCTTTTCGTTGGTAGGGGCCACGCGCGCCCTGACGCAGCTTTTCTCCTACGAGGCGCCCTTTTTGTTGGCGCTGTTGGGGCCGGCCGTAGCAGCCGGGAGCTGGCAAATTAGCGAGATTGCGGCGTATGCAGACGGCCGTTACCTCCTGTTTGTGCAGCCTATTGGCTTTATCGTCGCGATGATCGGGCTGATGGGCAAACTGGAACTGCCCCCTTTCGATGCCCCAGAGGCAGAGACAGAAATCGTCGCCGGAGCGTTGACCGAATACAGTGGGCGCGGGTTGGCGCTTTTCCGGCTGGGTAAAGGGGTGGAAATGGTGATTGGGCTGACTCTGGTGGCTGCTTTTTACCTGGGCGGCGTCGCCAACCCGCTGCTCTTCTTACTAAAAACGTTGGCGCTGCTGTTGGTGATGGTGGTTATGCAAGCGCTGCTGACCCGTCTGCGGATAGACCAGACGGTGGGGTTGTGGTGGCGTTACGGGGCGCTGCTGGTGTTGGCGCAATGGCTGATCATGATTTTAGTCGGCCTGGGAGGATGAGATCAATGAAGCTGGGATCAATGCTGAAAGATATTTCCAAGGCGCTGGTGCAACGGCCGATTACGGAACAATACCCATTTGTGCGGCGCGCCGTGCCAGAGCGTCTGCGCGGCCGTCTGATTTGGAACCCGGAGACGTGTACCGGCTGTGGCTTGTGCGCCACCGACTGCCCGGCTCATGCTATTGAACTGCTGGTGTTGGATAAAAAGGCGAAGCGTTTTGTGATGACCTATCACGTAGATCGCTGCACTTTTTGCGCGCAATGTGTGCATAGCTGTCGCCAGGGGTGTTTGCAAATGGCGGCAGATGATTGGGAGTTGGCCGCTTTGGCGCGAGAACCCTTTGTGCGGAGCTACAACAGCAAAGCACAGGAGAATGGCGCGCAGGATGCCGCTCCTGGGCAAAATGCGGATTAGTGTTTATTTTCCATGATGCACATGGAAAAAGGATGGAAGGAACCATGTCTAAAATTCTAGTGATTGACGATGATCAAGATATCGTTGATGCCGTAAGGATGACATTGGAGAGCGCCGGGCACGTGGTGGTAGAAGCGCACAGTGGCAAGGAAGGGCTGGCGATGATTGAGCAGGTACGCCCAGACCTGCTCATCCTCGACGTGATGATGGAAACCCATACCGAGGGGTTCCAAATCGCCCTGAAACTGCGCAGCCCTGACCCAACATCCAGATTTGCGACTTTCAAGAACATCCCGATCTTGATGCTGACGGCTATTCACAGCACGACGCCGCTGCGCTTTGAACCAGATATTGATTATCTGCCAGTGGAGTTGTTTGTGGATAAGCCCATTGATCCAGATGATCTGATTCGCAAGGTGGATTGGGTATTGAGCCGGGAAACGGTGTAGGAAAATGGGCGATCGGTAAGCGGTTATCGGTTATCAGTAACCGGTGATCGATGGTGGGTGGCCGGCTGATGAAGCGACTGCTGGCTGTTGTGGTGCGAGGGCGCTTGCAGGTGGTGTTGGTGGCCTGCTTTGCGCTGGTGGCCGCCCTGACGGTGGGGCTGGGCACGTTGGTCACGTCGCGGGTGATCAACGATTATCTGGCGCAGGCTGAAACAGAGCGTGTCGCCAGGGACATGGATCTGGCGGCGGCTTTCTACCAGCTCAAATTGGATGAAGTTGCCGCCATCAGCCACCGTCTGGTACTTGATCCCTGGGTGGTGGATAACCTGCCAACTGCGGCCGCGGGGGCGCCGGATGCGCTGCGCGTGATTGACCAACAGATCACGAACAAAATCACGGTTCTGGCCCTGGGGGGAACTCACCTGATTGCCGTATTGGATGTGGATGGCGACATTTTGGCCGGACGGGTTCTTTCCCCGGCCAGTGAACTATCGCCGCTCCTGGCACAAGGCAACTGGGGGACGCTGCCCATTGTGCAAGCGGCGCTGACGACCGGGCAGGAGCAGGCAGCCACCGAGATTTTATCGGCTGAGTTACTGGCGCAAGTGGGGCTGGATGATCAGGTGCGGGTGGCGCTCATTGACACGCCCAAAGCAGCGCCGCAGCCCTATGATCCGCGCGAAGGTACAGCCGGATTGGCATTGGTGGGGGTGGCGCCGGTGCGGGATGAGGACGGCCGTCTACAAGGCGCAGTGCTGGCAGCTTACCTCTTCAATAATGATTACACCCTGGTTGACCATATTAAGGCGGTGGCCGGCGTTGACACCGTCACCATTTTTTTTGGCGATTTGCGCGTGTCTACAAATGTGATGACCGTTGAGGGCGAACGCGCAGTAGGTACGCGCATCTCCCAAGAGGTTTTCGACGTTGTGCTGACGCAGGGGCAGGACTATGTTGGCCGCGCTTTTGTGGTCAACGATTGGTTCATTACCCGTTATGAGCCGCTGTGGGATTATCAGGGCCGGGTGGTCGGCAGCCTGTACGTAGGCGCGCGGGAGTCGGCGTTTCGCGCTCTGGTTCACGCTTTTAACAACCGGGTGATCCTGATCGCCCTGGTGTGCATTGCCCTGGCCGGGGTGATTGCCGTGCCCATTTCGCGCCTGATCACCCGTCCCATTGCCGACCTGGTGACCGCTAACCGCTGTCTGGCGCGGGGGGACATGGCCGTGCGCGTGACGCCATCGGGCAGCAATGAATTGGCAATGTTAGGACACTCATTTAACAGAATGGTGGCGAGGCTGCAACAAACGCAGGAGACGCTGCTGCATAAGGAGCGGTTGGCTTCCATGGGGCAGCTTTCGGCGGGTGTGGCTCACGAAATCAATAACCCGCTAGGGACGATTTTGCTGTTTGCGGATATTTTGCATAAGGAAACGGCCGTCACCGACCCCCGCCGCGAAGATTTGCAGTTAATCATAGATGAAGCGGTGCGCTGCAAAAAGATCGTCGCCGATTTGCTGAATTTTGCCCGGCAGCAGGAAGTGATGGCCGAGGAAACGGACGTGAATGCGTTGCTGGGGCAGGTGTTGGGGATTGTTACCCGTGAGCCGGCCGCGGCCAGCGTGACCATTGTGCGCCGCTTTGACCCGGCGCTGCCGTTCATTCAGGCAGACCCGGCGCAGTTGCAGCAGGTGTTCACCAACCTGATCGGCAATGCGATGGAGGCGATGCCGGGTGGGGGGACGATTACGCTGGCGACACGGCCGTTGAACGGGCAACAAGTGGAAATAGAGATCAGCGATACCGGCAGCGGCATTCCCGCAGAAAATCTGGGTAAATTATTTACGCCATTTTACACGACCAAGCCGATTGGCAAGGGGACAGGGCTGGGATTGTCTATTGCTTATGGTATTATCAAGATGCACCAGGGACAGATTTCTGTGCAAAGCCTGGGGGGCAAAGGCGCGACGTTTACTGTTGTGCTGCCGGTAAAATTGGCCGCGACGTAGAGGGTGATTATAGGATTTACGATTAACGATTTGCGATTTACGATTGGCTTGCCCCTGACAAGCTGTGAGAAAACCCCAAATCTTTTTCTTAACATCTATAGTAATGGGTAGAGGGTGGTTTGTTAGTTTGATGGTTTGCTGGTTTGTTTACCAACCAACCAACATAACCAACCAACCACAAGAGATGGAGTAAGTCGTGAAAGGCAATATCCTGGTAGTGGATGATGAGTTGGGTATCCGGCGAGGTTGCCAGCGGGCGCTGGAACCGGAAGGATACAATGTGGAAACGGCCGTCTCCCTGCAAGAAGCGCGGCAAAAAATCAACTCATTTTCCTATGACCTGATCTTGCTCGATGTGATGATGCCCGACGGCCGGGGCATGGATTTGCTCGCGCCGATTCAAACCCAAGACCCGGAAACGGTGATCATCATCATCACCGGTTATGCCACGGTGGATCTGGCAGTACAGGCGATCAAAGGCGGCGCCTATAATTTCATCTCCAAACCCTTTACCAGCGACCAATTGCTGCTGACGGTGAACCAGGGCCTGGAAAAGCGCCGTCTGTCGTTAGAAGCGCGGCGGTTACAGGCGGTTGAGCAGCAAGCCAAAGCCCTGGCCCAGGCCAAAGAGGAAGCAGAGCGCCTCAGTGAATTCAAATCGCGCTTCACCTTCATTGTGGCCCATGAATTGCGCGCGCCGGTGGGGGGCGCGCAAAGCCTGCTGCGCGTCTTGACGCGCGGCAAAGCTGGCGTCCTCACAGACAAGCAGCGAGAAATTTTGCAACGTGTGGAAACGCGCCTGGACCAATTAATGGTGTTGATCAACGACTTGTTAGACCTGGCAGCCAGTAAGACGATGGCCGCCGATGAAACATTGCCCATGACGCCATTAGGACCGGTTTTACGTGAGGTGATGAGCCATTTTGCTGTCGAAGCCGAGCAAAAACAGATTGTTCTGCATTATGAAGCGCCGGCCGAGAGTTTTGTGGTGCAGGCGACAGAACACGGGCTGACGCGCATTTTCAATAATCTGGTCGGCAATGCGATCAAGTATACGCCGGTGGGTGGCGTGGTCAGCGTGAGTGTGGCGGTTGTGCCCCCGCATAACGTGGCGATAACGGTCCGTGACACCGGCATTGGCATTCCGCAGGACGCTTTGCCGCATCTTGGCGAGGAGTTTTTCCGCGCGGAGAATGCGCGCCAATCGGCGACCATCGGCACCGGGCTGGGCCTGAGCATTGTGAAGCACATGGTCGCTTCTTTTGGCGGTTCGCTGACCATTGCGAGCGTTGAAGGGCAAGGCAGCGCGTTTACAATAGAGTTTCCCAGGTGTAACCCAGGTTAGCAACCTGGGTTACAGGTTCAGGATGGAAGATCATGACCAACCACATGTCCGATGATTTGGCAAATGGCGGGGATGTTCGGCCGCCAACGGCCGTTTGGCAGCGTTGGGCGGGGTGGATCTTTGGCATTGGGCTGCTGGCGTTGATTCTGTTTTATGGCGCGCGCGCGCTGCTGGTGGATGTAAAAGGACCGGCGCGCCTGGTGGTGTATGCTTTCAGCGCGCAAGAAGAGGCCCTGACGCAAGGAATATTCCCTGTTTTTACGCAGATGTGGGAAGCAGAAACAGGCCGTGAACTGACCATTGAAGGCGTATTTGGGCCTTCGGGCACATTGGCCGGGCAGATTAATCTCGGCGCGCCGGCGGATGTGGTTGTGTTTAGCAATGCCCAACACGTCGTCTGGCTGCAAATGAGCCGGCGCGTGCAGCGGGATGCGCAACCCGTCGTCGTTGGCTGGACGCCGTTGGTGATTGTCACGCGCTCTGGCAACCCATATGGCTTGCATGGGTATGCAGACCTGGCGCAGGCTGATCTACGCCTGTTGCACGCCGACCCGCGCAGTTCTGGCGTGGGCGAGTGGGCGGTGCTGGCTGAGTATGGAGATGCCTGGCTGGTAACGGGCGATCGGGAAACGGCCGTTGCCCAACTCCAGGCCATTTGGGGGAACGTGCGTCTGTTAGGGGCGTCGGCGCGCGCCACGTTAACGCTGTTTGAACTGGGCGCGGGGGATGCCCTGATTACCTATGAGCAAGATGCCTGGCTGGCGCAAGAGCGCGGCGTGCCCCTGGAGATCGTCATTCCCCAACGCACCATTATCGCCGAACACGTCGCCGTGATTGTGGATGATAATGTGACCTATGCCGAACGGCCAGTTGTGCAGGCATTTTTAGATTTTCTGGTGAGCGCCGAGGGGCAGGCAATCTTGAGCAGCTATTATTTGCGCACGGCAGCGACAACAAATTTGCCACCTCTAAGCCACTCTTTCACCATTGCCGATCTGGGTGGTTGGCCGCGAGCTTATACGGAACTGATCGAGGTCCTCTGGCAGGATAATATCGAGCCACGCCTGAACCTGGATGCGGCCCCGATGCTGTTGGACCCTGACGAACGGCCGTAACCACAAAGCCGTCGGCTGTATCTTGGCTGTCAACGCAAACGGCCGTATACTTCCTGAACGATGTAACGGGGAGCGTCAAAACTCCGATATAATTTTTGTAAACAGCCATTTTATTGACAACGCAGGCATGACATTTACAGCAGCGACACTCGCCACACTCATCCGGCAGCGCCAACCCCACCTGAGCGGAGAAGCTCATTTTGTGCCCATTCCTACCGGGAAATTTAACATGTCTTACCGGGTCTTTGTGGACGATGTTACACTGATCCTGCGCATCGCTCCTCTACGCGCCACGACGCTTCTTTTTTACGAACGCAACATGATGCGCCAGGAGCCACAGTTACATGCGCTGCTGCAAGCAGAAACCAGGGTCCCCGTTGCCCGCGTGCTGGCCTTTGACGATTCGCATACCCTCATTGATCGTGATTTTATCTTAATGGAACAGTTACCAGGACGGCCGTTGACGGAAATGGGGCACGTCAACGTTAACCGTGTTTTGGGGCAGCTTGGCGATTACCTGGCGCAAGTCCATCGCCTGCACGCCACGCAGTATGGCTACCTCGGTCCCCACCACCCGATGCCTCCCCAAAACAATTGGGTCGATGCCTTTGCCATTATGTGGGGCAAGTTGATTGCGGACGTTGTTGCGGTGGGTTACTATGACGAAGAAGAAGCCACCTTCATGCAGCGCCTGCTGGATCATTACCTGATGATGTTTGATCAACCGGTGGCGTCTTGTTTGCTGCACATGGACGTGTGGCAGCAGAACATTCTGGTGGACGACGAAGGTGTGATCACCGGTCTGGTGGATTGGGATCGCGCTTTGTGGGGAGACCCGGAAATTGAATTTGCGGTGCTGGATTACTGTGGTATTTCTGGGCCGGCATTTTGGGAAGGATACGGCCGTGAACGTGACCAATCTCGTGAGATAGCCATTCGCCAGACGTTTTATTTGTTGTATGAATTGCAAAAGTACATTGTCATTCGACACGGCCGTAATCAGGACCCGGCCGCCGCTTCCCGTTATAAACAACAAGTGTTACACATTGTGCAGCAACATCTGTTATAGTATACATAAAAGCGACATCTACCCGCGAGTAGTACCAAGAGGAGAAAGCAGATGTTGAGGAAACGCTACTTATGGATCATCTTGATTGGCTTCTTATTAATGTTAACGGTGTTGGTTTTCGCCCGTTGGCGTAGCGAACAGGCGCAACAAACATTGTACGTCGCCCCCACCACCATCCCTTGCGAGAGCAGCGCCGGCCCACGGCAATGTTACCTGGTTAATGAGGATTTGCAGGAAGAGTGGCGGGTGCAATATGAAGAAATCGCCAACTTTGCCTATGCGCCGGGATTTTTCTACGAACTGTTGGTGACGGAAACGCCCGGCACTTCCCCCGTGCAATTCACACTCGCCGAAGTTGTTACCGTGGAAGCGGCGACCATCAAAACGGTTTTGCTTGCGCCCGAACGAATGCCTTGCGACACGGTCGAATCGGGGCAATGTTATGCTTACAAAGAAGGGAACGTCGGTGACTGGCAGCCTTATCCACAAGAGATTGAGGGGTTTACTTACGAATCCGGCTATTACTATCAGCTTACCGTCGCCGAACGGCAGTCGGCCGCTCAGCCTGAACCGGCATGGACGAAGATGCAAGTCTTGCGCAAAAGCATGGAAGCGCCGGCATTGCCAACTGCTGCTGCCCCCGCGGAAACGGCCGTTCCCGAAACGGCCGATCTCGCCCCTGTGGTCACGGATCCCAATGCGCTGGCCTTCAAGCCGGTCGCCATTTTGAATCTGGGCATTCAGGCTGTTGTGCCCGCCACCTGGACATTTGTGGGCGAAAACAGCCAGGCATGGAGCAGCGGTCCCTCGTCTTTTATCAACTTCACGGCCGCTCCCGGCAGCAGCGCCCGCGCGGCTCTGGAACAAATGCGCGCCGCCATGCAGACGGCCGCCGGGCAAACCGACCCTGGACAGTTGTTTGACGCCCAGGTCAACGGCCGTGCCTGGTCCATTTACACTTGCAGCGATGGCAGCATAACCGCGGCCGCCGCGGCAACCCTGGAAGGCGCCACTGTATTTGTGGTCAGCCTCTTCGCCGACCCCGGTCAGCACGACATCATTTTAGACGCTGTTTTGAATAACTTTGTGGTTGTCGGTCTCCCCACGCCTTGAGTACGCGGAACGTGAGGCGTGAAACGTGGTCGGAACCGCATCATGTTTCACGCGCTGCGCCGCATCAGGTAGCCATGTGCGCCAACGATTCAATGCGCATGTCTTGCAGCCGCTGCCGAATCACCCCGGCCACTTTTTGCGTCATCAAATAGCCAAATTCAGCGTCATCCACAAACAGTTGCGCCAACTGCTGCCCATCCAGCGCCACAACTTTGCTGGGGGATACCGCTTTGGCGCCGGCCGTTGCCTGATTTGGTGGCAGCAATCCAGACCAACCAAACACCCCACCCGCGCCAACGTTGGAGATGACCATATCTTCTGTTTGCATCTCGCCGGTAAGCTGGTCAGCTACCCGGTGGGCGACGTTGCGCGCCGGCAGTTCCATCACAATGGCAATGTTTCCTTCTGTGACCAAGTAAATATGGTGCAGTTCAACGCCTTCATGAAACAAGTACGTCTCGGCAGCTACATCTTGCTCCGCAGCTGCTTGCGCCAACGCTGTGATGTGTTTCATGCTCAAACCGGCAAAAAAGGGATAGCGACGGAGTAGTTCTGGTGAAACCATTGTCTATTCTCCTGGTATAAAGTAACCCAGGTTAGCAACCTGGGCTACTGGTTAATTCGGCGAGTACGGCCGTTACCACCTTTGGCACGGCTGCGGCCACGGCCGGCGTCATCTCTTCGCTAAAATCCAGCACATTCGCCACCGTAATGGCATAGATCACCACCTCTTGCGGCAAATGCAGCCCCATCTCCCGGCCAGAATCCAACGCCGTGATCAACGTCGTGTCATGCGCCGATGCGCTGTGCTGCGTCGGGCTGATGGCGCGTAAATCTGCTAACGTCAACCGCTGCACAACCCCTGGCGGCGCGCCATTTTGCTCCATCAGCGCGTCCACAATGATCGCCCGGTCATAACCAACCATCATTTCCATCAGGCGCAGCCCGCCAACGCTCGCCTCGGTGACATGAACATCAGCCATTGATGATGGCGTGGCGTGCAGAGCTTTCTCCACCTCGTAAGCCACCCGCACGCCCACGCCATCATCCGTCAAAATTGGATTACCCAGCCCAACGATCAATGTCTTCATAACTTAAACAAACTGACTCACCCGCTCTACTTCATTGCCGGCCGCATCCCGCACAGTCACCTCCAGCGGCATCTGCCCCGGCAGCGAGTGCGTCGCGCAAGACATACACGGGTCATAATTGCGGAAAGCCATCTCAATGGTGTTCAGCAGCCCTTCCGTAATCACCGTCCCTTGTTTGATCAACCCTTGCGCCGCTTTCTTTACCGACATGGCAATGGGCGCGTAGTTGTTCGTTGTGCCGACGATCATGTTCACTTTGGTCAGGATGCCATTCTCGTCGGTGACGTAATGGTGGGTCAGTGTGCCGCGCGGCGCTTCCACGCTGCCAATGCCTTCGGTGGGGGTGTTCTTGACAATGACGCGCACATTGGGATCGGTGATTTCCGGGTCCTGGATTAGCTCTACCATCCGTTCGGCGGCATACAACAGTTCCACCAACCGCGCCCAGTGTGTAGCCAGACGATGATGGACGGGGGTGTAACGGCCGTTAACCTTCTTACTCCCCAACGTCTCATAAAACTTCTCAAAAAACGCCTGCGCTTGCGGCGTCGCCATGCCATCGGCCGCATTCAGCCGCGACAACGGCGTAGCGCAATACACCCCGCTGTCATTGCCATCCACAAACCCCTTCCAGCCCACGCCCTTCAGGTACGGGAACTTCAGGTACGACCACGGCTCCACCCGTTCCGCCACGTGTTTCATATAATCAGTCGCCGGGTACTTCACAAACTCTTTCCCATCCGGGTCCACCACGCGGATCAGGCCGTCATAGAAGTTGGCGTGGTTATTCCCGTCCACCGTGCCCATGTAATAAGTGCGATGGGTAAACGCATCCGACAAAATCAGGTCAACATACGCCTGATTTGCCAGCACCACATCCTCAAACAACTGCAAGCTAAACAGTGCAAACTCCACATTCTCCTTCGACCACGCCGCAATTTGCTGCCGTTCCGCTTCCGTGATCGCCCGGCTCCAACCACCCGGCATCCCGGCCACCGGATGCACGCCGCGCCCGCCAATCATCTTGATAATCTCATGGTTGCGCTTGCGGCAGGCGATCACCAACTTGCCAACTTCCACGCCAACTTTATGGATCACCCCCAAAATGTTGCGCTCGGCGGCGGGAGCGTCTGGCCCCAGCACAAAGTCTGGACCCCCCAGAGCATAAAAGTGTACGGTATGGTCTGTACAGTAAAAAGCTGAATAAAACAGTTCCCGCAGCTTCTTCACCGCGGACGATGGCTCTACGCCATACAGCATGTCCAATGCCTTCGTCGCCGCCATGTGATGCGCTTCCGGGCACACGCCACAAATGCGGTTGGTAATACGCGGCATCTCTTCTGCCGGACGGCCGACGCAAAATTGCTCAAACCCGCGCAGTTCTGGGATCTGGATGTACGCATTTTGCACATCCCCTGCGTCGTCGAGGAAGATCTCAATTTTGCCATGCCCTTCCAGGCGCGTAATGGGATCAATGGTGATACGTTTTGTCGTGTTCATCAGCCTGCTCCTTTGCCATTGCCTGTCCGTGTCCGTCGCAGCGACGAATGCGCCATGCTAAAGCGGTAAAACGTCCCGGCCGGGTCTACAATGCTGTCTAGCGCCGTTTCAATCTGCTGCTCCAGCTTCGCCTCATCATGCAGACCGGGCTTACCTGCCTCCAGGACTGAAGCAATCGCCGTGATCATCTTTGCTCCCTGATCCTCCACGCCAGGCGCCGGGCCATAGCAGCCACGACAGCCCATGCCCACCTGCGGGCACAACGCCCCACAACCGCCGCGCGTCGCTATCCCCAGGCACATGATCCCTTGTTCTAACAGGCAGATGTTCGGGTCGGGATTTACTTCATACGGCCGGTAGAAGCGTTCGATATGCTTCACATTGCGCTCGCGTGGGCACTCTTCACACAGCGCCACCATCTCTGCCCCGACAACGCCCGACGGTGGCAGGGGCGCGCCTTGGGTCAGTGCCGCAACCACTGCCTCCACCACCGCCCAAATCTGATGCGGTTCCGGCGGGCAACCAGGGATGGTGTAATCCACCTTCACCACCTGATCCAACGACTTGACGGTATGATAGAAAACAGGAAGCGTCAACACGCCTTCCGCTACGTGGGTTATTGTTTGGGGCACAATGTTCCCAGGATTATCCAGCGATGGGTTGTCCAGGTAGACCGTGTTAAACGTCGCTTCCTTCGTCGTCAGATTTGACAGCGCCGGAATACACCCCTCGTAGGCGCAAGAGCCAAAAGCCACCAGCACCTTTGACTTTTGCCGCAGCAAATGGGCCATTTCTTCGTTTTCTGAGGTGCGAATGGCGCCATTAAACAGGCAGACGTCAATGTAACCATCAGGATACCCCTGTACGTCCTTTACTTTGAAATCGGCGATGCAGGGGAAGAAGGCCAGGTCGAACACGGCGTCTACGTCCAGAATATGTTCATGGATGTTGAGCAGGGCGATCTCGCAGCCGCCACAAGAGGATGCCCAATACATGGCTAACTTGGGTTTGCCATTTTCACTCATGCTGTCACCTCCTCCATCACCAGCGCCGGCTCGCTATGTGGCGCGTCGCCATTGGGCGCGTCGCCATTGGGCGCGTCGCCATTCGGCGCAACCACGCCAGGCCAGTTTAACGGTCCCAGGGCGCGAACATCGGCCACCATGCGGTTAATTTCCTTCGCCAGCTTGACGCCTTCGGCGGCGCTGGCCCAAATCAGCCGCACGCGATCTGGTTCCACGCCAAACTGCTGCAAGATGCGCTTCAGCAGCAAGTAGCGGCGCAGCGCCTTGTAATTTTGTTCCAAATAATGGCATTCACCAGGATGACAGCCGGTGATGAGAACGCCATCGGCCCCGCCTTGCAAAGCCTTCAACACAAACTGCGGATCGAGACGGCCGGAACACATCAACCGTATCAGGCGTACATTTGGCGGATATTTTTGGCGTGACATCCCGGCCAGATCGGCTGCCCGGTAGCTGCACCAGTTGCAGGTGAAGCCAATAATGAGAGGCTCGAATTGTTTTTCTGTCATGGTTTCACTCCATTTCGGTTGTCGGTAATCGGTAATCGGTTCACCGTTCACCGATTACCGTTCACCGCTTCACGCCGCTACTGGCTCCAGTACGCGAACCGGCGACCCATCCACATTCATCATTAACAAACCCGCAAGCTGCGCGAATATCTGCTCGTTGCTGAACTGTGTACCGATAATTGCTTCGGAGGGGCAGCCGGCGATGCACGTGCCGCAGCCCTGGCACAGCGCCGGGTTGATTTCCGTGACCATGCGGTCTTCATGGAAGATGATGGCATTGAATGGGCACAGGTCGTTGCAAATGCGGCAGCCGGAGCATTTTTCTTCGATGACGCTGGCGCGAATGGGTTCCAGCGCCAGTTCTTTTTGTTGAATGCGCCCTAGCACACGGGCAGACGCGGCCGCTCCCTGTGATACGGACGATGGGATGTCTTTGGGGCCTTGCGCGCAGCCGGCCACGTAAATGCCTTCGGTCATGGTGGCGACGGGGTCGAGTTTGGGGTGCTTTTCGATGAACCAGCCATTGGCGCTGCACGCAATGCCAAACTTGTGCCCAACCGCTTTGGAATCGGCGCGCGGCTCCAGCGCTATCGAGAGGATGACCATATCCACCGGTATCCGCCGTTGTTTGCCGATGAGGGTGTCTTCGGCCTGCACGATCAATTTGCCTTCTTCACCTGGCCTGCGCGCAGCGTCGGTAATTTCAGCGACACGGCCGCGTATAAAGTGAACCCCTTCAGATAATACTTTTTGGTAAAACTCGTCATAATCCTTGAAGGCGGTGCGCATGTCAATGTAAAAATTGTAGACGTCGGCGCCGGTGCGCTCTTTCACCAGGTGGGCAAACTTCAGGCTTTGCATACAGCAGATGACGGAGCAATATTTGTTGTACCGGTTGTCGCGGCTGCCGACACAGTGAACGACGGCTACAGATTCCGGTTTGCTAACGCCATCGCGCAGCAGCACATCGCCATTAGTGGGGCCAGAGGCATTGCACATGCGCTCAAATTCCATGCTGGTGAAGACGTTGGCGAGACGGCCGTAGCCATACTGCGGAATCCGGCGCGGGTCAAACAAATCATATCCCGTCGCCAGGATGATATTGCCCACCTCAACCTGCATCATCTCATCCTGCTGCGTAAAATCAATCGAATTTGGCTGCGTCGGGCAGAAAACCTGGCACGCCTTGCATTTGCCGCGCAAGAAGTAGGTGCAGTGCTCCGTGTCAATTGTTGGATATTTCGGCACAGCCTGCGGGAAATCACGATCAATCGCCTTGTGATACCCCAAACCCGCCTCAAAATCCGTATTAATCACCTTCACCGGGCACTTCTCAATACAAATGCCACAGCCCGTACACACATCCTCCAGTACGTAGCGCGCCTTCTTGCGAATGGTCACGTTAAAACTACCCACATAGCCATCCACGCGCTCCACTTCACTGTACGAAAGCAGCGTGATGTTTGGATGGATGCCCGCCGACACCATTTTTGGCGTCAGAATACAGGCGGCGCAGTCCAGTGTGGGGAACGTTTTATCAAACTGCGCCATGTGCCCGCCAATAGATGATTCCCGCTCCACCAGGTAAACGGGAAAACCACTATCGGCGATCTCCAACGCTGCCTGAATACCGGCGATTCCCGCGCCCACAACCAGCGTGGCCGGATTAATCGGCACTTGCAGCGGTTCCAGAGCCTCGTGGTGTATCACCCGTTCCACACCGCCATTGACCATCGCCTTCGCTTTCGCCGTTGCCAGCGCCTTATCGGTATGTACCCACGACACCTGTTCGCGCACCGAGACCATCTCACAGAGATAAGGGTTCAGCCCGGCGCGATCGCAGGCGGTGCGAAAGGTTTGTTCATGCAAATGTGGGGAGCAGGCGGCCACGACGACGCGCGTCAGACCCTTTTCTTTGATGTCATCTTGAATCAATTCCTGCCCCAGGCTGGAACACATAAACTTGTAGTCACGGGAAACGACCACACCGCGGTCGGCCAATTCTTCTCCGGCCCACACCGCTACATCTTCCACGTTGACCATGCCGGCAATATTCGTGCCGCAGTGACAGACATAAACGCCAATCCGTTCTTCACTCATCGCTCACTCCTCCTCCGGCATTAACGGCATGGGCAGCGCTTCTTTGGCAGGTTTTTCCTTGCGCGGCTTTTGCGGCGGCTCCACGCCAACTTTGGTTAATGCTGGGCCGGCGTCAATGAACTCCTTGCCAAACCCTAATTCATCTGCGGGCAGACCAAAGGCGAGCCCCATCAACTGCGTGAAGTAGAGAATGGGCATGTTAAAGTTTGTGCCATATGCCTTGTTCACATTTTCCTGATAGGCATCCAGATTTAACTGGCACATGGGGCAAATGGTGGTGATGACATCTGCGTTGTAATCAGCAGCGCTTTTGAAGAGGCGATAGAGCATATCGAGCGCCACCTTTTCGCTGATTTGCGTCATGTGCCCGCCACAGCAGGACGCCTTTAACGGAAAGTCCACCACCTCGGCCCCCAGACCGCGCATCAGCCGGTCCAGACTGGTGGGGTGTTCGTAGTCGTCGAATTTATCGAGGAAACCAGGGCGCACGATCAGGCAGCCATAGTAAGGGGCGACGCGCAAGCCGTACAAAGGCTTTTTTACCTGGGCGGCAATGGCTTCGTAACCCACATCTTGCACGATGGCTTCCAGCAGATGGCGTGTTTTGACGGCGCCAGGGGTGTAATGCAGGCCGCCGGCCGCCAGGGACACGTTTACCTTATGCGCCAGTTGTGGATCGGCGCTGAGGTATGCATCGCATTTGCTCAGGTTTAGGTAACAGGCGCTGCAGGGGGCGATCATCGTTTCGCCATTTGTCACCTGTTTTTGCGCCAACGATAGATTCCGCGCCGTGAGCGCATAGGCTTGCATTTTGTCTACGGCAATAAATTCAATCGCTCCACAGCAGTTCCAATCGTCAACTTCGGCAAATTCCATGCCTAAGGGGTTGCCCACTGCCATTGCCGAGTCGTGGTAGGCGCTGGCATTGCGCTCTAAAGAACAGCCAGGGTAGTAGATATATTTCATGCCATACCTCCTATGTCTACCCGCTCCTGCCGCGCAATTTCTTCAGCTTTGGCCAGGATGGCTTGCAACTGATCCAGGTTTTTAATGCGGCGCGGCGTCAGGTCCATGCGCCCTTTACGCAGCATCCCCAGACCCATGCCGGTTGCCATTTTAACCATGTCTAAGGGGTGGTGGCGCAGGTGATAGCGTGTGGCGAGTCCTAGCTCGAAGCTACGGCCGTATTTCTTCACCGCGTCCACAAAAAATTCAGAAAAATCGGGGGCGTCACTGGCGCTGGATTGCTGCGAGTACCCTTCGCGAATCGCCTTGCGCTTCAGGGTATACATGATGTCCGTAATATGCACCTCTTGCGGGCAGCGTACATAGCAGTAGTAGCACGATACGCAGTACCAAAACGTATTACTGCGCAGCACTTCTTCCCGCATATCTGCTTCGATCATGGCAAAAATACGCCGGGGACTGTATTCCATGTCCGGGCCTGACGGGCAAGACCCGCCACATGTGCCACATTGAATACACATCTCCAGACGTGGATCGCCGCCGGGCGTGTCTTCGACAATTTCGCGCATAAAATTCCGTTTAGGAATCGTTGCCGCTGTGAATGCCGTTTCTTGGGAAATAGTCGTGGCGCTCAAGGGTTACCTCCTTTCTTTTTGTGCTGATCAATAAAACACAAAACGACCTTACCCTTTTTCAGGACAAGGTCGTTTACCATAAACGAAGGGATATTTGGCAGATGGTAGAGGACGACCGCAGCATGTTTCAATCCTCAAAACCTATGGGGGGGCGGCGCACGCAATGATGATATGAAGAATTGTCATAAACAAGAACGCTGGGGTATTAACATAATCATTTTGCAAAAATAGCTACTACCCCATGAGAGGAATGATAAACGAGGCGCGTGCAATGGTTCAGTGACATATATCATCATCTGAACGTGAGTTAAGTCACTTTTACCCATTGGCGGTGGGCATTTGGACATTCGAAACGACACGCTATAGGATTTACGATTGGCGATTTACGATTGACGATTGGCTTGCCCCCTGACAAGCTATGAGAAAACCCCAAATCTTTTTCTTAATATCTATAAAATCGGCATGGTTCAGAAAGCTGAATCTGTCCTTTACAAATTAATTCGCGAATTGTCATTCCTTCGACAGACTCAGGGCCGAAGACAGCCTGCCCTAAGTACAGCGAAGGGTTCAGCATGACGCTTTTCATTTGTAAAGGACATTTTGACAGTATTAAATCATGCCTTTAAATCTGTTCATGGACGATAATTATAATGGCAGCAAAAAACACTATGTCACCTCTTAACCTCCCCTACACCTTCACCCAATTCATGGTTGACCTCTATGGCGAACGCGGCGCGGCGTGGGTGGAGAATTTGCCGCAGCTTGTGGCCGACTGCGCGGCGCGCTGGGGATTAGACGTGCAAGCGCCCTTTCCCGTCCTTTCTTATAATTTCGCGGCTCCGGCTGTTGACGCCAACGGCCGTTCCCTCGTCCTGAAAATCGGCGTCCTCAACCGCGAGCTACTCACCGAAATGGCGGCATTGCGCTGCTACGACGGGCGCGGCATCTGTCAGCTTTATGCTGCCGACGCGGAGTGGGGCGCGCTGCTCATCGAACGGCTGCAACCGGGCGCCATGCTGCTGGAGGTAGCGGATGATGAAGCGGCCACGACCATCGCCGCTCAGGTCATGCAGCAGTTATGGCGACCGCTCGCTCCCGACGAGGCGGCGCTATTTCCCACCATCGCCGATTGGGGCAGCAGCTTGCAGCGGCTGCGCGCCACATTTGGCGCCGGCATTGGCCCGTTTCCACAAAAATTGGTGGAAACGGCCGTCGCCCTCTTTACCGACCTGCTCGCCACCGCAAGCGCCCCGGCGCTGCTGCATGGCGACCTGCACCATTACAACATCCTGCGCGCCACACGCCAGCCGTGGCTGGCTATAGACCCCAAAGGCGTCATCGGTGAACCGGCTTACGAAGTGGGCGCGTTCATACGCAACCCGCTCAACCTGGCGCAATGGCCTGAGCTGCCACAGGTGTTAGCGCGCCGCGCCGCCATTTTTGCCGACATACTTGGCTTTCCCCGGCAGCGCATCCTCGCCTGGAGCCTGGCGCAGGCCGTCCTTTCCGCCTGGTGGTCCTATGAAGATAGCGGTCAGGGGTGGGAGGATGCGTTGCGCGTCGCCGAATGCCTGGCTGATTTGTGGCGTGAAACGTGACCAGAAGCGGACGCCTCGCATTTCACGCACCCCCCAATTTTTGCTGTAAATGCAGTTTCACAGCCGGCCACTCTTTATCCAAAATGCTGTAATAAACGGTGTCGCGCACATACCCATCAGGCATGATGATGTGCTGTCGCAGCGCCCCCTCTTTCACCGCGCCAATCCGTTCAATGGCCTGCTGCGAGCGCGTATTGCGGCTGTCGGTCTTAAACTGCACCCGCAGGCAGTTCAAGGTCTCAAAGGCATGTTGCAGCAGGAGAAATTTCGCTTCGGTGTTGACGGCCGTGCGCTGATACGCCGTCCCATACCACGTCCCGCCAATCTCCAGGCCACGATGCTGCGGCCGTATCTCCATGTAGCGCGTCATGCCAATGGCACGGCCGTTTTCCCGATGGATGACGGCAAAGGGCACATCGGTCCCGCGCGCCTGCTGCGCCAGCAACATTTGCACAAAATCGTGCATCTTCGCTTCTGTGTCCAGCACGCCATACGGCAAATAGCGCCAGATACGCTCGTCTTGGGCGGCCGTTGTTAGCTCGGCCACGTGCATGACCGATAAAGGCTCCAGGCGAATAACTTGCCCTGTCAGGGTAATTAGTTCCAACGACGCCATCATCAATATCTCCTCATATCCAGTAACCCAGATGCCGCAATTGTGTCATAATACGGCCGATTTCTTAAAACATACAGGTAGGTCAACATGTTAACAGGGTTTTACCAATCAACTGCCATTATCCTGGTCGCTCTGTCTTTTTACGTGACAGACGCCTGGTTTCATCAAAAATATGATCGTGTGCGGGTAGACGGCCGTACCGGGCGCAGCTGGCCCGTTATCCTCTCTTCCATGGCCCTGGCGGCGCTGCTCTTGCTACAACCTGTTTTTTTACCCCAATTGGGCTGGTCTACCGCTGCGCCTTGGGGCTTATGGCTGCAAATCAGTGGCGCTATGGTTTGTCTTGGAGGGCTGCTGTTAAATGTATGGGCGCGCCGCCACCTGGGCCAATTTTATGTGCAGCGCAGCGAAGTGCAAAGCAACCACCGCTTGATTGACAGCGGCCCTTACGCTTACGTGCGCCACCCCTTGTTTACAGCCTACTTCATGCTGGTGATAGGCTGGCTGTTCATCAACCCTTCCCCCTTAATGCTGACTTTGAATATCGGCATCTACTTTTACCTGACCAATTTGGCGCGCAAGGATGAAGCGGTGCTGCGTCAGCATTTACCAGAGTACCAGGCATACATGGCGCGCACGCCTCGCTTTTTCCCCCGTCCTGCAAGTCGCCGGGCAAACACCTGACGCATACGCCCGAAGGCCGCCCCAGCAAATGCGCCGGGGCGGCCTTCTCCTTTCCTCTTCTCCTAAATCCTCAGCGTGTTATAGACTGAGCAGGTAGGCTTTCACCGCTTGCGCCGATTCAAGCTGCAACACTGCGGCGGCAATGCGCTGCGCATCCGCCAACTGCAAACGCCGGATTGCTTCCTTGACATCGGGCACGGCCGGCGCGCTCATACTCAGTTCGTCCAAACCGAGGCCAATAAGCACAGGCACGGCCGTTGCATTGCCCGCCAGCTCGCCACATATCCCCACCCAAATACCGGCAGCATGGCCAGCAGTCACCGTTTGCTGAATCAGGCGCAGCACCGCCGGCTGCAAAGCATCGGCCAGATCGGCGACCCTGGCATTGCCGCGATCCGCTGCCATCGCATACTGCGTTAGATCATTCGTCCCAATGCTGAAGAAATCTGCTTCGGCTGCCAACTGATCGGCCACCGTCACCGCCGACGGTACTTCGATCATGACGCCTACTTCCATCTGCGGGTCAAATAGTTTGCCTTCTGCCTGCAATTCAGCTTGTACGTTAGCCAACGCTGCTTTTGCCGCCCGCAGTTCCGCCACGGACCCGATCATGGGGAACATCATCTTCACGTTGGCGGGCGTACCGGCCGCATCCACGCTTGCCCGCAAAATAGCGCGCAGCTGCGGCTTAAAAATTTCTGGGTGATCTAAACAAAAGCGAATGCCACGCCAGCCGAGAAACGGGTTGCTTTCCGGTTCACGCTGAAAATAGGGCAGTGGTTTGTCACCGCCAACGTCGAGCGTGCGAATGACCAACGGCCGTTTCCCCATATCGCGCACCACCTGCCGGTACGCCTGGTACTGCTCTTCTTCGGTAGGGGCCGTTTCCCGCCCCAGGAACATAAACTCAGTCCGAAACAAGCCAACGCCCTCCGCCCCATATTCCAGCGCTATACGCGTATCCATTGGCCCGCCAATATTGGCGACAATCTCCACAGCATGACCATCTTGCGTCACGGCTGGCTGCTGCCCAACTTCTTTAGCGCGTAGTTGTTCGCCTAGCCATACCTGCCGCTGCGCTTGCAGTTCCGCCTGTGTGTCATAATCCGGGTCTACCCAAATACGCCCTTGCGCGCCATCGAGCGCCAGCATTTGCCCTTCACGCAGCGCCGCCAACGCATTACCCGCGCCAACAATGGCCGGAATGCCTAACGCTCGCGCCAGAATAGCGCTGTGCGAAGTGGCCCCGCCCAATTCGGTGCAAATGCCCAACACCTTATCCGGGTTCATGCGCGCCGTATCGGAAGGGGTCAGGTCGGTGGCAACGAGGATAGCGGGCTGCTCAAAGTCGAGCGACGGCCGTTCCACGCCCATCATTTGCGCCAATACCCGCTGCCCCACGTCCAGCACGTCGGCCGCGCGCGCCTGCATATACGCATCGTCTAAAGCGCGGTAAGTGGCCGCCATGTTCGTCACCACCTGCTGCCAGGCAGCTTCGGCATTCACCGCGCGCGCCATGATCACGTCATGCGCCGCATCAATCAAGTCCGGGTCTTGCAAAAAGAGTAAATGCGCCTCAAAAATAGCGGCTTCGGCGCTGCCCATTTGCCGGACAGCCTGTTGATGAATGCTGCTAATTTCTAATTTGGCTGCGGCAACGGCCGTTTGCAGGCGCTGCCATTCCGCATCCGTATTGGTGATGGCGCGCGCTTCCACATCTGGTAAACGAGGGCGATACAAAGCGGCCGGCCCAATGGCAATTCCCGGCGAGGCCGGAATCCCGCCCAACTCCCCTTCAGCCAATGGGGTAACAGCCTTAGGCACAAGCGGGCCGGTCGCATCGTCGTCATGGTCGCCAAAATTGTCATCAGCCAGGCTTTGGATAGCTGTCAGCGCCGCCGCCGCATCAGGCCCATCGGCCAGGATGATGATTTCATCTCCCTGACGTACTCCCAACGTTGCCACCTGATTAATGCTTTTGGCGTTGGCAACTTTGCTACCCTTACGCAGTTGCATTGTGGCGTTAAAGCGGTTAGCCGTCGTTACAAAACGAGCCGCCGGGCGGGCATGTAGCCCCAGGCGATTATAGACCATCAGGGTCAGCTTTTGCGCACTGGTTACAGGAGTAACGGCCGTTTTTACCGCGCCAACTCCGGCAACATACTCCCCTAGCTGAGCTTCCTTCATGGCCAAAGCGCCCAAAGCTTCCTGAGCCACCTGCTCCAGCGTACCGTCAACGGCCGCCTGCACCACCGCCGACATCGCTCCTTCAACCAGCGGCGCTGCACATAAAATGATCCGTTCACACATTTCAGCCGGCAGCAAATCTAGCGCCGTTTCCGCGCTCAGCAAGGCGCTGCCCAAATCCATTAGCACGAGGACGCCATCTTCGCTGTATACCTCGTAGATCGCCTCGTACACCTTGATTGCATCGGTGCCAATGGGATGTTCCGGATCATCAACGCCACCGGCTACGGCAATGGGCACGGTTTGCGGTGTCATTTGCTGTGCTAATTCTTGCACGCCAATAGCTAGATTCTTGCTGTGTGAAACAATGACGATACCAACCATGATCAATTACTCACTAATGTGTAAACGACGTTTTCGTCTTTGTGTGTGTAGGGCAATTTGACAAATTGCCCTACATGATGACTTCTTGTAAGCCTGGCGTCTGGTCATTGACACCGTTGCTATCATATTTACGATTTACAGTTCACCGATTGCCGGTCACAGCGAGGGCAGCCGGTCACTTCATAAACGGCCGTCTCCACTGCCAACGTCAATTTTTCTGGCGGGCCAGGCACAAAGCCCGTTGCCCCACAAGAACACGCATACCAACCGATGGGAACGGCCGTAAACGGCCGTCGCGCCGCCAATAAATCAATACACTCCACACCAAAACCCCACCGCGCATTGGTGATCAGGTAGCGGCAGCCCACCGCGCGCAGTTTTTCCGCATAAACCGCCACATGTTGGCAATGGCGCATCAACAGCACGGCCAGGGTGACATCTGTGGGGAATGGGTAAGAACGGGCATCGGCGCAAACTGAGTGTAAATTTGGCGGCAGGGTCATGGCCGGTGGCAGCAAGGCGGCGTTCATTTCCAGCGCATACACACGCCTGGCCCGCTGTGCCAACCGCCGCGTCAACCGTAAATCACCGGCGCCAATGTCCAATACCACATCATCAGAGCGAATGGCATCTAAAACGGCCGTATACATCGGCTCATCATACGGCGCCCACATCTGTTCCCATGCCTGGGCCGATAAAGCCACTACGAGCCTCCTCGACGGCGGCGCACGAATATATTAAATGACAAACTCATGCCAAAAATGACCCATATCGCCACCGCAGACGCCAATCCAAAAAGAATCGCCCGACCCAACCCCTCTGTGGGATAAAGCTGCCAGGTCATGAATACGGCAAAAGCAAGGCTCACGAAAGCAATCAGGGTGATACCCGACCGCATCGCTATCCACGGTTCACTCATCGCTTTGGCGATTTCTTTGTCCAGCGTTTCGCTGGCCTGTGCTTCGCTGGCCCGTTGGCTCATCTTCCGCTTTGTCTTTTTCTTCGCCATATATTGTCTTTCGTCTCTCTAAATCAACTGCCGCTTCTCTAAATCATACAGTCCATACGCTGCCGCCAAAAACTCAATCGGGTGGCGCGAAGGCAACTCAGTGCCATGCTCCAACTGCCAACGGCATGTCTCCGAATCACAGGCCGTCATGGTCACGTCCTCACCCTGTTTCGCCACAAAATCAAACAGTTCCGCGCCAACATCCATGGCGATCTGATACTTTTCCACTTTGTACCCATACGTCCCGGCGATGCCGCAGCAGCGCGCGTCGCTCTCGCGCAAATCCAGGCCAGGGATCAGGCTCATGATGTCCATAGACGGCTTACCTACCCGGTGCGCCCGGTATTGGCAGGGAGCATGATAAGGCAGCGTCATGTTCAAATCGCGGAAATCCGTTTTCAATTCGCCCCGGTCATGCAGCTCGCGCAGCCACTCAAAGATGTCCCAGGTGGCCTTCGTGATCATTTGGGCGTTCTCTCCGTCCATGTCCAGCAGTTCCGGCGCTTCTTCCTTGAGCGTCAGGGTGCAGCTTGTGCTGGTCCCCACGATATCCAGACCCGCTTGCGCATAAACGAGCAGCTTGTTGATGTTGTTCTGATGGTATTCGCCGGCCGCCTTAAATTCACCATTGCTGAGCATAGGTAGACCGCAGCAGTTCTGTGGCGGCACAATCACCTCGAAGCCATTGTGTTCAAACACGGCGACGGCCGCTTTGCCGATGAAAGGCTCGTAATACATGGTGGCGCAGCCGTGATAGTACACAACTTTCTTGTCTGATTTCAGGCGCTGCGCCTTCGTTTTCTTGAACCAATCGCCAAACGTGCCATCGCTAGACCAATGGGGCAGAGGAGCTTCGCGGGCGATGCCCATCACTTTTTCCGCCAGGACGCGGCTGAGCGGGTTGTGCATACCAAAGTTAGCCAGCGCGGGGACAAGACTGCCCATTTTACCTAGCGTTTCATTGCGCCCCAGGAGGCGATTGCGCAGCGGGATGCCGGTTTCGGCGACAATTTGGGCGCGCGCGCGGGCGTTTATCTCGGCGATTTTGACGCCGCTGGGGCACACTTCGTTGCAAACGCGGCAGCCGGAGCAGTAATCAACCGAATGGTCGGGCGTTTGCGGCTGCCCCACTTCGCGGAAGCGCTGCGCCTGTGGCCCAACATATTTGGGGCCGGGGAAGAGGTCGGTAACGGCCGCAACCGGGCAGTAGCTTGTGCAGATGTTGCATTTAATACATTCGTCCAGGGATGGCCCGACCGAATGCCATGATTTTGTGTGCATAGTCGTTCCTCTCAAGCAATTAGCGCCTGGGCGGCGGCGATGCCGGTGACAACGGCCGTTCCCTCGCTGCTTCGTTCTTGAATGGCGTCGCTGTGGGCCAGCAGGTTTCCGGATGCCCAAAGGTTGGCGTACAACGGCCGTTCCTCCTCTGCCACCGGTTGGAATTGCCGGTTTACCTTCACCCCACCACGAAACACCGGATGTCCTTCCGGGGCCAAAAAGCTGGGATGGAACCAATCAGCACGCGCCTGGGGCACGCTCAACGGCAAGTCAAAAATAGTCTCCCAGACACGGCCGTCCACGTCGCTGTCGAAGCCACCGCCCAAAATGCCGCCGGTCGCCAGCAGATAGTTGTCGGCGCGCAGTTGCAGCGGGCGCGAACTGGTGGCGCTCTCCACCCAGCGCACTACGCCCGGCGCGCCATTGGTCGCGGTCGTCTCGGTGGCAATGACTTCCATCCCGACTGAAATCCGCACGCCCATCCCTTGCAGGTGGCGGCGCAGCGCGCTGAACAGGCGCACCCCCGGCACGCTCGGCGGCAAAGTGGGAATCTCAAAAACAGGCGCGGCCGTCTCGCGCTCCAGTTCAGCCAATAACGCGGCGTGCGCTTCCATACCTAAAATGGCAGGCAGGCCAACGCGCTCGCCCGGTCGGATGATCTTGCGCAGCGCCGCGTCGAGCGCCGCCCACTGCGCTTTGTTGTCTAGCCCATGGGCTAACTGCACCGTATTGGCGTCGCGCCGTTTGCTGATCAGGCTGAACGGCAGGAAAGCGGCGCGCGCCTTATAGCCAAGTTTGGTCAGGTTTTCGGCAACGAGTTCCGGGTAGAAGTCGCGCATCCGCTCGAACCCGACAATCAGCATCGGCTCAGAACGGCTGAGATCACCCGCCAGTTGGCCGCGTGGGGCCAGGTAGGTGGGGCGGGCCGCGCCGGCCGGGGAAGGCAGTAATAAATTATCGCCCGGATTGGCCGCGCCGCCATAGGGCAGCCCCAGGTCTTTGCTCAGGGCGACGAAAGCGGCGAGCGCCTGGGCGATTTGTGTATGGGTGAGTAAGGCGTAGGGATGGTCTGGGTTAGCCTGGACAAGGGTTTGGATTTGTTCTAACGGCCGTTGCACCGGCGCGCCCATCTGCCCAGGCATATACCCTAAGACGTCAATGGTCCCCGCCCCCCAATGGAGCGAACCCAAACCTTTAGCAGCCAGGTTCACTTTCAAACCTGCTTTCGCGGCGGTGTAGGCAGCCATCAGGCCGCTCAGACCTGCGCCGATAATCAGTAAGTCAGCCATCTCAATCCCCCAGAGTGTAGAGCGTAGAGATTCTCTATCTCACCACTCTATCCTTCTTCCGCCACCGGAGTGGTATCAAAATGATAGAAATCCGTCACCGGACTGGACATCTCCTGGTCAGGCAGATGGTCCACGTTCATCAGGCTCAGGTAAATCAGTTCGTCCAGCCGCTCTTGTTTTAGTTGGCGGCCCCAGAGGATGGATGTCAGCCCTTTCCATCGCTCTTGCAAGAAGTCGCACAGCAGCAAGTTGGGGTTGAAGGAGTCGGCGGTGTTGGCCGCAGCACGGCCGTTGCGCCCCTTCCCATTCCCATTCGCGTCCCGCACCAGATTATGCCCCGGCGATTGCAGGTAGGCGGTCTCCCATTTGGCCGCGCCGCCTGCCTGGTCGCTCATGTCTACTTCCCAACTGCCCGCTTTTTTCATCTCATGCAAAATCCCAACTGCCCGATAGGTACAGAACCCACCCTGGCAAGGCCCTTTGCCCAGGCGCACATCGCGCCGCAAATCGTCCAGCGTCAGCAGCGGATTGCGCTGCGCGGCGTTTTCGATCATTGTCCGCGTGGCTAACTCGCATTCGCAAATGAGTTCGCCTTGCAGCTTTTTCTCTTCGATTTCGTGCAAGCGGTGGCCGAGCCAGTAATGGCCTTGCTCTACGCCAGGCACGGGGGTCGTCGCGGTGGTACACGGCCGTTCCGTGCCCAAATGGCGGCAAATATCATCCACCGTTGCCTCGGCCATCAGGCGGAAAGTCGTCCATTTGCCACCGGTGATGGTGAGGAAGCCCCCCACGCCTTCGCGCTCTTTATGGTCCAGCAGGGCCAGCTTGCGGGTCACATCCCGCCCTTTGCCACTGACATAAGTATCCTGGAATAACGGCCGTACCCCTGCCCAGGCGCGCAGCACACGCGCTTTGGCAAAGCCGGGAACCATTTTGTCCCCCTCTGCCAACATCAGGCGCACTTCCCATGGCTCAATGCGCAGCGGCTCTGGCTCCGGCACATTCACCGAAGTCGTACCGATAATGCAAACGGTGTGGCTGGGCACAATGATGTCTCCATCAGAAGGGGATTTACAGCGGTTGACGACGGTGTTGACCAGACGATGGTTCATCGCCAACATCGTCCCCTTGCTGGGCATGATCGTAATAGCAACCCCGGCCATTGCGGCAATTTTGCCCGTCCAGGCTCCGGCCGCATTCACCACCATATCCGCGTGAATCTCCGTCTCTTCACCGGTAACGACATTATGAACCACAGCGCCGGCCACGCGACGGCCGTTGCTGTCATCAGCCATAATCAGCCTGATGACTTCGTGGTAAGTTAAAATTTGCGCGCCAGCGTTACGGGCTGCCTGGGCCGTGGCGTGTGCCGCCAAAAAGCTGTCGGCCGAGCCATCCGGCACTTCAAAAACGCGGCTGATACGCGGGTTTAGCAGCGGTTCTCGCCGCAGCGCCTCAGCTACGGGTATCTCAACGCAAGGGATGCCGACTGCCTGGCAGCCAGCCTTAAATTTCTCCGGAAACTCCCCTTCATCTTCGGGAAGCACGACAAAAAACCCACTGGTGTCTTCAATACAGTGGGTGTGCGTATGACGCAAAATGCGGTTTTCCGCAATGCATTCCGCTGCGCCATGCGGATCTTTGACGGCGTAACGGCCGCCGCTGTGCAATAACCCATGATACCGGCCCGACGTACCATGCGTCAGATCGCGCCGCTCCACCAGGATCACCTTAAAGCCACGCAAGGCCGCATCCCAGGCAACCCCAGTCCCGGTAGCCCCGCCACCGATCACCAGAATTTCGGTTTGTAAACGGTTCATCTTGGGTCTCCCCAAAGAAAAGCATACAGTGTGAATGGACGTGCTGCCACGTCCATTCACAATTAGCTATTCAAAATTATTCTACCCAGTCGAAGGTGCGGGTAACAGCTTTCTTCCACTGTGCATATAGTTCTGTGCTGGCATTGCTGTCAGCTGCGGGTTCCCAGGTCTTGTCTATACCCCAGTTTTCACGCATTTCGTCGGTGTTTTTCCAGAAGCCAACGGCTAAACCGGCGGCGTAGGCAGCGCCCAACGCTGTGGTTTCCGCCACTTTCGGCCGTACCACGGGCACATCCAGCACGTCCGCCTGGAATTGCATGAGGGTGTCGTTATAAACCATGCCACCGTCTACTTTGAGGGCGGTCAAGGGTACGCCAGAGTCATTGTTCATGGCGTCCAACACTTCGCGGGTCTGGTAAGCGGTCGCTTCCAATGCGGCGCGGGCGATGTGGCCTTTCTTGACGTAGCGCGTGAGGCCAGCGATGACGCCGCGTGCATCTGAACGCCAGTAGGGGGCAAAGAGGCCGGAGAACGCAGGCACGAAGTAGACGCCGCCATTGTCCTCAACCGATTTGGCATAATCTTCGATGTGCGGTGAGAAATCAAAGAAGTCCAGGTTGTCGCGCAGCCATTGTACCAACGCGCCGGTGATGGCGATGGAGCCTTCCAGGGCGTACACGGCCGGTTCATCCCCAAACTTGTAGCACAGGGTCGTCAACAAACCGCTCTTGGAGGGCACAATCTTGGTGCCGGTGTTCAGGATCATGAAGCAGCCGGTGCCATAGGTGTTCTTGGCTTCGCCGGGGCTGAAGCAAGCCTGCCCCACCGTCGCCGCTTGTTGGTCGCCCAGGTCGCCAGCGACGGGAATCACGCCGCCAAACGGACCGTCGGCTTTGGTGTATCCATAGACAGCCGAAGAAGGCTTTACGGCCGGCAGCATGGACTTGGGAATACCCATAATGTTCAGAATTTCATCATCCCAATCCAGGGTATTCAGGTTCATGAGCATGGTACGGCTGGCGTTGGTGACGTCGGTGACGTGCGCGCCGGTCAGGTTCCAGATAACCCAGGTGTCAATGTTGCCAAAGATCGCGTCGCCCTTTTCCGCAGCTTCGCGCAAGCCTTCTACGTTTTCTAGCATCCATTTCACCTTGGGGCCAGAGAAGTAAGTGGCTAATGGCAGGCCAACCTTTTCGCGGAACCGGTTCTGCCCAATGCCGCCTTCTAAATCTTTGCAGATTTTGTCGGTGCGGGTGTCTTGCCAGACGATGGCGTTGTAATACGGCTTGCCGGTGTTCTTGTCCCAAACGACAGTTGTTTCACGCTGGTTGGTGACGCCAACGGCCGCCAGGTCGGCGACGGTGAGGCCGGCTTGCTTGAGCGCCCCTTTAACCACATCTTGCGTGCGCGCCCAAATTTCCAGCGGGTCATGTTCAACCCAACCTGGCTTGGGGTAGATTTGTTCGTGTTCCAGTTGATGCGCCCCAACGGGTTCGCCAGAATGATTGAAGATCATACAACGGGTGCTTGTTGTACCTTGATCAATTGCTGCTACATATTTAGCCATTGTTTCAATTCTCCTTGTCTGAAATAGTGGGAATTCATTATCCCAATCTGTATTGCGTATTGATCTCTGGTTACGTAATACGCAATATATCTGCTACGAAAGAGGTTAACTTGCTACCAGTGTATCCAATAATGTTTTCAACATGAGGTAGGAAGACGTCGCCCCTGGGTCTTGATGTCCAATGCTGCGTTCACCCAGGTAGCTGGCGCGCCCCTTTTTTGCTTGTAAAGGAATGGTGTCTTTCATTGCTTGTTCGGCGGTGTTAACGGCCGCTTGCAATGCGACAATGGTATCATCGCTTGTAGTCAGGGCTGTGCTGAGCGTCTCTAACGTGGGCGACCAGGTATCGAACATGGTCTTGTCGCCAAGCTGCGCACGGCCGCGCTGCACAATGCCATCAACCCCGGCCTGCAACAGTTTAAGCAAGTCTTCGTTGTTGAGTTCCTCTTTCGCCGCCACAGCCATGCCACTACGCATGAAAAAGGTGCCGTATAATGGGCCACTGGCGCCGCCAACGCTGGAAATCAACGTCATGCCCACAGTCTTGAGAATATTGCCAATGTCCTTGTCGGCAATGCTCGGCAATTTCTCCTTCACTTTTTTGAAACCACGATCCATGTTGATACCATGATCGGCATCGCCAATGGCCGAGTCTAACTGAGTGAGATAATCTTTGTTTTCGGCCAGGACAACGGTCAGATTTTCCAGCCAGGCGACTATTTGATCTCTTGTTACCATGATGAATGACACACTCCTTTACGCTGTCAACAAACTGTAGGAAAACCGACAGAATTGACGATTGACGATTTTAGATTGACGATTGTCAATTAATTACCGAACGCCGCCGCTGGCAGTTTGCCTACATGACAGGGCTATACCCCCCAACGTAAGCCTGGGGTATTGACAGGCGCGTCCCAGAGCTTCAAGATTTCCTCATCGGCCTTTAGCAAGGTAATGGACATCCCTTGCATTTCTAGCGAGGTGATGTAAGGGCCAATGAGGTTACGGGCGATTTTATACCCTTTCTCTTCCAGGATCTGGGCTACTTTACGATAGACGGCGTACAGTTCCGCAACGGGGGTGCCGCCCATGCTGTTCACGAAAACGATAAACTCATCACCGGGGGCAAATGGCTTGTCGGTCAACTGCTTTTCAATCCAGGTACCCTCTTCGCGGTCCCACTCGCGCACAACGCGGGTATAAGCGGCGTCGGTGATGATTTCGTTGACCATCATGGTGGTAATTTCATCAGCGGAGGCCATGGGCATACGCTTTTGCCCAGGTTCGCCGTGGATGCCGATACCGATTTCGATTTCGTTGTCGGGCAAATCAAAGGTGGGTTTGCCGGCCGCAGGGACCGTGCAGGAGGTAATAGCCATGCCCATGGAACGGCCGTACATGTTTGCCTTGCGCGCCAGATCGGCGCATTGGTCGAGGTCATAACCCGCTTCGGCGGCCGCGCCCACAATCTTCTCCACAAGCACCGTCGTACCCACGCCACGTCGGCCGGCCGTATACAGGCTGTCCTTCACGGCTACGTCATCATCAATGAGGATGCTTTGTACTTTGATGCCGTCGGCGTGCGCCAGTTCGGCGGCCGTTTCAAAGTTCAACACGTCGCCCGTATAGTTTTTCACCAGCATAAGCACGCCAGCGCCACCGTCCACAGCCTTGGCGCATTCATACATTTGGTCCGGCGTAGGCGATGTAAACACTTCGCCAGGGCAGGCGCCGGCCAACATGCCCATCCCCACAAAACCGCCGTGCATCGGTTCGTGCCCGCTGCCGCCACCGGAGATAACCGCCACCTTGCCGGCTACCGGCGCATCGGCGCGGCACACATATTTCGGTTCATAATTTACTTTGAGCAGGTCAGGGTGCGCGACCGCCATCCCCTCCAACTGTTCCTTGACAACATCATCAAGTGCATTAATCAACTTTTTCATCAAACTCTCCCTACAATTGCAAAACTAGATTTAGTTATAGAAGCAAGACAGGCTGCCAGACTTACTGGACAGCCCGTCTTTAACCAAAACGCTTACTTTTTGGGCAGGTTTGGCGAAATCAACAAGTCGTAAACGTAAATCCCAATGGCGCCAGAAATAGCGGGGATCAAAACAGGTACAATGAGCCAGTACATGCCATTGAACAAATCTTTGGTGCCTACCAGAGCGCCAAAGATACGGGGGCCGAGGTCACGGGCGGGGTTGATGGAGTAACCGCTGGGACCACCCAAAGAAAGGCCAACTGCCAAAACCGTGAAGCCGACCAGGAACGGTCCCATGTTATTCTTCAAGCCCATGTTGCGTTCGTCGCCACTGGCTAAAACGCCCCACAGCAGTACCATCGTGCCAAAGAATTCAGCGATACCGGCGTTCAAGATGGAATAGCTGCCCGTTGCGGCGCCACCTTCACCACCCCAGAAAGAGTTTCCAAAAACGGAACCAGGGCCAGTCGCCCACACATTGGGCATGCCGGCCGCGACCAAACCCTCACGGTAGACCAGGTAAACGCCGAGAGCGCCCAGGAAAGCACCAACAAATTGCGCGCCAATATATGGGCCAACTTTTGCCCAGGGGAAGCCACGCTTGACAGCCAAAGCGATGGTCACGGCCGGGTTAATGTGTGCGCCAGAAACGCCGCCCGACACATACACGGCCACGATCACCGCGAAAGCCCAGCCGATGGTTATGGTGTTCCAGTTGTAAGCTGGCGCTGCCAGGCGGGGCGCCAAACCAACGTTGGCGACGACGCCATCACCTAAGAGGATGAGGATAAAGGTGCCGAATACTTCGCCCACCAGTTCGCCCATTAAACCTTTTTGTTTCATGTTTTTCTCCTTGAATTCTACTCTTCTGAAGATTTTTTTACTGAGAACAACTCGCGTTTCTTACAGATTGCTTTACGTTAACCGGTTTTCCTGCCTCAACTCCATTCGATAAGCAAACCTCCTTCTAAAACTTCACCGTGAGTAGTCGCCAAAACTGCTAAAACAAAAAGCACCTCGCCACGAGCGCGTGACAAGATGCTTAGTAACCATTGGGAACAAACCAGGTTGATTGATGAACGGATTGCTTGGACATTTTTAACTACCCATCGGATAAAAGTATAGACAGTGTGCCTAATGCACTGTGCCTAATCATACGTTTTTCGCCAACCACATCAACTGACAGGCAGTTTTTGTTTCACAGTGAAACAAAAGAAGGCGCGAATTGTTTCAAAAAGAAACAATTCTGCGTGAATAAATGATGAGTAATCTTGTCGCTGCTGAAATTGTAAGGAGGAAAGTAAGATTTGGTTATTTGAAGTGGTCTGGCTCGATGTTAAACCGGCGCATTTTGCGCCAAAGGGTGGTACGGCCGATCCCCAATTGTTTCGCCATTTCGGTGACGCGTCCGTGCGTGGCCCAGCCGGCTTGCAAAATTGCTTCGCGCTCCGCCTCGGCGGCCGTTTGCACGGGCTGCGCCTGGGGAGAGACGGCCGTAACCACCCGCCCCAACCGTACACTTTCCGGCAAATCCGCCACCGAGATGATGGCATCTCCACTCTGATTCAGCGCCCGTTCTAACACGCTTTCCAACTCGCGCACATTGCCCGGCCAGGGGTAACGGCACAAGACTTTTAACGCTTCGTCATTAATCCAGACAGCCTGATTGCTGCGATTGGTGATGCGCGCCAAAAACCGCTCCGCCAAAATGGGAATGTCATCTACCCGCTCGCGCAAGGGGGGGATGGTGATATTAAAAACGCCAAAACGATAATAGAGGTGTGAAATAAAGTTTTTTTCAGCGACCAACTGCTCTAGATCGGCTGCTGTCGAAGCAATAATACGCACGTCAACGGGGATAGGGTAGATACCGCCCAGGCGCAGCACGTGTTTTGTTTCAATGATGTGCAGCAGCGCCGATTGCATTTCTAATGACAGCCCTTCCACCTGGTCTAGCAGCAAGGTGCCGCCATTGGTCAGCTCAAATTTGCTAGGACGACTGTTACGCGCTGTGTCTTCCTCGTATCCTAAAAACTCACTCACGATCAGCTCATGCGGGATAGCGCGGCAGTTAATCGCCATAAATGGCCGACTGGCGCGCGGGCCATCATTATGAATGGCCCGCGCCAGGTGATTTTTACCCACGCCGCCCTCGCCACGCAGCAGCACTGGCGCCGTTCCCCGCGCCGCTGTACGCGCCTGCCGCAGCACCGGGCGCATCGCCGCCGAGTAGGAGGAAACATCTTCCAGCGCCAGGAATGCCTGGCTGCCCACCTGCTGATGTACCAGTTGGCGAATCCGCTCAATTGGGCGCAACGTAACGATATGCGCCAATGGCTTGTTGTCAGTAGAAAGAACAAAACGCAAACTGGCAGAAACACGCGCCGGCTTGTCCCCTATTTCAAAGCGCATTTCTACATCGCGCAGTTCCTTGTTGGAAGCAATGGCCTCAGCCAATATGGGCGGCAGGGTTAAGACATCGCTAATGAGCTTGCCGGTAACGGCCGTCGGGTTTAAGTTCAATGCCAATCCCGCTTGTTTATTAATGTGGTGGATACGGCCGTTGCCATCCCAGGCAAAAATACCTTCATTGATTGATTCCAAAATCGTATTCATCTCAGCCAGGCGATGGTTCGTTTCTTCAAGATACAAATTTGCCTGGAGCTGATTGCTGATCGCCCGCGCAGCTGCCATCACCAGCGACAAGGTGTGGCGGGTTGCCGCTGTCACCGGCTCCACCAGGCCAATGGTGCCAACAATACGGCCGCTGACGTCATGAATGGGCGCAGCGGCCGTTGCCAGTTGATGGTACACCTCAAAATAATGCTCTGCGCCAACCACCTGCACCGGCATGGCCGTAATCAAGGTGAGTCCTATTGCATTCGTGCCCACATGCCCTTCGGCCCACATGCTGCCCGGCTCCAAGCCAAAAGTCTGCCCCCCCCTTACGCTCGATTCAGCCCCGATGATCAGGCGCGACCGGGTGGTGGTGTCGCCATACCGTTCGGCCAAAGCCGAGTGTTCACCATGCACATCCAAAATGCAGCCGGCGCCGTCGGTAAACACAATAGCACAGTAAGACCCTTCCATGAACTGGTAGATGTCTTCGAGAAACGGCCGTGCCACCATCATCATGTCCGCGTGCGCCTTTAAGGTAGCCTGAAAACCGGCCGTCTGCAAACTCACCTGGCGGGGTCGCTGTCTGGGATCGGAGCGGGGTGCGCAGCGCTGCCAGGAACGGATCACAATCGGATCAGGGTCCACGCCCTGCACAGGCTCCACCTGCCCTGTTTTCATGAAGCTGTGCCACATTTGCTTAAGAATATCGCGGCGTATGGGGTATCCTGTTGGCTGCATACAAGAATTATATGCTAACCCTGCACTTTCAACACCTCGCCGGTATGGGTGGCGTCATACCCTGTCAGTGTGGCTACCTGCTGCCGGCACTCGGCGCTTTGCAAGTAGTCAAAAACGGGCTGTAACGATGGGATGCCTGATGTGTGCGCCGGCACAACCAGATCATACCGCTCCTCAAACAGAGGAATAAAGTCTAATTGAAACGGCCGTGCCGCTGCCATAATCGCCAACCCAACGTCCGCGCGCCCCTGCGCCACCATCTGCGCCACCTGTAAATGGGTTGTCATCTCCACGTCGTAACCCTTGATAAAGTTCGCATCCAGACCAAACCGTTTCAATTGGATATCCAGCCACAATCGGGTTCCCGTTCCTCGCCGCCGATTCACAAACTGCACGTCGGCGCGCGTCAGGTCAACCAGATCACGAATGCGCCGTGGGTTACCCGGAACCACCAACAATCCCTGCTGCCGGTAGGCTAAAGTCAGCAGCAGCATCTCCTCGCCTGGAAACAGATGGCGCACGTGCGCCGTGTTATACTCACCTCTGTCCACGTCCAGCAAATGGCTGCCAGCTAACTGGCACAACCCTTGCCGCAAAGCAATCAACCCATCCAGGCTGCCCACAGCTACCGTCAGTAACCCGGGTATACCTTCCTTTTCTTGCATCTGCTGCGCCATCATTTCCAAAGCCAGATCATGACTTCCCCAAACCGCCAACGTCTTGGCCTGTGGCCACTGCGGCAGCACGGCCAAATTAATCACAAACGCGTGCGCCGTTGCCTGGTAATACTTTTCTATGAAGCCGCCGTTGACATGCGTTGACGTGAGGGTAATCAATTCTGCCCCTTCAAGCAGCTTCACGTGATGACGCACCCGCGCCGGGTACGTATCCAGGAGTTTGCTTAACTGTGACAACGTGGCTGCGCCGGCCATTAACCGGCGCAAAATAGCTAACCGGTGCGGATCGGCAAGCAATTTCAACAGATCAAAACTGTGAATCGGCTGTACATGATCTGTAAAATCGAAGCTATTCATAATTAAATTATATCTTAATATTAAAAAAAAACTTAATTGGGAGAAAGAATATCTTCGTGCAAACTATCTGCTAAAATGCAGGTGGTTGTTAGTAAAAGTACCCCAGGTTGCCAGCAAGAACTGAGAGGCAACTTTTGTAAATTAAACCCATATGGAGGCAAAAAATGGAACTCGGTGGATATGCAAATCGAATGGCGCACGTTGACCTGACCGCAGGCAAAGTGGAATATAAGCCTATTCCTGAGGAGTGGGCGCTGAAGTATATTGGCGGCCGGGGTCTGGGAGTCAAATATGTATTTGAAAATGGGCCAGAGGTAGACCCCTTGTCACCCGACAATGTCCTCTGCTTCATGAATGGGCCACTAACGGGAACGGCCGCCAACATGAGCGGCCGTATGGCAATTGTCACCAAATCACCCCTCACCGGCACCGTCACCGACAGCCACCAGGGCGGCTGGTCAGCGGCGCGCCTCCGTTGGGCCGGCTTTGATGGCCTGGTTTTCAAAGGAAAAGCGGAAAAACCAGTTTACGCCTATGTCGAAGGCGATACCGTTGAACTACGCGACGCTGCCGAAGTGTGGGGCAAGGGCATTCACGAGACCATCGCCCACTTCAAGGAAAAGTATGGCGAGAAAGATTTGACCGTCATTGCCATTGGGCCGGCCGGGGAAAACCTGGTGAAATATGCCTGTTGGTTGAACGAAGATGATCGCGCCAGCGGCCGTGGTGGTACCGGCTGTGTTGGTGGCAGCAAAAACCTGAAGGCCGTCGTGGTAAAGGCGAAGAAAAACTTCCCGAAACCGAAAAATGCGGATATGTGGAAAGATGCCCATGCACGTGCGCTGGCGACCATCATGGACGAGAAAAATATCACCAGCCCGCGTAAGGGCGGCCTCTCTGTTTATGGCACAAATGTGTTGATGAACATTACCAGCAATATGGGGGCGCTGCCGGCGCTGAACAGCCGTCTCGCCTCCTTTGGCGAGCGCGCCGAACTGATCAGCGGCGAATACGTCAAAGAACACATTTTGGTGAACAACCCCACCTGCCACGCCTGCCCTGTCGCCTGCAAAAAGGAAGTTAAAATTACCGAAGGGGAATTTGCCGGCCTGCACATGGAAAGCTTGGAATATGAACCGGCGTGGGCCTTGGGCGCCAACTGCGGCAACGACAACATCGCCTCTATCGCCAAAATGATTGACCTGGCCAACGATTATGGCGTAGACGCTATTGAAATTGGGGACGTGCTGGCAACCTACATTGAAGCGTCCACGAAAGGGTATACCAACGGGGATGGCGGCCTCAAAGAAGGGGATTACACGGGGATGATTGCCACCATGGAAAAAGTAGCCTTCCGCCAGGACGTTGGCGATTTGCTGGCCAATGGCTGCAACGCTGTCGCCAATCATTTCGGCCACCCGGAAATCGCCATGACCGTGAAAGGCCAGGGCATTCCCGCTTACGATCCACGTGGGTTGAAGGGCATGGGCATTGCTTACGCCACCAGTAACCGCGGCGCCTGCCACCTGCGCGCCTATACGCCGGCCGTTGAGCTGAGCCTGATCCCGCTAACGGCCGATCCCTTAGCATGGAAAGGCAAGGGCGAAGTCACTAAATTGCTGCAAGACATACACGCCTTCTCTGACAGCCTGGATTTGTGTAAATTCAGCGCCTTTGCCGAAGGCGCCGAAGAGTATGCGAATCAGTACGCGGCCATGCTCGGCCTGGATTCATTCACAGTGGATGACGTATTAACGACTGGCGAACGCATTTACAACCTGGAGCGTTACTATAACAACCTGGCCGGGTTCCGCGAAGGCAGCGACTATCTGCCCAAACGTTTCCTGGAAGAGCCTTCGACAATGCCCGGTTCGGAGGGACATGTGTGTGAGTTGGACCTGATGCTGGAAGAGTATTACGCCGCTCGTGGTTGGGAAAATGGCGTTGTGCCGGAAGGGAAGTTGAAGGAGTTGGCGATTATTTAAGCGTCGTGATCGGTAGTCCGTAATCGGTAATCCGTAATCGGTTTATGGATAATGGATAACGAACTAACGAAGAGCCGTGTTTCTCAGGAAGAACATGGCTCTTTTTTTATCCCCCACCACGCAGTAGTTTGACTTCTAGCTGCTGCTGTAAGGTGGCGATGGCGTCATTTTTGCCCTGTAAGACAAAACGGATCTGACCGATGTGCAGTGAACCAATTTGAAAATCCTCGATCTGGGCAACGTGGGCTGACCAGTCGGGGCCGGTGAAACGGCCGTTTCCCTGCCCCACTCCCCCAAATTCCTGCAAATATTCTCCCATCAACCAGGCGGGAATACCACGAATGACCCGTTCGACCGTCATCATCTCACCCGCCACCGACAGCCGGGAAAATATTGACGACGTCGTTTGGTGCGATCACCGTTTTCATGCCTTGTGGTAAATAGGGCGCATCACGGCCGTTGACAAAAACGTGTACGTGTCGCCACAGGTTCCCCTCTTCGTCTAACAACTCGGCGCGCATGGGAGGATATTGGGTTACGACTATTTCCACCATCTCGCGTACCGTCGTGCCTTCGGCCAGGGTAAATTCAACTGCCTTCTGCCCAACAATTTGCCTTAACGTCGCAAAAAAATTAATCTTCATCCTTAATAACCCTTTATAGATGCACGGGCGCGCAAAACTTATCATGTCTAGCATAACACGATGAAACGCTCACGCCAAAAGAAAAAAGGCTCTTTGGGAATTCAGGGGGTTGACAGGCTGTGATGCGTGACGAGTGATGCGTGACCAGAGAGACCA